>NZ_CP076718.1:555757-855757 GCF_011682235.2 Rhodocaloribacter litoris | reverse complement strand
CGGGAACTCCCGGTCGATCATCTGCTGCTCTTCGGCCGAGAGCGGGATCTGCTCGAGCGCCGGGCGGGCTGCCGTGTGCTGCCGCGCCGGGGCCAGCGCAGCGGCCTGTGGGGCCCGGGGCGTTTCCCGCAGGGGCTCCGTGCGCTGGTGCGGCTGGAGCAGGGGGGAGCGGTACGGGTTAATACGGTTGCTCATACGTGGTGCACGGCTGGGGCGAAAGGGGTTGCGGCGCGTACGCGTTGCCTCGGGTGGGCCGGGGTCAGATCTCCAGGGTTCGCTTGATCATGTCTTTGGCCGTCTGCACGGCGCTCAGGTTGGCCTCGTAGATGCGGCTGGCCGAGATCATCATGGCCATCTCCTCGACGATGTTGACGTCGGGGTAGTGGACGTAGCCGTCGGCGTCGGCGTGGGGGTGCGTGGGGTCGTATTCCCGGCGCAGCCGCACGGCCTCGGCGACCTCCGTTTCCGGGCCGATCTCGATGTCGGGCAGGCGACGCCGGAGCGAGAGGCCCTCCAGGTGCCGCGCATCCCGGACCGCCATCTCGCCCTCGATGCGGTCCAGCAGGTCGCTGAAGCGCCGGTAGTCTGCTTCGGCGACCTGGTGCACCGCGCGCTTGATGGCGTAGGGGGTACCGTTCTCGGTGCGGGTGGTACCGGCGTTCGCGATGTTCTCGGCGGCCGTCCCGAGCGCCACGCGCTGGGCGTGCAGCCCGCGGGCCGAAGCCCGAAAAACCCGAAAGAAGCGGTTGTTGATCAGCATGACGGGAGCAGGTTACGACGGTCGTGTGATGGGGGATCAGCCGGTGCGGCCGGTGATGCCCATGCGCAGCATCCCGAAGTGGTCGTGCAGGGCCCGGGTGGCAAACTGGGTGCGCATCTGGGTGTCGGCCAGCTCCATCATCTCCTCTTCCAGAACGGGGGGACGCTCCTCCACGCTCACGCGCGGCTCCACGTCTGTGACGTCGCGCAGGCTCGGTACCTGGTGGCGCATCTCCTGCAGGGTTTCCTCGAAGGAGACCGCGATCCGGTCGTAGCCCGGCGTATCCAGGTTGGCGATGTTGCCGGCCAGCGCCTGCATGCGCCAGGTGTAGGCCTGCATGGCGCGGGAGAGCAGTTTGAGCTTCGGCGTCTCCATGTCTCGCGAAAGGCATTCGTTTGCTTGTCTGCCTCCGGCCTGTGCAACCTCTGTGCCCGAAGCCGGGGGATGCCGGAGGGGGGGCGGTCGTGCGGGGGGTGTTGCGCGAGGACCTCCCCGGACCGGCCCGGAAAAGCAACGGGCCGTCGTTTAAGCACGGCCCTGTGTAGCCGATACGCCCTGGATTGGGTCCCTGTGAAAGAGCGAGGAGAGGCGCGGGCGTGTCCCGGACGACCCGGACGGGCGGGGCGGGAAAATGCGCCGCATCCGGGAAATTCTTGCCGGTTTCGGAGAGGGCGTTCCGGGCTGTCCACGCGCCGGCTGCGGGGGCTGAGGGCGGCATGTCGTTTGATCCACGGAGGGGCACGTGCGGGCCGGCGGCTCCCTGCCGGCCGTATCTCTCAAGGTGGAGGGCAGCGTGGACCCTGTGACAGAACGTTTCATGCCCGAGCGGTTCGACCGGGCGGGGGTATCCCGGCCGGTGCACCGCGTCGACGAGGAGGCCTCGCTGGGTCACCTGGCGCTCGTGCTGGCCCATCGCCTGCGGGGCCTGGTCGCCGGCATCGAAGGCTATACCGACCTGCTGATCGATTCGCTGCCCACCCGCGAGCAGCGCGATCTGGCGTTCCGTATCCTCGAGAGCACCGTCCGGATCGAACGGATCCTGGCCGACTTGCAGCGTTACAGCGAGCCGGTCGAACCCGTGTTCTCCCGCGTGGGGTTGCGTGACGTGCTGGAGAACCTGCTCGCGGCCGTCGACGAGGCCGATCTGGAACGGATTCGCTTCGAGGTGCCACCGCACGGCCACCTGTTCTTCATGGCCGATCCCGTTCTGTTGCGCCAGGCCCTGCTCGTGTTGCTCCAGAACGCCCTCGATGCCACCCGCAGCGGCGGCGACGTGCGCTTTCGGGTCATACCGGACCCGCCGAACGAGGTGATCCGGTTCGAGGTCCACAATGACGGCCGGATCGACGAAGAGGAAGCCGAAAGCAAGGTGTTCATGCCCTTTTTCACGACCAAGGCACACAACCTGGGGGTCGGGCTTTGCATCGGGCGCCGGATCGCCGAAGCGCACGGGGGACGGCTGGAGCTGGCTGCCAACGGTGCCGAGTCCGGCATCTGCTTCGTGCTGACGCTGCCGCTTGCCGGTCCTGGAACGGAAGGCAACCGGTCCGGGCTTCGTCCGGGAAGTGCGTGATCGGGAAATTGAACCGGGGCAGGGACGGCAGGCGTGGCAGAGGCCGGATTACGTCTTATATTTAGGCTGCGACCCCGGCGTCGCGCCACGATCGTTCGGACGTATCCACGCAAGCCCCATGGATCGGCAACCGCGCATCCTCTTCGTCGACGACGAGCAGCTTCTCCACAACCTTTTTGAGCGTCTTTTTGCCCGGCACGGCATGCAGGTGGTCAGTTGTTCCAACGCCCTGCAGGCCATGGAACTGCTCAAGGAGCAGGCGTTCGATCTGGTGGTGACCGACTTCATGATGCCGGACATGGACGGGCTGGAGCTGCTGGCCCACATCCGCCAGGAGTATCCTTCGACCCGGGTCATCATGATCACGGCGCATGCCAACGTGCAGCATGCCGTGCGCACCATGCAACACGGCGCCTTCGACTACATCCCGAAGCCTTTCACCACGGCCGACCTGGTCGAACGGGTGAAGGCCTCCCTGGCGGCGCCGGTGCCTGCTCCCGAGACGAAGCGGCCCCGGGCGAAGCCGGCAGGCCGGGCGAAAGGGGCGACCGTGGAGTACATTGGCGAGGCCCCGAGCATCAAACGGCTCAAAGCCATGCTGCCCCGGGTGGCCCGGAACCGAGCCCCCGTCTTCATCCAGGGCGAAAGTGGTACCGGCAAGGAAGTGCTCGCACGCCTGATCCACCAGATCAGCGACCGGGCCGGCGGGCCCTACGTGACCATCAACTGTGCCAACCTGCCGCGCGAGCTGGTCGAAAGCCACCTCTTCGGCCATCGCAAGGGAGCCTTTACCGGCGCCATCGACGACATGACGGGAGCCTTCGAGCGCGCCGACGGCGGCACCCTCCTGCTCGACGAAATCACCGAGATCGACCTGCCCGTGCAGGCCAAGCTGCTGCGGGTGCTGCAAGAGCACGAGTTCCAGAAGGTGGGTTCCACCGAGACGCAAAAGGTGGACGTGCGGGTCATCGCCACGAGCAACCGGGACCTGAGCGAGGCCATCAGCGAAGGCGTCTTCCGGGAAGACCTGTACCATCGCCTCGCCGTTTTTCCCCTCTCGGTGCCGCCGTTGCGGGAGCGTAGCAGCGACGTCCCGCTGCTGGCACGGCACTTCGTCAAAAAATACTGCGAGATCTACGAACTGCCGGAGAAGACCCTTTCAAAGGAGTTGCTCGATCGTTTCAAGGCTTATCACTGGCCCGGCAACGTGCGGCAGCTGGAGAACCTGGTGCACCGGGGTGTGGTGCTCAGCGGTGACGAGGAGACGATTGCGGTGGAGCACGTCTTCGACGAGTTCTTCTCGGAGAACCTTGAGGCCGGGGCGGGAGAGCGGCCGCCGGATACGCTGCAGACGATCGAGGATATGGAGCGTTATATGATTCTGCAGACGCTCTCGGAGACGGGCAACAACCAGCAGATGGCGGCGGAGCGGCTGGGCATCAGTGCCCGCACCATTCGTAACAAGCTCCGTAAGTACCGGGAGGAGGGGTACATCTAGCCGTCGTGCTCACCGGGAGAGCCGGTGTGTAGCCCGGCCTTGGCGTGCAGGTCGCCCGACAGCTCATCGGCTACCCGGTCGGCGATGACGGACAGCACCTTCGGGAGGCTGTAATACCCTTCTTCCAGGCGGCTTTTGATGGTTTCCAGGCGTTCCTGGCTCAGCCCCGGCAGTTCGTTGAGGGCCTTGCGCGCGAAGAGGGTCTCGGGGTTGCGCTGCACCTCCAGGCGTGCCTGTACCTCGGGGGAGAGGTCCAGCCGGTCGCCGGGGGAGGCGGTGGAGGCGCGGTCGAGCGGTGCGGGGCGCACGTTCGGTTCCGGCTTTCCCGTTTCGTGGGGGGAAGCGGGCTGCAGGGGCGTGGTACCGTTCAGGCCCGGGGTGGCGTTGCGGATGTCCATCGTGGGATCAGGTTGGTGCTACCGGTTACGCGGCTCGACGGCTGATGTAGGCCATGGTTTCGACGGGCAGCGGTGTGCAGGGCGGCGTGATAGCCATACAAACTAGCCCTGCAGGTTTTTGTTCAGGAGGGAGCGCACGACCGGCTGCTGGCGGTACTGCCGGTGTGCCTGGCGGCTCCGGGTTACTTCGCCGAGGGCTTCCCGGAGCCGGTTTTCTTCCCGGGCGAGGGCGGCCTCGAGGCGACGTTGCTGTTGTTTGAAGGCCTCGGCCAGTCGGTCCCGGGTCGGGTTTACGGGTCGGGGGGCCGCCGCCAGTTGTTCGATCAGGCCGGCTCGCTCCGCCAGCAGGGTGTAGAAGGCCTCCAGGTCGTCGTCCTGGAGGGCCTGGTACATCCGGTCTCCCGTTGCATAGATGGCGTGGAGCAAGTCGGTTTGCATGGCGATGGCACGGGTTTGTGGGGGAACGGCTCAAATGCCGTGCCACACTGCACGGGTGGATTAGCCGAAGAGGCCGCCGAGGAATTGCTGCTGTCCCTGGAAGAGGGCAATGGCTTCCTGCAGCTTGGCAAACTGTTCGCGCAGCTGCTGTTCCCGCAGGGCCAGCCGCTCGTCGAAGTCCTTGATCTGGCCGTCGAGGCGGAGGATCCGTTGCTCGATGGAGTCGATCCGGTTGTCGATGAGCCCGTCGGCTCCCAGGTAGGCATCCAGGCGGGTCTTGAGGCGCGTCGCCACGCCGTCGCTGCCGGCGAAGAGGTTCTGGACGGCCTCGGGATTCTCTTCGAGAGCTTCGGTGAGCTTCTCCTCGTCTTTCAGAACGAGCGTGCCATCCTCGTTCGTCTCGATGCCGATCTGGGCCAGCAGGGTAGGAGCGCCGGCCGGCTGGCCCGAGACCTGGCGGGCGATCTCGCTCCGCATCCCGAAACGCAGGCCGGTCAGCAGGGAGTCCCCCGCGAAGTCGGCGCGGATGTCCAGGTCGCCGTCGACCTGGGTTTTGCTGTTGATGAGGTTCAGGACGGCGTTGTACTTGGCAATGAAGTCCTTGATCTGGCCTTTGATGCCCTCGGTGTCCGATCCGACCGAGAAGTCGACCGGGTCGCCGGCCTGCTTCAGGGTGAGGGTCAGGCCGTCGAGTGCGTCGGTGACCTGGTTGGTGCTCCGGTAGAGGGTCAGCCCGTCCAGCGTGAACTTGGCGTTGAGGTCCGAGTCGGTTTCGCCGGTACCGACGCGGGTTACCTGGCCCCCCCCGGTGCCCGAGGCCACCTCGTTCTTGTTGACTTCGAGGAGGGTCAGGAGCCCGTCGGCCGAGTCCGTGAACTCGAGGCGGTTGGCGTAGCCGGTTTGCCCGCTGCGCAGCGTCAGGCGCGACGTATCGCTGGTTTCCTTGACGACGGAGGCGCTGCCGGCCTCCGTAGACTTGATGAGGCCGCTGTCGACCGCGTCATCCATCGCCGTTTTGATGGCTGTGGCAATCTCGTCGAGGATGTCGTCATCGGTCGTGCCGGTCGGATTGACCATCACAGAGATGGCGACCCGGTTGTTGGGGTCGGCGTCGGTCGGGCTGGCAACGCTGATCTCGAAGGTCTGCGCGCCATAGGTGTCGAAGAAGCTCCGCAGGGACGTACCGCTGCTGGTGAACTGCTTGCTCAGGCGCGTGTCGGTCGAGGCCAGGCGATGCACCTGCAACGTGTGGCTTCCGGGCGGGGCGTCGTCGCTCGCGGTGACGGTGAAGGAGGTCGTGTCCGGGAGCGTTGCCGTGCGGGCCCCGAACGGATTCGAGAGCGTGTCCGTGAAGGAAGTCAGCAGCGTGTGCAGCGCGGAAACGTTGCTGTCCAGATCGTCGAGCGCCTTTTTCATGCGCTCCTGCGTCGAGCGCTTGAGCTCGAGGTCACGCCTGGGCTGGCTCTCGATCTGCAAGATCTGGCTGATGAGCAGCTCGTACGGATCGTTCGCCTTGAGGCTTTCAAACAGCGCGCTGACCATGGGGTAGAACCGGTTGGGGTGAAGGAAAACGTGCCACGCCGGACCGCAGAACGTCAGGCTGCCTGCCGGCCGATCACGGCCTCTTTCCAGACGGTGCGCAGTTCGTCGAGCAGTTCCTGAATCAGGTTGAGGTCTCCGCTGATGCTCTCACGGAGGCAGAATTCGTAGATGTTGTAGAGTCCCTGTGCGATGTCGCCGCCCTTCTCGAAGTTCAGGCTCCCGATCAGTTCCTTGAGGACCGCCCGCAGCTTGGCCCGATCCTGCCGGTGGCAGGCTGCAATGCCCAGGTCATACAGTTTCGCAATGAGCTGTTCCGGCGATGCCGTCATGATGGCCTGCTGCTGGTACTGACGCATGCGGAGCGCGGTGTGCATGGCTGTTACTCTCGCTTGGATGGTTGAGAAGGCGGGGAGACAAGGGACGTGCCGAAAGCAGGCGGGCAACCCGGTAGCCCCTGCCGCCCGGGACGTGGCCCGGATGGAAGGATTTTCCGGGGAAGGACACCTTTTCCGGCACCGGAGTGTCGGGGTGAAACAGGGTACGCCCCTTGTATCGGCAGGGCCGGATCCGGTCTTAAGCCCCGAAAAATGCACCGGCGGTACCCGGCAAGCGTCTCCGGGGAACCCGCCGGCCGCAACGAGGCGCAGCCGGCCGTTCGGATTGGCATGTTTCCGGCAGGTCCGGGCTGAACCGAAGCATTGCCCTCGCCCTCCGGCGGCTGCCCGTTCGTTCGAACGCCGGTACGCGTTTTCCCGGGCAGTCGTCCATCGCAGGTGCGACAGCGAATGAAGACCCATGGCCCGAGCAGCAAGAAAGATCGCCCGCAGGCGCAAACGAGAGCCGTCCCTTTCCCTCAGTATGATGGTCAAGAACGAGGCGGAGAACCTGGAGCGGTGTCTCTCCCTCGCCCGGCCTCATGTGGACGAGATCGTGGTCATCGACACCGGCTCGACCGACGGAACGCAGGAGATCGCCCGGCGCTATGCAGACGTTTTCGAGGAGATCGAATGGCCCGGTTCCTTCGCCGTCGCCCGCAACTATACCTTCGACAAGGCCGGCGGGGACTTCATCCTGGTCCTCGACGGCGACGAGTACCTGCCGGACGATCGTCACTGGCAGCGTATACGAAAAATCATCCGCCATCCGGAGGTTGCCGCGGCACAACTGCTGGTGCGTAACCTGCTGCCCGAGGGGCAGATCATGGCGGCCGACCGGGTGTGGCAGGAGCGCATCTTCCGCAACGACCCACAGATCCGCTACGAAGGGCGCGTGCACCATCAGGTACAGGAGAAGCTCCTCGCCTACATGGAGCGCACCGGCCGGAAGCTCGTCCGCGTCGAGGCCGAAATCATCCACACCGGCTATGCCCTTTCGGCGGAAGGAATGGTGCAGAAGTATACGCCGCGGATCGAACTACTCAAGGCGGAGTACACGCGGCCGCGCTCGGCAAAATATCGGGCTTACTACGGCTACCAGCTTGCCGTGGCCTATTTCATTCTCAAGCAATACCAGGATGTCGTCGACATCACCGGAGAGCTGGATTACCGCCTGCTATTGCCTCAGAATGCCTTTTACACCCATCTCCTGGCGGCCCAGGCCGCCCTCAAGCTGAACAACATCCCGGCGGCTCTGGTGCATGCCAACGAGATGCTCACACTCGACCGCCGGGAGCCGATCGCCTACTACACCACCGGGCTGGCGTTGCTGGCTGCACAAAAACCCGGCGACGGCATGCTGATGCTGCTCGAAGCCTATAACCTGAACGAGGCCGCCGGAACCGCCGTACGCTTCGTGTTGAACCCGGACGAGTTGCTGCGCATCCTGGGGGTGCTGTGTGCCCGGAGCGGCCTGGGGGACCATGCACGGGCCTTCCAGGCGCTGCGGGAAAAGAAAGAATACGGAGCGAAGGCCATCAAGGCCCTGATCGCTTCCCTGAAGCTGGGCATCGTCTATGCGGAGCGACGCGGGGCCGCCTGATCATACGGGCGGGCTTTGCGACTTTTGTGCCCATTAACCCACGCCATGGGGGGGAAAGCAAACAGCCTCCCCGCCGCTGCGGAGAGGCTGTTGCCGGAAGGCTCGCCACTTCCTTCCTGACCCCACGGGAGCTATGCCAGAACCGTTCCCATGGCGTGGGTTTTTTGTTGCCTTAGAACAGCGACAGCACCGACTGCGGCGCGGCGTTGGCCTGCGCGAGCGAGGCGATCCCGGTCTGCTGCAGGATCTGCAGCTTGACGATCTCCATCTGCTCCTTGGCGAAGTCGGCGTCCTCGATGCGGCTGCGGGCCGACTCGTAGTTCGTGATGGCGGTCGAGAGGGCGTCCTGCTTGAAGGTCAGCCGCTTCTGGCTATCACCGATGTTGGCCAGCACGTTCGCGATCGTGGTGATGGCCGTGTCAATCCGAGCGAGGGTGGCACCGGCACTTGCCGCACTGGCGACAGTGAGATCGCTGCTACCCACACTGAGATTCGAGGCCGACAACGTGGCGAGGGTGACCGAGAACGTGTCGCCCTGCTCGGCATTGACCTGGAACGTGAAGCTCGTCTGTGCGCTTGCGGAAAAGAGCGACGTGCCGTTGAAGGTGGTGTCGCCGAGGATGTCGGTGATTTCTGCCGAGAGGGCGTCCAGCTGGTTCTTGATGGCGGTTCGCTCGTCGGTGCCCATCGAGTCATTGGCGGCCTGGACCGTCTTTTCCTTCATCGTCTGAAGGATATTCATGATGCTGCCCAGGCTGCCTTCGGCCACCGTCAGCATGCTCTTGGCGTCGCCGATGTTGGCGAGGGCCTGGGCCTGGCCGCGGATGCGGGCCTCCAGTTTCCGGGCGATGTTGTACCCGGCCGAGTCGTCTTCGGCACGATTTATGCGCTTGCCCGTAGCCAGGCGCAGCTGGCGCAGGCCCAGGTGCTCGTTCGTCAGCTGAAACTGACGCAGCGAGTCCATGGCCTGGATGTTCGTGTTGATCCGGGTCAGATCTCCAAAAGCCATAATATTTCCTCCTTGGGTAGTCTGGTGTAGGGTTTCAAACAGGCACTGAGGGGGATCTCTGGCGCGGGACGGTGTGGCAGCACGGTTCCGCGCCTCTTTTTTGTGCCTGCCGGCAGCCTGAAGACATGCCGGCGAGCACAGTCTCTTTTTTCGGCAGAATGAAAAGCTTTCTTAAGCTTTCCGGAAAATTTTGGTCAGAAACCGCGCCGGAGCCGGTTACTGGAGCAGCTGGAGGATGGCCTGCGGCCCGGAATTGGCCTGTGCGAGCGAGGCGATCCCGGTCTGCTGCAGGATCTGCAGCTTGACGATCTCCATCTGCTCCTTGGCGAAGTCGGCGTCCTCGATGCGGCTGCGGGCGGCCTCGTAGTTCGTGATGGCGGTCGAGAGGGCGTCCTGCTTGAAGGTCAGCCGCTTCTGGCTATCACCGATGTTGGCCAGCACGTTCGCGATCGTGGTGATGGCCGTGTCAATCCGAGCGAGGGTGGCACCGGCACTTGCCGCACTGGCGACAGTGAGATCGCCGATAGCCACACTGAGATTCGAGGCCGACAACGTGGCGAGGGTGACCGAGAACGTGTCGCCCTGCTCGGCATTGACCTGGAACGTGAAGCTCGTCTGTGCGCTTGCGGAAAAGAGCGACGTGCCGTTGAAGGTGGTGTCGCCGACGATTTCATCGATTTCTGCCGAGAGGGCGTCCAGCTGGTTCTTGATGGCGGTTCGCTCGTCGGTGCCCATCGTGTCGTTGGCGGCCTGGACGACCTTCTCCTTCATCGTCTGAAGGATCTCCATGATGGTCCCCAGACTGCCTTCGGCCACCGTCAGCATGCTCTTGGCGTCGCCGATGTTGGCGAGGGCCTGGGCCTGGCCGCGCACGCGCGCTTCCAGCTTTTTTGCGATGTGGAAGCCGGCCGAGTCGTCTTCGGCGCGGTTGATCCGCTTGCCGGTGGCCAGGCGCAGCTGGCGGTCACCCAGGTTCTGGTTGGTGAGCTGGAAGCGACGCAGCGCATCGAGCGCCTGGATGTTCGTGTTGATCCGGGAAAAGTCTCCGAAAGCTCCCATGGTTCTCGTGGGATTGGTGAACGGTTCTGGACTGGCAAGCAACTGGCGGTTGCTGCCTCGTTTATCGTCGCTTTTCGGGGGACCTTAAACATTTTTTCGGCGGCTCCCTCGCCGGCGATTCCGCTTTTCACGGACCGGGCCGGGTGGGTTGATGGAGACCGGTCGCACGGTTTACCTTGGGGCGCATCGAAAACACCCGTCGATCCTTTCCCGCCTCATGAAAGCCGTTCTGCTCAAACGCCCTGGTGGTCCCGACCAACTCTATATCGGCACGTGCCGCAGGCCACGCCCGAAGAAAGACGAACTGCTCGTCCGGGTGGAGGCGACGGCCCTGAACCGGGCGGATCTGCTGCAGCGGGAGGGCCGGTATCCGCCCCCGAAAGGGGCGCCGGAAATCCTGGGGCTGGAGATGGCCGGTGTCGTCGAGCAGGTGGGTAAGGATGTCACGGCGTGGAAGGCGGGGGATCGGGTCTTCGGCCTGCTGGCCGGCGGCGGCTATGCCGAATATGCCGTCATTCACCAGGACATGGCCATGCGCATCCCGGACAACCTCTCTTTCGAGGAGGCGGCGGCCCTCCCCGAGGCGTTTCTGACGGCTTTTCAGGCGCTCTACTGGCTCGGCCAGCTCCGGGCCGGCGAGCGCGTCCTGATCCACGCCGGCGGCAGTGGCGTGGGGACGGCGGCCATACAGATCGTGCGTGCGGCCGGAGCCCATGCGTTCATCACGGCTTCCCCCTCGAAGCATGGCCTCTGCCGGGAGCTGGGCGCCGAGCTGACGATCAACTACCACGAGGAGGACTTCGCCGAGCGCGTCCGCAAGGCGACGAAGGGACGGGGTGTGGACCTCATCCTCGACTTCATCGGGGCGCCGTACCTGGAACGCAACCTGCAAGCCCTGGCCCGCGATGGCCGGCTGGTGCTGCTGGCCACCCTGGGCGGCAGCCGCCTCGACCGGCTCGACCTCCGCCTGCTCTTCCAGAAACGCGCCCGGATGATCGCTTCGACCCTGCGCGACCGGGAACTGGACTACAAGATCCGGCTGACGAAGGAAGTGGCGTCGCTGCTGAACTACCTGCTGCAGGAGGGGCGCGTCCGGCCCGTCATCGACACGGTCTACAACTGGGTCAACGTGGCCGACGCCCACCGGCGCATGGAGGCCAACCGCAATGCGGGGAAGATCGTCCTGCGCATCACCCGCGATTAACCGGTACGGGAGGAGGCGGGCTCGTCCGCCCGGTGCAGCAGGGCATCGACCGGCGGGAGATCCCGGTACCAGTCGTGGTGCGGCGACCACCGGAAGCAGCGGGGGCAGCACGTCCGGCGCCACACCTTGCCGCAGCCGGGGCAGCGGCCCTGCGTCTCGAACGTGTTCCAGCACGTCCCACAGGTGCACTGCCAGCGGTCGTCCCGGCGGGGTTCGTATTCACATTTCGGGCAGGCGATGCGCATGGGGGAGGCGCTTTCGGTGTTCGGGGTCAGGAGGAGCGCCGGGGGATGGCGCCGTGGCCGGGGCGGTCGGGGAGGGTGATGCGGCCGTTGTCGAAGGTCAGGCCGTCGAAGGGGTCATCGGCCAGGAACAGGGTTCCGTCGAGGTCGAGGAAGTCGGCCAGGGGAGCCAGGTGGGCGGCGGCGGTAAGGCCGACGGAGCTCTCGATCATACATCCCAGGAGCACCTTCATGTCGAGCGCCCGGGCCAGGGTGATCATGCGCCGGGCTTCGGCCAGCCCGCCGGCCTTCGAGAGCTTGACGTTGACGCCGTCGGCGGCGCCGGCCAGCAGGATCACGTCGTCGGCGGTGCGGGCGCTCTCGTCCGCAATCAGGGGCGGCATCCCGCGCGGGAGGAGGCGGCGGAGCAGGTGCCACGCGTCGGCCTCCTCGGCCGGGATGGGCTGTTCGATGAAAACCGGTTCGTGCTCGGCCAGTTTCGGGATCAACGCGGCGGCTTCGCGAAGGGACCAGGCGCCGTTGGCGTCCACGCAGAGCGGGGCGGTGGTTTCGGCGCGGACGCGGCGTACGAGGGCGAGGTCGCGGGCCGGATCGCCGGTGCCCAGTTTGAGCTTGAGCAGGGGCGGGTCGGTGAGGGGAGCAAGGGTGCGTTGCAACTCGGCCGGATGCTCCGGGATGCCGAGTGTGCGTGCGCTGGGCGGCATGCGGTGCGGGTCGAGCCCCCAGAGGCGGTAGAGCGGCTGGCCGAGGCGGCGGGCCCAGTGGTCGTGCAGGGCGATGTCGACGGCGGCGCGGGCCGGTGCGGGACCGGGCGGCAGGTCGTCGAGCAAATGGGTGAGGGGGGGCGGGTCGGTTGCCAGCAGGGCGTCTGCGTCCAGCCCCTGCACGTAGGCGACGACCTCCCGCAGGGCATGGCCGTAGTAAGGCGGCAGGGCCCCTTCGCCCAGTCCCTCCCCCAGCCGGACGAGCACGTTCTGGCGTTCGGTGCTGGTGCCGTGTGCAATCCGGAAGGGGGTGTGCAGCCGCAGCGTGAGCGTTTGAACGGTGAGTTTCATCGCGGCGCCGGGCGGGAGTCAGTTCGTCAGGCTGCGGATCGGGGCGGGGAGGCGACCGCCCCGCCGGGCGAATGGTACGCTCGAGAGGGCCGAGACGGGCATGATCGGCGCGCGTCCCAGCAGCCCGCCGTAGTCCACCACGTCCCCGACCTGCTTGCCGGCGACCGGGATGAGGCGGCACGAGGTGGTCTTGTTGTTCACCATGCCGATGGCGAACTCGTCGAGCATGATCCCGGCGATCGTCTCCACCGGCGTGTCGCCGGGCAGGGCGATCATGTCGAGGCCGACGGAGCAGATGGCGGTCATGGCTTCGAGCTTTTCCAGGCTGATATGGCCTCGCAGGGCCGCCCGCACCATGGCCTCGTCTTCGGCCACCGGGATGAAGGCCCCGCTGAGGCCGCCGACGTACCGGGCCGCCATGAGCCCCCCCTTTTTGACGGATTCGTTCAGGAGGGCCAGGGCCGCCGTGGTGCCGGGCGCGCCGACGTCTTCGAGTCCCATGGCCGTCAGGATCTCGGCGATCGAGTCGCCTTCGGCCGGGGTCGGCGCCAGGGAGATGTCGACGATGCCGAACGAGATGGGGGTGCCGGTTTTCCGGCTGAGTTGTTCGGCACACCGGTGGCCGATCAGCTCGCCCGCCCGGGTGATCTTGAATGCCGTGCGCTTGATGGCGTCGGCCAGCGTACCGAAGTCGGCATCGGGACCGACCTCATTGACGGCACGCAGGATGACGCCCGGCCCAGAGATGCCCACGTTGATGGTTGCCTCCGGCTCACTCGGGCCGTGGAAAGCGCCGGCCACGAAGGGGTTGTCCTGGACGGCGTTGCAGAAGGCCACGAGGCGAGCACATCCGATGGAGTTCCGGTCTGCCGTCAGGCGGGCCGTCTCCTTCACGGCCCGGGCCATCGCCAGCACGGCATCGGCGTTGATACCGGCCGCCGTCGAGCCGCAGTTGACCGAGCCGCAGACCCGCTCCGTTCCAGCCAGGGCCTCGGGCAGGGCGTCGATGAGCGCCCGGTCTCCGGCAGTCATTCCCTTTTCGACGAGGGCCGAAAACCCGGCGATGTAGTCGACGCCCACGTCGGCGGCAGCCGCTTCCAGCACGCGGGCCAGGTCGATGAACACGTCGCGCCCGGCCCCGTCGGCTACCAGGGCGATGGGGGTGACGGCGATGCGCTTGTTGGTGATCCGCACCCCGAAGAGCGATTCGATCTCCTCGGTCACACGGACGTGATGGGCGGCCGTGCGCCGTATCTTGTCGTAGACGCGGGCCCGGACCGTCTGGGGCAGGCGGCTGCTGCAGTCGCGCAGTGAGATCCCGAGCGTGATCGTGCGGATGTCGAAGTGCTCGACTTCGAGCATCTGCACCGTGTCGATGACCTCGCGGATGTCGTAGTGCATGGTGCCGAGAGCAAAGGGCGGGGGGGGCGGCGCTAGGGCCGGTGCATGGCGTTGAAAAGATCCTCGTGTTGCAGGATGACGCGCACCTGCATCCGATGACCGACCTCGGTCAACCGGTCCTGAAGGGCACGCAGCGTACCTTTCAGGTCGGTGATGTCGGTCAGCATGATGAGCGTGAAGTAGCCCTGGAGGATCTTTTGCGAGACGTCGAGGATGTTGCACCCGGCCTCGGAGACGACGTTCGTGATGGCGGCCAGGATACCGGGGCGGTCCAGACCATAGGCGGTCAGGATGGCCCGCTCGCCGGGTTCGGGCGAGTCGTAGGGCGGGGACGGGGGTATCCGGTCGCCGAGCACTTCGTCCAGGACGGCCTGGGCCACGGCCTCCACCTGCTCCGGGCGGGCCTCCGGTCCCATGGCGGCCGCCACGCGTTCGACAAGACGGCGAATGTCGGTCATGATAGAAGGCTTGCAGGAAAAGAAAGGGGGGCAGGGAAAAAGCAACTTACCAAATTCGACGGTTTCCCTCTACTATCCGGGTCCGTCAAATGCCGGAGGAAACATGAAAAGGCCATGCCCCGGGTGGGCACGGCCTTTCCTTGAGCCGGTAGGACGTCTCCGGCCCGGCCTGCATCACTCGGATGCCGGTTTCGTCAGGGCCGTGAAGAAGGTCTGGGGTTGTCCCTGCACCACGCGGATCACCTTGACGATGACGGACTTGCCCGGCTCGACCCGGTCGAACACCTTCCAGAATTCGGCTTCGTTGCGGACCGGTTTGCGATCGACCTCCGTGATGATGTCATACCGGCGCAGCTCGGCCTCCCGGAAGGCGTGGCTGTCCGCGTCGATGTCGGCGATGAGCACGCCCGTGATGTTCTGCCCGCTGATGCCGAGTCGTTCGGTAAGGGCGGGAGTCAGGTTCTGCAGGCGCAGGCCCAGGGCTTCTTCCATGTCTCGTTGTTGCCCCCGGCCTTCTCGCCCGTTCTGGTCGGCCGCCGCCAGGTCGTCCGGGCGTTTCGAGAGGGTGACGGTGAAGGTTAGGCGCTCGCCGTCGCGTATGACGGTGATCTCCGCCCGGTCACCGGGCCGTTTGTTGCCGATGATGGTGGCCAGTTGCTGGTTGTCGCGGAGTTCCTGGCCGTCGACGGCGATGATGATGTCCCCTTCGCGGAGGCCGGCCTTTTCGGCCGGGGTGCCGGGTTCGACGGAGGTGATCTGTGCGGCGCCGCGGGGCACCTTCAGCGCCTCGGCCAGCGCCGGGCTCACCCCGCCGAAGTACACACCCAGGTACCCGCGGTCCACGCTGCCGTGCTCGATCAACTGGGTCACGACGTTCTCGACCACGTCCACCGGGATGGCGAAGCCGATCCCCTGATAGCCGCCCGAGCGGGAGTAGATGGCCGAGTTGATGCCGATGAGCCGGCCCTGCAGGTCCACGAGCGGGCCGCCCGAGTTGCCGGGGTTGATGGCCGCATCGGTCTGGATGAAGGCCGCGAACTGGTTGAGCTGTCTCAGGGTAGCGCTCGTCCGGTTGATGGCGCTGATGATGCCGGACGTGACGGTGTTGCTCAGCTCCTCGGCCAGCGGCGAGCCGAAGGCCATCACCCATTGCCCGACCCGCACCTCGTCGATGTTACCGAAGGCGATGTGGGGCAGGTCCTCGGCGTCGATCTTGATGACGGCCAGGTCGCTGGCCGCGTCCGCCCCGACGACCTCGGCCTTGTAGACGTCGCCGTTGAAGAGCTTCACCTCCAGCGCGTCCGCTCCGTCGATCACGTGGTTGTTCGTGATGATGTACCCGTCGGACCGGATGATGACGCCGGAGCCCAGCGCCTGGGACCGGAACCGCTGCTCCCGATCCCAGCCGGGCATGTTGAAGAAATCCTCCCACGGCGTGCCTTCGAAGGGATTCGCGAACCGGCGCGCCACCACCTTCTCGGAGTGGATCTGTACCACGGTGGGGTTGACGAGCTCGGCTACCTGGATGAAGACGTTCTCGAAGTCTCGGGCCGCCGCCAGCGCCGGTGAGGGCGGGACGGTGCGGCCCGGCTCGAAGGTCCTGTCGGCGGCACGGCTCTCCTCGGTCAGGGACTTTGAATCGAACAGGTTGCTGCCCGCCGAGGTGAAGAGGATGCCGGCCAGAAAAGCGGCAAGGACCAGAATGCCGATGGAGATCTTGGATAGGCGCATGTCGTTGTTCCTTCGTTTTTGCAGGGTGTGCCGTTCTCTGGACGGTCACACCCGCCGGATGATTCCTCGATACGTCCAGATCCGCCAATATGGCAGAAAAACAGGCTTTTGAAAGACACCACGACACGTTGAAAAAAACGTGCCGGGTTGCCGGTCGCAACCGCCTGCATAACGGGCCGACCCCGTCGATTCGTATGCTGCGGGGCCGGCCGGTTGCATGGCCGAGAAATCAACGCATCCGCCGTGAGATGTAGCGCTTCTTGAGCGGTATGACGCGTGCGGCATGGTCGGCCGCATGGTGGGTTGCCTTCTGGATGGCAGCCCGGACCTTCTGGAGGAAGCCGTCCGACTCGAACGGGATGAGCACGTAGTGATCGACGCCGGCTTCCACGGCATACAGCACGTCTTCGTGGGTGCAGCGTTCCGAGACGAGGAGCACCGGGGTCTGGCTGTGGCGGCTGGTTTTGCGAAGCCGGGCGGTCAGCTCGATCCCGCGCATGTCGCCCAGGTCATACCCCAGGATGACGACCAGAGGATAGGCACGCTCCGCCACGTCGAGGGCCTCTTCGCCGCTCGCGGCTTCTTCGATCGCCGGGAGGCCGGCCCGGATGAGCGTGTTGCTGATGAGGCGTCTCGTGGTGGCCGAAGGCTCGACGACCAGGATCGTCATGGCATGTCAGGGTTGCTCAGGAACGGGGGACGTTGGACCCGGGCAGGCCCCGGAAGTTGCGCTTGCGGGCCCTGTCTTCGGCGGAAGGGGGGGAAGACAGCGAGGCCGTCATGTGCCGGACGTAGGCGTCGAGGTGTTCGCGCACCGCCTGCAGCTCTTGCGAGAGGGCTTCGGGCGCGGGGCGAGCGGAAGTGCCGGTGCACACTTCCCGCCAGACGGGGTGTGCGAGGCATTGTTCCCGGGAGACGCGATCGTGGAACGGATAGCCGAGCGCCTTCGCCGTCAGGTCGGCGGCGACGGTGGTCCGGATGAGATGATCGGTCTCGGCGTCGCCCGTGCCGGGCACGGGTTCGTGATGCAGGCGAATCACGTTCACGAGGACCTCGGGAAAGCCGAGCTTACGGGCCACGTACTCGCCGGCTTCGGTGTGGTCGTAGCCGAAGAGAAGCTGTTCGAGTGACCGGATGTCGTCGGCCCGTATCTGTTCTTCATAGACGCGTTGTTCGTAGAGTTCGACGGCCTCGCGGGGGAAGTTGTACACGAGAATGATCTTGCCGAAGTCGTGGAGCAACCCGGCCGTGAAGCTGGTGCCCGTGCGACGCACGCGGTTGTGCGGGGTGCCGAGGCGTGGCGGGCCCTCCATGAGGTGGCGTGTGAGGAACGCCGTGGCGATGCTGTGCCGGATCAGCCGGATGAAGCAGTGGGAGGCCGGGCCTTCGAGGGCCGAGCGCAGCTTGAGCATGTTCATGCCGAGCACGATGCCCGTCACGGCCACAGGGCCGAGCAGCACCACGGCCCGGTCGACGCTGTCGATGGAGCGCTGCAACCCGTAGTAGGCCGAGTTGACAATCTGGAGCAGGCGGGCCACGACGATCGGGTCGCGCTGCACCATTTCGATGACCGGTTCCACCTCGAGCTGGTCCGGCCGGTCGATGAGCTCCATGGCTTCGAGCAGCGTGTGGGGCAGCGGGGGGCTCCGCAGCTCGAGCTGGCTCAGCGTGGAACGAAAAGCCGGTCTGGATGTCCCGTTGGGCTGCATGCGGCATCACTCGGGAGAGGCGGCTCAGGCGGCCAGGCTCAGCGCGCCGGGCTGGGTCAACGCACGGGCTTCGTCCAGCTTGCCTTCGCGGATACAGAGGGCCACGAGACGGCGCCGGAGCAGCTCGCTACGGGGTTCCCGGGCAAAGGCGGTGCGGTAGAGGGGAAGGGCCTCTTTCGTCCATCCGCACTGGACCAGGGTTTGCAGCACCTCGTCGGCGCTCTGGGCCGGCCGTTCGGCGATGAGCAGGGCTGCGGCCGCAGCGGCTTCTTCCGGCTGGTTGCGGTAGAAGGACAGCCGGAACCAGTCTTCCAGCAACGCCGGCGGCAGGGTTTCGAGGCCCTGCGGGTAGGCGGCCTGCAGGTGGTGGGCCACCGTTTCCCATTCGGCCAGGTGCCAGGCCCATGAGGCCAGCGCCAGGTGGCGTTCCTGCTCCGAAAGGGGTTCATCCCAGAGGGGAACCGGCCCGGCGGGAGCCAGGCTGACCAGGTGCATGTAGGCGGCCTTGTAGGCACGCTGTGCCGTCAGGATCGTCAGGATGATCCGGTGGGCGGACCACTGGCCGGGGTACAGGTCCAGGGCGTGCCCGGCCAGCCGCCTGGCACCGTCGGAGGCGCCGCTGTAGAGCTCGGCGGCCGCCAGCCCCACCTTGAGCGCGGCCCGCTCGCTCTGCGTGGCCGGCTGGTGCGTCAGCAGGATGTGGCGGGCGCGCATGATCGCCATCGCCGGGTTGCCTGCATTCAGCGCCTCCCAGACCGGCCGGATGACGCGGGGAAGCCGGGCGTGCGGCACGAAGGACAGGGGCGGGATGCGATAGTGCGCCAGGAACCCCTGGGACTCGGTGGTATCGACTTTGCGCAGCATAGCTCTCGGGGGGGTTGATTAGCGGAGGAAGTCGAGCAGGGTGGTCTGGTTCAGGGAGGCCATCACCTGGAGCGTGGCCTGCAGGTTCGTCTGCGTGCGCTGGAGTTCCGTGATGGTCTCGGCGAGGTCGGCGTCCTCATGGGCGGAACGCCGGCGTTCGAACTCGAAGCGGGCGTCCCGGAGGTACTCTCCGGCACGGTCGAGCCGGTTGGCGAGGTTGCCGGCTTCCGTGCCCATGTCCAGGAGGTGGTCCCGGGCCGTGATCACGTTGTCCAGGGCCGTCTGAATCTGAGCGCTGTCGTGGGTTCGGATGGCGTCGATCAGGCCCTGAAACGCTTCGGTGATGGTGAAGCCCTGGCCGGTATCGAGCACGCGCTGGCCGGTGAGGTTCACCCCCACGTCGAGGTCGGGGCCGACGGCCCGGAGGCGGGCTCCCCCGTTGCCGTAGTACGTGACCCCCGCCCCGTCGGCCGTGCCGGAGAAGTCCTGTTCGAAGGGCCGGACGGTCGTGTTGGTGCCGGCGAAGAGATACTCCTCGCCCAGGCGCGTGTTGAGCCGGTCCAGCACTTCCTGGAACATGTTTTCCAGGGAGGCGGCCAGGGCGTCCCGGTCCTCGTCGCTCAGGGAGTCGTTGGCGGCCTGTATGCCTTCCTCCTGGGCCGTGGTGAACAGCTCGGCCAGGTCGTCCAGGGCATCCTGCGTGGCGACGACCCAGGCCTGCGCGGTGGTGAGGCTGCGCTCATACTGGTCGTACCGGTCGATGAGCACTTCCAGGCGGCGGGCCTGTGCGTAGGCGCCGGCGTCGTCCGAGGCCCGGTTGACGCGGCGGCCGGTGGCCAGTTGCTCCTGCAGGCGGGACAGGTCGCGCCGGTGCACCTGCAGGGTATAGGGCAGGGAGCCTTTGCTCAGGCTCATCTGACGGGCCAGGCTGATCGAACGCATCATCGATTCGGGTCGTGTTGGTTGCAGGTTGGGCCGGTCACAGAGCCAGCAGCGTGTCCATCATGCGCTGTGCCGTGTCCAGGACGCGGGCGGTGGCGGCGTAGGCCTGTTGTAGCTCGATCATGCGGGTCATCTCTTCGTCGATGGAGACGCCCGAGACGCCGCGTGCGAGGCCGTCGAGGTAGTCGAGTACCTGCGACTGGCTTTCGGCCTGTGCGGCCTGCCGGGAGACGTCGCCGCCGATGCCGGAGACCAGGCCGATGACGAAGGCTTCGGCAGTATCCTGCCCGCCGTTGAACAGCTTTGCATTACGCAGGTCGGCCAGGGCCAGCGCCACCGTGTTGTCGCCGGCGGCTGCGGGGTCGCCCGAGGCGGCGATCACATTGGCGTCGGCCAGCACGTCGGCCGAGAGGCGGATGGTGGCGGCCGTAATCCCGGCCGGGTCGAAGAAGTTCAGGCCGGTGGTGCCGCCGAGTCCGTAGCCGGTGCTGTGGAGGGCGTTGACCTCGGTCACCAGGGTGGCGGCGAGTTCGTCGAGGGCGGCCCGGGCCGCCGGGAGGTCGCCGGTCAGGGTGCCGAGCCAGGCGCCGAGCCGGCCGTCCGGGCTGCCGCCGGACGGGTACGCGACGCCGGTATCGCCGAAGGTGAGGGCCGGGGTGCCGCCGCTGAGGTCCAGCTTCAGCGGCAGCACGTGTTCGTCCTGCACGAGGGCCATGCCGTGGAGCGTGATCGTGTAGCTTCCCTGTGCCGATTCGTTGATCCGGATCGGGCCGAAGGTCGCCAGTTCGTCCACCAGCCGGTCGCGCATGTCTTCGGCGGCAAAGTCCGGTGTGCCCTGGTTCCGGGCCTGGACGATCGCCTTGTTCAGGCCGGCGATCTGCCGGAGCAGGTCGTTGACCTCGTCGACGCCGCCGGAGAGGGCCGTCTCGGTTTCGCGCTGCAGGGAGGCGATGTCCTGGTCGAGCCGGTTGAGGGTGCCGGTAAGGGCTTCGGCGCGGCTGCGAAGGGCAAGGCGTTCGGCCGTGCCGAGCGGGTTGTCGGCCAGGTCGCTCCAGGCGTTCCAGAAATCGTTGAGCTGGTCTTGCAGCGAACCCGTGCCGGTGGGGAAGAGGGCCTCGAGGGCGCTCAGAACGCGGTGTTTTTCTTCGGCGTATCCGAGACCGCTGCGGGCCTCCCGGCCGGCGCGGGCCACCAGGCTGTCGCGCACCCGTTCGTAGGCACCGATCTCGACGCCGTAGCCGTGGACGCCGGGGCGCAGGGCCCGGCTCCAGATCCCGCCCCCCACGAAGTCGACCGGGTTGAGGGTCACCCGGCGGCGGTGGTAGCCTTCCGTCTCTGCGTTCGCGACGTTCTGCCCGGCGACGTTCATCGCGGCATCGATCGTCTGGAACGAGCGACGGCTGAGTTGAAAAAGCTGGTTGATGCTCATGCTGCTAGCCTACTTTGTTCACGACCGAGCGCCGGGTCGAGGTCTGGGAGGTTGCGCCGGTGGCCGTGTAGACTTTCGCCGGCGGCGGGACGTCGAGGTCGCGCAGGGCCTGGAGCATCTCATCGCTCAGGCGGACGGCGTACCGGAGGGCGAATTCGTACGCCTCGCACCGCTGGCGGGTGTGCCGGGCCTGTTCGCGGATCCGCTCGCGGGCGGCCTGCAGCCGCTGGGCCGTCTCGGCCGTCTCGGGCCGGGCGGCCAGGGCGTCGACGAGCGGGGCGAGCGAGTCCGGCGCCTCGTCCAGTTGCAGCAGCCGGCCCAGCAGGCGGGCCTGTCGCAGGCGGGCCTGCCGGAGCTGCTCCAGGGCGTGGACGAGCTCGTTGACCTCCACGGTCCGCTCGTCGAGGGCCGCGTGCTCGCGCCGGCGCAGGGCTTCGTGCTGCGCCTCGAAGCACGCGTGCAGCCGGTCCAGGGTTGCCGCTTCCTGACGCAGGGTTTCCAGCAGGTTATCGGCAATTCCCTTGATTCCCTGAAGCCGGGGGGTGTCGGGCGGGGTGTTCATCGTCAGGGCGTGTCCGCGTTGTGGTTCGTGGTTGTCTCCGGAGCGGCGGGATCGGTTGCGCCGCGAAGGTTCCAGCGGCGGGTGAGCAGGTCGGTGAGGCGGAGGGCGCCCTGCTCCACCAGGTGTTTGGCCAGCACGTCCGTCAGCACGTCGCGCTGCGTCTGCTGGTAGCTTGCCATCCAGCCGGGGCCGTTTTCACCGGCCAGGCCGGTCTTGAACAGGCCGTCGGTCATGGCGTGCGCGAGCTGCCGTGCCAGCAGGTGTTCGAACTGGCGTGCGGCCTCTTCCGGGGTGGAAGGGCGACGCGGGTTCGCACCCGGGAAGCCGGGCAGGGGTGGGAGCGGGTCGTGGATCTTCATGACGCGGCGTCAGAGGATGACGAGTTCACCTTGCAGGGCTCCGGTGCGGTCGATGGCCTGCAGGATGGCGATAATGTCCCGGGCGGTCAGCCCCAGGTCGTTGAGGGCAGCCGCGAGCTGGTTCACATCGGTGTTGGGCGGCAGGATGATCGAGCGGGTGCCCTCCTGCTCGATGGTGGCCGTGCCGGCGGCTCCCGTCACGGTCTCACCGGGCGAGAAGGGCGGCGGCTGGGAAACGAACGGGTCGGCCTGGGTGGCGATGACGAGGCTGCCGTAGGTCACCATCACCTCGCCGATGCGCACGTTGCCGCCGGCCACGATGGTGCCCGTCCGTTCGTTGATCACGATCCGGGCGGGCAGGTCTACATCGATCCTCATGGCTTCGAGCTCGGCCATGAGGCCCGGGATGCCGTCCGGATGGGTACCGGCCCGCACGCGGACCAGGCCCGCGTGGGCCACCTCGGCGGCGCCGGGGAAGCGGGCATTGATGACCTCGGCGACCCGCACGGCGTTCGTGAAGTCGGGGCGTTTCAGGACGAGGCCCAGGTCCGAGACGGCGCTCAGGTCGAACGGGGGCGTCTTCGTGAGGAAGGCCCCGCCGGGGATGCGCCCGGTGTTCGTGTGGTTGACCTGGACGCTCGAGCCGAAGGAGGAGGCCAGCACCGCGCCGGTCGAGACCGGTCCCTGCGCCATCGCGTAGACCGTGCCCGTGTTGGGGTCGAGCAGGGGCGTCTGCAGGAGCAGGCCGCCGGAGAGGGAGCGGGCGTCGCCCAGGGAGGAGAGCGTCACGTCGAGCCGGCTGCCGGCCGCCGCAAACGGGTCGACCGTTGCCGTCACCATGACGGCGGCCGCGTTCCGGGCGGTGATCAGGGCCGGATCCACCGTGATGCCGAAGTGCTGGAGCATGTTGGCAATGCTCTGCACGGTATGCGGGGCGCCCCGGCGCCCCCGGACGCGATCCCCCGTGCCGTCGAGGCCCACGACGAGGCCGTAGCCGGTCAGCTGCAACGGCACGGCGCCCTCGATCTGTACGAGGTCCTTCAGGCGGGAGGCGGTGCGTTCCTGGGCCTGAACCGGACCGGCGGCGCTCACGAGGACCAGGACGACCGGCAGCAGGAACGTGATGCGAAGGGGAAGGCGCATGGGGTCAGTGTCGAAGAGGGTTGCGGAAACGCGGTGTGGGACGGGGGGACCGGCCTCATCCCGAACGGGATCACCTACTGGGTTGCGTACACGACGGCACCGGCCAGCACGGCGAGCAGTCCCAGGCGCACCATCCGGCCGGGTTTGAAGAGGCTCCGGGTGATGCCGCCCTCCCGGTGGTATTCGATGGCCGCATTGGCGATCTGGTAGGAGAGGACGGTGTTGTCGGTCCGGACGTCGTAGGGACGCACGAGGCCGGAGACCCGCATGATGTGCGTCTCGCCGTTGACGCTCAGGCGTCGTTCTCCCTGCACGTGCAGGTTGCCCGCCTCGTCCCGGCGGACGATGGTGGCGGTCATCGTGCCGCTGAGCAGGTCGCTCTGCACGGACTCGTTCTCGTGGAGGGCGCTCTTGTTGAACCGGGCGTCAGCAGCAAAGGCACCGGAGAGGCCGGAGCCGGCGGAGAGGCTGGCCGTACCGCCGATCCGGGCGTCCGCCTTGTTGGCCCATCCGCTCTCGCGCTGGGCCGCCGTCCGCTCGGCCAGGATGATCGTGATGACGTCGCCCGCACCGCGCGCTTTGAAGTCGGCAAACATCGAGTGCTGGGCATGGACCGGGAAGGCCAGGGCGGCCATTGCGGCGAGCAAAAGCAGGGACCGCCCGGTTCCGTGGAGAACGGCCCGGGGTGTGCGGTGCAGGGCATGGAAGAAGGCAGGCATGGCGATACTCCGTTAAAGGGTTTCGATCCACTCCGCCGTACCGGGACCGGTGAGCCGGGCCCGGTACGTGACCTCGGCGTCGGGGAAGTAGAGGCGGATGATGTCGCCGACGAGGCCGGGTTCGCGGGCCTTGCACGTCAGGCGAAGGGAGATGGACCCGCGGCGGTAGTGCATGAGCACGGCCTCGCCGGTGTCGGCGGCCAGGGGCGGGCGGAGGTCGTCTTTCCGGAGCGCCCGGCCGGCGCGCAGCATCCGGGCGGCGAATGCCCCGTCACGGGCGAGGGCGCGGAAGTCGCGGGCCCGGAGCGGTTCGCCCCGGAAGCGGGTCACCTCCATCCATGCGGTACTCACGTCGCCGGGGGTGACCGGGGCGCCGGCCTCCAGGTCGTGGCGGGCCACGACGACCGAGTCGAAGTGGGCTATGTAGAGCAGCGCCCAGCCGGTCTTAAGCCCGCCCTGCCCGTTTTCGGTGCCGAGCACGTCCACCTGGATGTGCGCGCGGGGCAGGCCGTCGCCCGCAGGCAGCCGCAACCGGAGGGCAGCTTCCGGGTCGATCTCGCCGCCGGTTCGCAGGACGCGGACGCGCAGGCGCGGAGCGTCTTCGGGAAAGCGGTCCGCCAGCAGGGTCTCGGCGGCGGCCTGCAGGCGCTCGCGCAGCGTATCCGGTTCGCCGGCGGCGACCTGCCCCGGCATCGGACCGAGCAGCAACAGTATGGTGAGAAACAACCCGTACATCACGTCGATGGGCTGGCGCGGCGAGGGGCCTAGCGCTTCATGTTGTTGGCGATCTGCAGCATCTCCTCGCCGGTGGTTACCATCTTGGAGTTGAGCTCGTACGTCCGCTGGGCGGTGATGAGGTTGACCATCTCCTGTACCACATCCACGTTGGCGGCTTCCAGGTAGCCCTGCATGAGGGTGCCGAGCCCGTCCTGGCCGGGGGTGCCGATGGTCGGTTCGCCGCTGGCCTGTGTCTGTTCGTACAGGTTACCACCGATCGGGTTGAGCCCGGCCGGGTTGACGAAGCGGGCCAGTTCGAGCTGGCCGACCTCGACCATGTCGGGCTCGTTCTGCAGGCGCACCGAGACGAGCCCGTCCTGGCTGATGTGTATCTCGACGGTGTTCTCCGGAATGGCAATGTCCGGTTCGAGGGGCAGGCCCGACTGGGTCACGAGCATGCCTTCGGCGTTGCGGGTCAGGGTGCCGTCGCGCGTGTAGGCCACCGTGCCGTCCGGGCGCCGCACCTGCAGGAAGCCGTCGCCGTTGATGGCCACGTCCAGCGCGTTGCCGGTCTCGATGAGGCTGCCCTGGGTGAAGTTGCGCACGGTGGCGATGGCGGTGGCGCCGTGCCCCATCTGCATCGTGGCCGGCTGTACGCCCTGGGCCTCTCCCTCGCTGCCGGCCTGGATGGTCTGGTATAGCAGGTCATGAAAGACGATTTTCGACTGCTTGTAGCCGACGGTGTTGGCATTGGCCAGGTTGTTGGCGATGTTGTCGACGCCCGCTTGCTGGGCGCTCATGCCGGTGGCGGCGGTGCGGATGGCACGAAGCATGTCCGTCTCGGTCTCTGGTGAAAGGAAGCGAAAAGGCTAGAAGCGGCCCAGTTCACGGGTGACCCGCCCGAGCAGTTCGTCGTCGGTGCGGAGGCTGCGCTGCTGGGACTCGAAGAGCCGGTGCTGTTCGATCATCTCCGTCAGGGCGCGGAGCGGATCCACGTTGCTCTGTTCGAGGTAGCCCTGGTGCAGGTTCGGATGCTCCACGTCGACGGGTTCCATGCCGCCGGCGTCGAAGGCGGCGCCGTCGAGGCGGCGGAGGGCGGCCGGGTTGTCGAAGGTGACGATGCGCAGGCGCCCCACCTCTTTGCCGTCGACGCGTACGGTCCCGTCACGGTCGATCACGACCGGGCCGCCGTCGGCGGTGGGGAGCTGGATCGGTCCGGCTTCTCCCTCGACGAGGTGTCCCTGCGCATCGCGCAGCGTCCCCTCGGCATCGAGGACGAAACGCCCGGCCCGTGTGTAGCGCGGCGTTCCCGTGGTTTCGTCCGTCAGCACGAAGAAGCCCTCACCCTCGATCGCCACGTCGAGCGGGTTGCCGGTCTGCTCCAGGTCGCCCGCCGAGAGGTCCGCCCATTGTTCCATGCGCTTGATGCTCTGCGGCGCCCCCTCCACGTTGATCTCCTCGTTAAGGATCTCGGTGAACGTCCGATCCTGCTTGTAGCCGACGGTGTTGGCGTTGGCCAGGTTGTTGGCGATGCGCTCTTGCTGGCGCATCATCCGGGTCATGGCATCAACGCTGTTGCGAAGTCGTAGCAGCATGGCTCGTGCGGTCTGGTGGCACGGCAGGGGCCTACAAACCATCTGCCAAGGCGATGCGGCGGGCAAAAGCCCCCGTGCCGTGCCGGGGCGGGGCGGCGCCGGGGCATATTTTTCCCTGAATCCCGGGCATATTTTCCAGCGACGGCGCGTGCCGGAGCGGCGGAACCTTCCCTGCGGTCCGGCCGATCAAGACCCCGGGTAGGCGGGTGGAAGTGGGGGGTGCCCCGGGCGTTCGACCGCTCGTCCTTCGGCCTTGTGCACCTCCCGGCCCGCGCACGTTACGCCGGAGCCCGTACGTCCACACCGCAAAGCGACCGCATGCGCATCCTCCGTCGTTCCACCTTTTTTTTCCTCTCGAGCGTTGCGCTGCTGACCGGCGTGGCGCTGGCGGTCATCGGGGCGCAGGCCACCCCGCTGGGGCCCTGGCTCGGCCTGCTGGCCCCGGTGGTGGTCTACGGCTGGGGCCTGCGCCGTGCCTTCCGGCGGTGGCGGGTGGCCCGCCGGCCCCTGCCCGAAGCCTGGCGCCGGTGGCTCGCCGGCCACGTCCCGCTCTACCGCCATCTCGACGAGACGGCCCGTGCCCGCTTCGAACGCGACGTACGCTTCTTCATGGACGAGATGACGTTCGAGGCCGTCGAGGGGGTCGAACTGACGGATACGCTCCGGCTGGCCGTGGCGGCCGGGGCCGCCCTGCTCGTCCATGGCCGCCCCGACTGGGAGCTGAACACCACCCGCACCATCCTCTTCTACCCGGACCGCTTCGACGAGGACTACTTCGAGACCTACGCGGCCGACTACGACGGCATGGTGCACCCGCAGGGGCCCATCATCCTGTCCGTCAAAGCCGTCGAGGAAGGCTGGGAACATCCCGGCAACGGCGACAACGTCGTCCTCCATGAACTGGCCCACCTTTTCGACTTCGACAACGCCTTCGCCGACGGTGTCCCTTCCCTCATGGATCCGGCTTCGGCACCGGCCTGGGCCCGCCTCGTCCGGCGCGAGATGCGCAAGGCCCGTCTGGGCCGGTCGATGCTGCGCCGCTACGCCGCCACCAACCCGGCCGAATTCTTCGCCGTGGCGGTCGAGAACTTTTTCGAACGGCCGCGCGCCATGGCCCATCGCCACCCCGAGCTCTTCGAGGCCCTCAAGGCCTTCTTCAACTACGATCCCCGCCTGCCGGTGGGCGAGGAAGACCCGGTTGCCTGAGTGCCCGCAGGGAGAAGATTTTGCCCCGTCCGGCAAATCAGACCGCTCGTGAGCATTCTGCTTCACTTCTCCGGTGGTTAATGGAGGGGTTCCGTTAAGAAAAACAGGGGCTCTGGTATTTTGGCACGGCACCTGCCTTCGCAAATGAGCAGAGCTGCATTTTGTGGCAGCAGACTGTGGTCTTGCCGCGTTTTGGGTTCGGAGCCCTGGACGGGTTCTGAAAGTCGTGAGCGAGCGGAGAGAGAGCCACCAATTGGCCCATGACGGAACGGGGTCGACACAGGCCGCTATTGAACCAAGACAGGGAGCTTTGTTGGTATGAGCGCCACAGAGGGGGGAGCCCCCATCCACGACCGTGATCGGGTAGCCGGTCTCATGGCCATTTTCGAACGTCTGGAAGCCGGTGACGTCGGGGCAACCCGGGAGGCTATCGCCCGGCACCGCGCCCGCTTTCCCGATGACGAAGACCTGCCGTCCGTCGAGGCCGCGGTCTATCTGGGCGAAGGGGATCGTCGCGGCGCCGAGCGGACGCTGGCGGCTGCCCTCGTGCGTAACCCCGACCACTTCGGTTGTCTCCTGATGCTCGGGAATCTTTACCTGGAGCAGGGGCATCAAGAGCGGGCAGCCCGGCTGTATACCCGTGCGCGCCGGGTGGCCGGCGAGAACGAACTCCAACAGCTGGCACCCTACTGGGAACGCCTGCGTGAGGCCGGCTTCACCGACCCCGTCTCTCCCGTGAAGCTCGCTTTCATCGTTCGCGAAGGCCTGGATCAGTTTCTTGACGACATTCCCCGCGAACTGGTAGCGGATTACGAGGTCCGCAAGTTCGTGGTGAATAGCACTTCCGGTGTCGAGGAAGCCCTGCGTTGGGGGGACGTCTGCTGGTTCGAGTGGTGCAACGACCCGCTCGTCTACGCCAGCCGCCATCCGCTGGCCCGTGAGAAAAAGATCATCTGCCGCCTACATCGCTACGAGGCGTTCTCGGACTATCCGTCTCAGGTGAACTGGAAGACCGTTGATGCCCTGATTTTCGTGGCAGACTATGTACGGCGCCTTGTAGAAGCCTCCGTTTCTTTGGCGGTGGAGGGATGTATCGTTGACGTGATACGCAACGGTGTCGATCTGGAACGATACGCTTTTCGGGAACGCTCGACCGGATACCGTATTGCCTCTGTTGGGTATCTTCGCCTTGCGAAGAACCATATGATGATGCTCCAGATTATGCAGCGCCTGGTACAGCGAGATCCGCGCTATCAACTTTTCATTGCCGGAACGTTTCAGGATCCGCTTCTCGAAATGTATATGCACTACATGATCCGTGAAATGGGTTTGGAAAGGAACATACATTTTGACGGGTGGCAGGACGACATAGCTTCCTGGCTCGAAGACAAGGATTATTTTCTTTCAACCAGCATCCACGAGAGTTTCGGCTATGCCATAGCCGAAGCCATGGCCCGGGGAATCAAGCCCGTCGTACACAACTTCCCCTTTGCCTATGAGACGTGGGCCGAGGAGATGCTCTTCAACACCGTCGACGAGGCCGTCGAGATGATTACCTCCGACGAGTACGACTCCCGGCTCTACCGGGCCTTCATTGAGGGACACTACGCGCTCGAGAAACAAGTGGCGCGGATACGGGCGCTACTCGCACGCCTCACGAACGGTGCGCCCGGTGTTTTGACCCCTCGCCCTGCCGGACCTGCCATCCGGGTGGCCGGGCACACCTGATTCCTCGTTTCTGCACCCCCCAGACCCCAGTTGACATGAACGAAGTCTTTGATCCCGCACGCGATGTGACGGTTGTCATCCCGACTTTTAACCGTCCTGAATACTTTTCCCGACATGTTGAAGCTGGTCTTTGGAATAAAGTTTCCCTGACTCTGGTAGATGATGGATCGTCTCCTGAAATCGCGGGACAACTAAATATTATTGCGAATAAACACGGTTTTGAGATACATCGTCACGATAATAACCAAGGTGTGGCGGCTGCATTAGGGACAGGAGTAATAAATGCGAAAACCACATTTTTTGTGCGTGTAGATGATGATGACTACTTAGATGATAGAGATGTCTTTTTGTGTGAGGCTCTAGATGTATGGAATGCGAAATCAGATGCTGTTATGGTTATGGTTCCAGAGATGTATGCAATAATTGATAGTGACGTGAGGCTACAGTACAATCGTAGGTCCATACATGGAAAAAAGGGTATAGAAGTCTTGACGCGGATGATTTTAACCGGTGAGATGCAAGTTTTCGGAGCTGGTGCTGTGTTTCGCAGGGACGATGTAGTGTCTGTCCTTCCAGAGCCTTTTTTCAAATTTGCTGAAGACTTTATGTTAATAGTGAGGCTCTGTGCCCGCTATCCCGATCGCCGGGTTTATGTAACGGAGACCGGACGGTATATGCGGCGCATTCACGCCGGCTCGCTCTCGTACCGCCAGCACTTTAGCTCGGAAAAAGCACTCATGCACCTGGTTGCCATGGTCGTTGGGGGGTTCTACCTGGAGCACGCCGGTGTGCTGAACCGGGCGCAACTGGTTCGAATCCTCCTCAACCGGGGCAACGTGCTGCAGCAGAGCTACGGTCTGGGGCGGCAGGTAGCGGCGGTCGTGGCCGGGCTGCTCATCGAGACCGACCTTTGCCCGGCAACGGGTGAGGCCCACCAGGTGCTGGACTACCTGAAGGTCCACCGGGACGAACTACCCCCGGAATTCGTCGCCATGCTTTCGGAGACCGGGGCGGCGATGCTGGCCGGTGACCAGCAGGGTGCCATGGCTGTGCGTACCCGCAAGGTTGGGACGCCGGACGAGGCGGTCGGAGAGGAGGTCGTCTTCGTCGGGGGGGCGGCGCGTTCCGGGACGACGCTTATGGAGACCCTGCTCTGTCAGGCCCCGACGAGCAATCCAAAGCTGCCTGAGGCGCATTACCTGCGGTGCCTCATGGCGGCTTATCGCCTCGCAAAAGGCAGCATACAGCACCAGGTGCCGCAATTTTTCGACAGCGAGGAGGATTTCCGCCGGTATAATGCGGGTCTCGTAAAGCAGTTTATCGAACGAACCCGGGCGCGCGTCGGGGGATCGGCTCATCTCGTGCTCAAGGATCCGAAGATGACGAAAACCTTCCCGGAGGTGTACGAACTACTACCCTCGGCGCGGTTCATTTGCATGGTACGCGATCCGCGCGACGTGGTCGCCTCGCTCCTGAAAGTCGGGGAGAAGATGCTGGCGCAGGGGCGGAACGACTTCGTGGCACAGGCCACGCGAGGCCGGGATCTCGTCGCCCTCTGCCGGTACCTCATGGCGTTTTACGCGCCGCTCTGGACCGTTCAGGAGGAGCGGTTCTGGGACCGGATGCTCTTCGTGCGGTACGAGGATCTGGTACAAAACCCGGAGGGCATTCTCGACGAGGTACAGGAATTTACCGGCCTCGAACTGAAGCTGCCCGATGGGGAACGACTCGATACCGGAACGGTCGACTTCGAACGGAAGGCGCAGAATCCCCGGTTCTCCGAGCTTTACGGGAAGCAGGTGTCCCGTGCCCGGGTAGGCGCCTACGCCGGCGTGCTTCGTCCGGAGGAGGTGCGGGTCGTTGAGCAGGCCTGTGCCGACTTCATGCGGCTGTTCCGGTATGAACCCGGCGAGCCGGATCGCCGGCCTGCAGAGCCGCCTGTCGCGGCGGGTGCGGCAAGGCACCGGGAAATAGGCAGCACGGCCGGTTAAGTTCGGAAAAACCGTTCCCGATAATGAGAGCGGTGCCGGAGATCCCGGTATCGACGGAACGGATGCGAGAAAATCACGGGGGCGGTATGAGTACACTTCCCGCGAAATCAGCCTGGGTGCAGCAACGCCCGCACGAGCGTCAGGTGGAGGCCGCCCGGCCGGCCTCCGGCGCGACGCACCGGCCGGACGGCGGCGACGGCACCGCCATCCCGCTCCTGCAGGCCGAAATGATCGAGGAGCTCCGGCAACTCGACGAAGGCCAGGGGGTTTTTCTGGGCGAGCTGGTCGAAGCGTTTCTGCTGCACGCCGCCGAGCTCTTCGAGCGGGTCGAGCGGGCCTGTGCCGCCGGCGACCGGGCCGGTCTCACCGGAGCCGTGCATAACCTGAAGGGGGCCGGGCTCAACATGGGCGCCACTGCGCTGGGCCTGCATTGCCGGCAACTGGAAAAACGCCTTCGAGCCGGTGAGACGCTCGACATGGCGGCCGAGTTGGACGTCCTTCGGGTGCTCTACGCCCGCACCTGTGCGGCGCTCCGGCAACTCACGGCCGCACCGGGCGGCTGAACCGGGCAAGGTTGCCCGGGGCGATGAAAAGAAAAGGCTTCCACCGGGGAGGGGGAAGCCTTTCTTCGTTGCTGCGAAACCCGGTTTCAGGCTTCGGCCGGATCCACGTGGACGAACCTCCGGTTGTGGCGCCCGCGGGAGAAGCGCACCGTGCCGGCCGTCAGGGCGAAGAGCGTGTCGTCGCCGCCGCGCCCGACGTTCTGGCCGGGGTGAAACTTCGTGCCCCGCTGGCGGACGATGATGCTGCCGGCCTTGACGAATTCGCCGCCGAAGGCCTTGACGCCGAGCATCTTCGGGTTGGAGTCCCGTCCGTTCTTGGTGGACCCCATGCCTTTCTTGTGAGCCATAACACCCTCTCGGTCGTTTTGGTCTTACGGTTGTTCCTGTCGTGTGGGCGGTGACGTCAGAGCGAGACCGCGCTGATCTCGATCCGGGTGTAGGGCTGGCGATGACCCCGCTTCACCTTGAAGCGCTTGCGGCGTTTCTTTTTGAAAACCAGCACCTTGTCGGCCTTCACGTGGTCCAGTACGCGGGCCTGGACCCGGGCGCCTTCGACCACCGGCGTGCCCACCCGCACCTCGTCGTCGTTGGAGACCAGCAGCACACGGTCGAACGTGAGCGTCTCGTCCACCTCCGCCTGCTGGCGCGGTACGTAGAGCCGATCCTGTTCCCGTACCTTATACTGTTTGCCTGCTATCTCGACAATCGCGTACATTGTGCTACCTCTTCTTTGGGGCGCCGGCCCCCCGGCCGACGCGAGAGTGAAATCCCGTTGTGAACGAACTTACAGCCCGCAAAAATAGGCGTTTTGGGGCTGAAAGGCAATCTGAACGCGCATGATAGAGCTTTTGTTGCCGTCGCACGGCCGCGACGTGGCCGTAGGGAAAATACTTTGTATCGGAAGGAATTATGCGAAACACGCCGCGGAGATGCAGAGTGAGGTGCCGGAAGAACCCATCGTTTTCTTGAAACCTTCAACGGCGCTCGTCGGGCATGGCGGGACGGTGATCCTGCCGCCCCAGTCGCAGGACGTCCATCACGAGGTCGAACTGGTGGCCGTCATCGGGCGGGGCGGGAAGAACATCCCGGAGGAGAAAGCCCTCGAACACGTCGACGCGTACGCCGTCGGGCTGGACATGACGGCCCGGGACCTGCAGGCCGAGGCCAAGCGCAAAGGCCAGCCGTGGACCGTCGCCAAGGGCTTCGACACGTTTGCCCCGCTGGGGCCCCTCGTCGATGCGCGGCGGGTGCGCGATCCCCAGAACCTCGAGATTCGCCTCACGGTCAACGGCGAGGTCCGGCAACAGGGACACACCCGGGACATGGTCTTCTCCGTCGCCCGGCTCATCGCCTACTGTTCCCGGATCTTTACCCTGTTGCCGGGGAACCTCCTCTACACGGGCACACCGGACGGCGTCGGGCCGGTACGGGACGGGGACGTGCTCGAAGCCCAGATCACCGGCTTCCCGGTCCTGCGGGTCAAGGTGCGGCGGAACGGCTGAAAACTCTTCATACGGACGCGTCAAGCGCCCATTCATGGTTTCGTATTTTAAACGGATCGCCCCGGGCAGCTTACGGACGGCAAGGCCAGTGCGTAGTACGTAATGCGTAGTGCGTGGTTGGGGCCCCTTCACCCAAGACGCCATACGCAACATGAAGCCTCCCCTCACGATCCTGCTGCTCACCCTCCTGCTCGCCGGCGGATGCGACGCACTCCAGAATGTAGGGCGCAATTCCGTTCGAGAAGCCCTGGACCGGGCAGACTCGCTGCTCGTAGCCACGGACACCCTGCGCATCGTCGGGCAAAAACTCACCACCGGCGTCCGGGACAGCCTGCTGAACCCGACGACGCAGGCCCGGCTTCACCGCCTGCTCGACACGCTCACGATGGCGGCGGATACGGCCCTGGCCCGTATGGCCGTCCGTGTGCGAGAGGAGATCGCCGGCGCCGAGACGGACTCGGCCCTGATGCGCATCGAACGCCGTTTCATCGCCAACCTGGATGCCTTTCTGGTACGCCTGCAGGGCTCGGCCGGAGGCGTCCGCACGAACCTTATCGGCGCGCCTGCCCGGGAAGACCTGCGCGCGCTGGTGCGTGCGGCCACGGGCGATTCGCTCGGCCTGCGGCTCCGTACGGCCCGTGATGCGGTCTTCGACAGCACCCTCCACACCTACCTGGTCGCCCTCGTCGACAGTGCCGCCACCCGCGGGGGCGACCGCGTGGCGGACAAACTGGCCCGCGTCCTGGGGGAAGGCGGCGAGACCGGCCGGGGACTGCTGATCGTCCTCGGCCTCGTCATCGCCGCACTCATGGTGCTCGGCTGGCTCCTCTTCCATCGTTCGAAAAAGCTGAAGGAAACGACCCGGCTGCTCACGCACCAGATCCACCTCATCCCCTCCCAGGCCAGCTACGACGAGCTGACGGGCCGTATCCAGCTCAAGGCCCAGGAAATGGGCCTCGAACCGTTCCTCCGAAAGCTTCTGCAAGAACAGGGGCTGCTCGGAGAGGAAGCCTGGAAGGCCCAGCAAAAGCTCAAAGGCGGCACGTCACCCGGCTGACAGGCGGCGGGGCGGCATCCCGGCGCCCTCTCGGGACGACGGGGACGCCGCGCTCCGGGCGATACGAAACCGGCTCCTACGGCGCCGTGCCGGCGGTGGTCTCGGCCAGCCAGGCCTCGGCGACTTCCTGCGGCGTCCGGCGCCGGCGGAGGAGCACCGGCGGCGCCTCCGGGCCGGCGGGGAGAAAGACCTCGGCCGGCAGGGCCCGCAGGTTGTAGTGCGAGGCCATCGACATGCCGTAGGCCCCGGCGTCGAGCACGGCCAGCACGTCGCCCTCGCGGATCTCCTGGACCTCCCGGTCGCGGGCGAAGTGGTCGGCGGACTCGCAGATGTTGCCCACCACGTCGTACGTGCGCAGCGGTCCCGCCGGATTCGACAGGTTGAAGAGGGCATGGTAGGCGCCGTAGATGGCCGGGCGGACGAGGTGGCTCATGCCCGAGTCGGTGCCGGCGAACCATCGCCCGTTGGCCTCCTTGAGCGTGTTCACCCGCATGAGCAGCACCCCGGCCTCGGCCACCAGGAACCGGCCGGGCTCGAACCAGCAGGCCATGCCCTTCGACGGATGTTCGGCGAGATAGGCCCGCAGGGGATCGACGATGAGCTGCTGGAACCGGTCGAAGTCGAGCGGGGCCTCGTCGGGACGGTAGGGGATGCCGAGCCCGCCGCCGAAGTTGAGGAAGCGCAGGCCGGAGAACGAGCGAGCGGCGTCGAGGAGTACCCGCACGGCCTGCCAGAGCACCTCGGCGCTGAGGATGCCGCTGCCGATGTGCTGGTGCAGCCCCACGAGCCGGAGCCCGTGCCGCGCCACCACGGCCCGCACCTCGTCGAGCCGGGCGACGGGGATGCCGAACTTGGACCGTTCGCCGGCCGTGATGACGTGCTCGTGATGGCCGGCGCCCACCTGCGGGTTCAGGCGCACACACACCTCGGCCCCCGGGTAGGCCCGCCCGTACCGCTCCAGCCGGGAAAGCTCGCCGATGTTCAGGAGCACGCCCTTTCCGTGGGCCAGGTGCATCTCCTCGTCCGTCATGTTGTTGGCCGAGAACAGGATGCGGTCGGGCGGGAAGCCGGTGCGGAGGGCCACCTCCAACTCGCCCGGTGAGACGGCGTCGATGCCCAGGCCCTCGTCCCGCATGAGCCGCAGGAGCGCCGGGCTGGCGTTGGCCTTCATGGCGTAGAGGAGGCGCAGGGGCAGGCCGGCCAGGTGCGTGCGGAGCCGGTCGATCTGCCGGCGGACGACGGCCTCGCTGTAGACGTATGTGGGGGTGCCGAACGTCCGGGCGACGTGCAGCAGGCGTTCGGGTTCGAAAGGCTGTTTCATGGAGCCGGTCAGCAGGAGAAGGATAGGGGACGGGAAAATACGAGTCCCTGCCGGCTCTGCGGGCGGAAAGCGGAGGGAAGCGCGTGTGAAGCGCGTGTGAAGAAGCGGTGAGGGGAAGGGCAAGATCGTGTGAGTTGACGGGCCTCCTCTTGTGCTGGTTATTGTGCGGGTCGATATTAAAGACAAAAGACTCTTAAAACTAAATATACCGTGTTGCTCTCCAGACGCTGTGCATACGGCCTCCGTGCGGCGCTCTTCCTGGCCGGCCGGCCGGAAGGGGTGTACGTGCCGATCCACACCATCGGAGCACGGCTGGGGATCTCCCCCTACTTCCTGGCGAAGATCCTCCAGCAGCTGACACAGGCCGGGCTGCTGCAATCCTTCCGGGGGCCTCACGGGGGGGTGGCGCTGGCCCGGCCCGCCGGGGCGATCTCGCTGGAGGAGATCGTGGCCGCCATCGACGGGCGCGGGGTGTTCGAGGCGTGTGTGATCGGCTTGCCCGGGTGTGGCGAGCGCAGGCCCTGCCCCCTCCACGACCAGTGGGGGGCGGTGCGGGCACGGATCCACGCCCTCTTTGCCGGCATGACGCTGGCCGAGGCAGAGCATCGCCTGCGGGCGGAAGGGCTCCGCATCACGGATGTGCCTCCTTCCGGTCCCGGCTAAGCCTGACGGGGATTCCCCTACAGGCGCTGTCGGGAAGGAACCACAGGGGCCGCCGGGAAAGCCCCGGCATACCGGCACAGGCGGCCGGTGTAAGTTGGATCCCGTCGGCCGGTCTCCGCGCCCGCCCCGAAACTGAACTCAAAACAACCTGTCCAGGGACGACTTCATGAAGACAACGCCATACCTCAGCCTCGTGCTTCTGGTGCTGGCCGTCGGGCTGGCCGGATGCGGCGGCCGGCAAACCGAGCCGGGCCCCCAGGCCGGGCCGAACAACGCAGCCGCCGATGCCTCCGGCCTGACGCCGGAGCAACTCGAAAAGGGCATCGGTCCGGTCACCCACGTCGAACTCGGGCCCCTCGACGAGGCGCTGGCCGCCCGGGGCGAAGAGCTCTTCAGGGTGAAGTGCTCGGCCTGCCACAAACTCGACCAGCGCTACATCGGCCCGCCGCTCGGCGACGTCACCAGCCGCCGCTCGCCCGAGTTCATCATGAACATGATCCTCAACCCCACCGAGATGGTGCAGAAGCACCCGGTGGCGAAGCAGCTCCTGGCCGAATACCTGGCGCCCATGGCCGACCAGAGCCTCACCGAGGAGGAGGCCCGCGCCATCCTGGAGTATTTCCGGAAGATCAATCCGGGGCAGGGCGGTTGATGCACCCTTTCCCCGACATCCTTATCCCCAGTGCCTTTGCAAGGAGGTGACCACCATGAACCCTACACGCATGAAACAGATCGGCTTCGGGCTGGCAACCGTCGTGCTGATCGCCGCGATCGGCGCCAGCTGTGCGGGCTCGCAGCAGGCCGGCAGCACCGACGACGCCGCCTCGAAAGTGTACGTCCCGCCGGGGCAGCACGACGAGTTCTACGCCTTCATGTCGGGCGGCTTCAGCGGCAACCTGACCGTCCACGGGCTGCCTTCGGGGCGCCTGCTCAAGACCGTCCCCGTCTTCTCGCAGTTCCCCGAGAACGGCTACGGGTACACCGAGGAGACCAGGGCGATGCTGATGACCTCGCACGGCTTCATCCCGTGGGACGACGCCCACCACCCCGAGCTCTCCCAGACCGACGGGGTGCCGGACGGGCGCTGGATCTTCATCAACGGAAACAACACCCCGCGCGTGGCCCGCATCGACCTGAGCACGTTCGAGACCGAGGAGATCGTGGAGATCCCCAACTCGGCCGGGAACCACGGCTCGCCGTTCATCACCCAGAACACCGAGTACCTGGTCGCCTCGACGCGCTTCAGCGTGCCCGTGCCGCAGCGGGACATGTCCATCGACGAGTACAAGGGCAACTTCAAGGGGATGCTGACCTTCATCAAGGCAGACACCCCCGGTGAGATGGACATCGCCTTCCAGATTCTGGTGCCGGGCTACAACTACGACCTGGCGCACGCCGGGAAAGGCCCTTCGCACGGGTGGATGTTCTTCACCTCGTACAACACCGAGGAGGCCCACACGCTGCTGGAGGTCAACGCGTCGCAGAACGACAAGGACTTCGTGGCGGCCGTCAACTGGAAGCGGGCCGAGCAGTGCATCGCCGACGGCAAGGCCCGGCAGATGGAGGCCGAGTACTACCACAACCACCTCAACGAAGCCCGCATCGCCGTCTCGGAGGTGAAGCGGAGTGTGACGGTGCTTGAGCCCGCCGATTGCGAAGGGCTGGTCTACTTCCTGCCCACGCCCAAGTCGCCCCACGGCGTCGATGTGGACCCGAGCGGGGAGTACATCGTCGCCGGCGGCAAGTTGGCCACGGTCATCCCCGTGCACTCGTTCTCGAAGATGCTCCAGGCCATCGAGGACGAGAAGTTCGAGAAGGTGGTGGACGGCATCCCGGTGCTGCAGTACGACGCCGTCATCGCCGGGGAGGTGGAGAACGCCGGTCTGGGGCCGCTCCATACCGAGTTCGACGGGAAAGGCTACGCCTACACCACGGCCTTCATCTCGTCCGAAATCGTGAAGTGGGAGCTGGGCACCTGGCAGGTGGTCGACCGCATCCCGGTCTACTATTCGGTCGGGCACCTGATGATCCCCGGTGGCGACAGCCGCAAGCCGTGGGGTAAATACCTGGTGGCCCTGAACAAGATCACGAAGGACCGCTACCTGCCCACGGGGCCGGAGCTGGCCCACGCCGCGCAGCTCATCGACATCTCGGGCGACAAGATGAAGCTCCTGCTCGACTTCCCGACGATGGGTGAGCCGCACTACGCCCAGGGGATCCACGCCGACCTCATCAAGCCGCGGCAGGTGCAGTTCTACCAGCTGCAGGACAACAAGCATCCGTACGCCGTCAAGAGCGAGGCCGAGACCCGCGTGGAACGCGACGGCAACACGGTGCACGTGTATATGTCCACCATCCGTACCCACTTCTCGCCCGACAACATCGAGGGCATCCAGGTGGGCGATGAGGTCTACTTCCACGTGACGAACCTGGAGCAGGACTGGGACGTGCCGCACGGCTTCGCCGTCATCGGCGCCAACAACGCGGAGCTGCTCATCATGCCGGGTGAGACGCGTACGCTCAAGTGGGTGCCCAGGCGGGCCGGCGTCTTCCCCTTCTACTGCACGGACTTCTGCTCGGCGCTCCACCAGGAGATGCAGGGCTACATCCGGGTCTCGCCGCGCGGGGCCAACGTGCCGCTGGCCTACAGCACGGGCCAATGACGTAGTGAGGGCCGCGAGGGGCCGGGGGCGCTGCCCATGCCGACGGCGCCCCCGGCTTCCGGCCCTCATGCTTTATGAATGAGGTGATTCTCATGACCACCCGATCCCGCATCCTGCTGGCCGTGGCCGCGCTGTCGCTGGTCCTGATGTACGTCTTCCCGATCTGGACCATCTCCCTCGACGCCCCGCAGTACCCGGAAGGCATCGGGATGTACATCGAGATCAACACCATCACCGGCCATAAGCCGAACGACCTGAACAACATCAACGGGCTCAACCACTACATCGGCATGAAGCGGATCGTGCCCGAGTCGATCCCGGAACTCAAGCTGATGCCCTGGCTCATCGGGGGTCTGGTCGTGTTCGGGCTCGCCGCGGCGCTCTCGGGCAAGCGCTGGATGCTCTACACCTGGACCGTCGCCTTCCTCGTGCTCGCCATCGCCGGGCTGGTGGACTTCTACCTGTGGGGCTACGACTACGGCCACAACCTGGACCCCACGGCGGCCATCAAGGTGCCGGGCATGGCCTACCAGCCGCCCGTCATCGGCACCAAGAAGCTGCTCAACTTCACGGCCCACTCCTGGCCCGCGCTGGGAGGCTGGATCGCCTTCCTGTCTCTGGGCCTGGGGGTGATCCTCTCGTACGCTGAATGGCGTCGGGCCAAACGCTCGAACCACACGGTAGCCGCCTGACCATGCGACGCATCCGCTTCCATATCGTGCTGGGGCTGTGCATGCTGGCCTTGTCCGCCTGCACCCCGAAGCCGGAGCCCATCCGGTACGGGGAGGAGCGCGGGGCCTACTGCATGATGAACATCGCCGACGAACGCTTCGGCGCCGAGCTGGTGACCACGAAAGGCAAGGTTTACAAGTTCGACTCGATCGAATGCCTGGCCGGCTTCCTCCTCGAGGAGCGCGTGGCCGCCGGGGAGGTCCACTCGCTCTGGGTGACCGACTTCGCGCATCCGCCCACGCTGATCCGAGCCGAGGAGGCGCACTTCCTGCACAGCCCCAACGTGCACAGCCCCATGGGGATGAACCTGGCCGCCCTCGCCACGCGGGAGGACCTCGCGGCCGTCCGTGCCGAGGTGGGCGGTGAGGTGCTCACCTGGGACGAGGTGCTCGCGCTCGTCCGGCAGGAGCGGCCCGGCCATCCCGCCCACGATCCCACCGCCATGCCATGAAAAAGACGCTGACCCTGCTCGTGCTCGTGCTGGGCCTCGCCGCGTCGGCAGCGGCCCGGCAGGTGGTCGTCTCTCCGGAGGGGCCGGTGCGGACGCTCACGGAGGCACTGGCCCGGGCCGGCGCCGGCGAGCGGATCGTGGTGCGGGCCGGCATCTACCGCGAGCCCACGCTGGTGGTGGACAGGCCGCTGACGCTCGAAGCCGAAGGCGAGGTCGTCCTCGACGGGCAGGGCGAGCGGCAGATCATGACCGTCACGGCCGATGATGTCACCATCCGCGGCTTCACGTTCCGCAACGTCGGGGTCAGCTATGTGGAGGACCGGGCCGGGGTGAAGGTCGACGGCGGGATGCGCTGCGTGATCGAAAACAACCGCTTCGAGAACACCTTCTTCGCCATCTACATCGCCAGGTCGGCCGGGTGCCGCGTCGCCGGCAACCAGATCCGGGGCAACTATACGCGCGAGGCGGCCTCGGGCAACGGCATCCACCTCTGGTATTCCAGAGACGTCGTCATCGAGAACAACCGGATCCACGGGCAGCGCGACGGGATCTACTTCGAGTTCGTCGAGGATACCGTGGTGCGGGGCAACGAGAGCTTCGAGAACCTGCGCTACGGCCTCCACTTCATGTTCTCGGACCGGTGCCGCTACGAGGGGAACACGTTCCGGGTGAACCGGGCGGGGGTGGCGGTGATGTACTCGCGTAACGTGGAGATGACGGGCAACCGGTTCGTGGACAACTGGGGCAGCGCCGCGTTCGGGCTGCTGATGAAGGACATCCGCGACAGCCGGGTGGAGGCCAACCGGTTCGTGCGTAACACCGTGGGGCTCTATGCCGAGGGGATGAACCGCACCGACGTGCGGGCCAACGACTTCGTGGAAAATGGCTGGGCCGTCAAGATCCTGGCCAACAGCCTGGACAACCGCTTCCGGGAGAACAACTTCGTGGGCAATGCCTTCGACGTGGCGACGAACAGCCGGGCCTCCTACAGCACCTTCACGGCCAACTACTGGGACCGCTACGAGGGCTACGATCTGGACCGCGACGGGGTGGGGGATGTGCCGTTCCGCCCGGTGCGGCTGTTCTCGCTGATCGTGGAGCAGAACGAGCCGGCGCTGATCCTCTTGCGGAGCTTCTTCATCGACTTGCTCGACGCCGCCGAGCGGGTGCTGCCCGTGCTCACGCCCGAGGCGCTCCTCGACGAGGCGCCGCAGATGAAGCCCTACCCCCGGTCGCCCCTCGTGGCCGGGCGATGACGCGGCTTTTTACCACCGCAAGCGACGAGGACGTCATGATCGAGATCAGAGGACTGGTAAAACGTTTCGGGACGCGGGAGGTGCTCCGGGGGGTGACCGCGCAGATCCGTCCCGGCCGGGTGACGGCCGTGGTGGGGCCCAACGGCGCCGGCAAGACGACGCTGATCAAGTGCCTGCTGGGGCTCGTCCGGCCCGACGACGGGCAGGTCCGGATCGACGGCAAGGCCCTCAACGGCGACTGGGCCTACCGCGCCCACATCGGCTATATGCCCCAGGCCGCCCGCTTCCCCGAGAACCTGATGCCCCGGGAGCTGATCGCCCTCCACAAGGACCTGCGCGTCCAGCCGGACCGGCTCGACGAGACGCTGCTGCATGACCTGGACCTGGGCCCCGAGCTGGACAAGCCGATGCGGACCCTCTCGGGCGGGACGCGCCAGAAGGTGAGCGCCGTGCTGGCCTTCCTCTTCGACCCCCGCCTCCTGATCCTCGACGAGCCCAGCGCCGGCCTCGACCCCATCGCCAGCAGCCGCCTCAAGGACAAGATCCTGGCGGCCCGCGACGCGGGCAAGACGGTGGTGCTCACCTCGCACATCATGAGCGAGATCGAAGAGCTCTGCGACGACATCATCTTCCTGCTGGAAGGGCGCATCGACTACGCGGGGCCGGTACGGGCGCTCATCGAGCAAACGGGTGAGTGGCGGCTGGAGCGGGCCATCGCCCGGCTGCTCGAAGGAGGGCGCGCGGGAACGCTCCGCGTGGTGAAAGCCGCCGGGGCTGACGTGCTGGTGTCTACCGCCTGACGGGCGCCGTTCCAGGTTACACGTTCAAGGTTTTTGGACGACGGCGTTCAACGTGAAACGTGTAACCTGGAACGCCAAACCCCCGATCTTCCAATTTGCAATTTGCAATCTTCAACCCCAGAGCCATGCACACGGCCGCCAAGATCATCAAATACGAGCTCCACGACGTGGTCCGGAGCAAGTGGGTCGCCTTCTACGGGGTCTTTTTCCTCCTGCTCACCGAAGGGCTGCTCCGGTTTGGTGGGGGCGAGGCCAAGGCGCTGCTCAGCCTCGTCAACGTGGTGCTCATGCTGATTCCGCTGGTGGGGGTGCTCTTCGGGGCCATGTACCTCTACAACGCCCGCGAGTTCATCGAGATGTTGCTGGCCCAGCCCGTCGACCGCCGGTCGCTCTTCGGCGGGATGTACCTGGGGCTGGCCCTGCCGCTGGCGCTGGGCTTTGCCGTGGGGGTCGGGGTGCCGTTCGCCGTGCGGGGCGGGGCCGGGGCCGCCGGCTCCGCCCTGGCGCTGCTGCTGGCGCTGGGCGTCGGCCTCACGTTCATCTTCGTGGCCCTGGCGTTCCTGCTGGCCCTCGGCTTCGAGGACCGGGTCAAAGGGCTGGGGGCGGCCGTGCTGGTCTGGCTGGGCTTCACGGTGCTCTACGACGGCGGGGTGCTGCTCTTCCTGTCCCTGTTTGCCGGCTACCCCCTGGAGACGCCCGTGCTGGCCCTGATGCTGCTCAACCCGGTGGACCTGGCCCGGGTGGCCCTGCTGATGAGCTTCGATGTGGCCGCCCTGATGGGGTACACCGGGGCCCTTTTCCAGCGCTTCTTCGGCGGCACGGCCGGCCCGCTGGTGGCGGCGGGGATGTTGCTGCTCTGGCTGATCGCGCCCTTTCTGGCCGGCCTGCGCTGCTTCGTGCGTAGAGATTTTTGAGGTCGCACCGGCCTGCACGTCGGGTATTCCCTTACAGGATGAGTAGGGATCGTCCCACAGGTCTGTGCGATCCTGCCCGTCAATGGCCGGCCGTGCGCTTCCGTAAGTTTCGGGTGAACATCATGCCGGGGTTCATCAGAAACACGGGGGGGCGCCATGTGGCACGTCAAAAACATACTCGTCGCGGAAGATTTTTCGCCGTCCTCGGAGGCGGCGCTGGTGCGGGCGCTCGAGCTGGCCGGGCGCACCGGTGCGGCGCTGCACGTGCTTCACGTGCAGGTGCTCTACGACGACACCCTCGGTTCGCCTGCCGGGCCGGCCGAGCACGAGCAGCGGATCCGGGCACGGTTACGGGAACGGCTGGAGGCGGTCGCCGGGCAGGCGGGGCTTGATCCGGGCACCGTGCCGCCGGTGACCTTTGCCCTCCGGCGGGCGGTGGCGCCGGCGCCGGAGATCCTGGACTATGTGGCCGGGCACGGCGTGGAGGTCGTGGTCATGGGGACGCACGGGCGGCGCGGGTTGAAGCACCTGCTCCTTGGCAGCGTCGCCCAGGAGGTGGTGCGCCTCTCGCCCGTGCCGGTGCTGACCGTGCGGCCGGGGACGGTCGAAGGGCCGGTGCGTTCGATCCTGGCGCCGGTGGACTTTTCCCGGCACGCGCAGGAGGCCCTGCGGTATGCCCGGACGCTGGCCGACCTGTACGGGGCCTGCCTCGACGTGCTGCATGTCATCGAAGAACCGGTGTATCCGGCCTTCTACCATGCCGGTGTCTTCTCGGTGTACGATGCCGAACCGGAGATCGAGGGGCAGGCCTACCGGCACCTGAAACAATTTTACGCCCGGACCTGCGGGGTCGATCGCGGGGTCACCTTCCACGTCCGCACCGGGCACGCCGCCACCGAGATCGCCCGTTTTGCCGGGGAGCGGGGCAGCGACCTGATCGTCCTGGCCACGCACGGCCTCACCGGGCTGGCCCACCTGCTCCTTGGCAGCGTCGCCGAGCGGGTGGTGCGCCTGGCGCCGTGCCCCGTTTTCACCGTGAAGAGCTTCGGCGGGGCGCAATCCCGGGAGACGCAGGCGACGAGGGCCGTGGCCTCCGGCCGGCGGATGGCGGGAAATCCCACAGCGTGAGGAAGGAGGGAAACGTTATGCTTGTGATCCGGAAAATACTCGTTCCGACGGACTATTCGACCTGTGCCGAGGGGGCTTTCATGCACGCGCTCCATCTGGCCCGGCACTACGGAGCCGAGGTACACCTGCTGCATGTGGTGGAAGGCCCGCCCGGCTTCGAAGCGGACCGTTTCCCGGGGGGGGACTATCTGCCGGAATCGCTCCGGGCCGTTCCCGCGATGGAGGCGCCGCCGGCGGAGGAGGTGGAGCGCTGGAACGGGATCACGATCCGGCGTCTTCGGGAGCACAACACCGAGCCCACGGCGGCGATCCTGGCCTATGGCCGGCAGCACGATGTCGACCTGATCGTCATGGGCACGCACGGCAACCGCAGCATGAGCCGTTTTCTCAGTGATCTCGAGGATCACTGGCTCATCGGGTTGACGGCAGAGCAGGTGATCAAGCTGGCGGACCGGCCCGTGTTCACCGTGGGGCCGCGCAGCAGCCGGATGCCCGAGCTGGTCCGGCACCTGCTCGTGCCGGTGGATTTCTCACCCTTTGCCCGGCGCACGATCGCGTATGCACGGGATCTGGCCGGGCACTACGAGGCACAGCTCCACTTCCTGCACGTCGTCGAGGAGGGGCTGCCGGCGGATCGGGAGCCGCTTGCGGCGCGACTCCGGCAGTGGGCGGCATCGCCGGGCGGGGAGCCGCCGGCCGCTTCGTTCCTCGTGCGCACGGGGGACCCGGCAGCCGTCATCCTGGAGGAAGCCGCCGGCCTGGATCAGGGCATGATCGTGCTGAGCTCCCACGGCCGGAAAGGGCTCGAACACCATCAGCTGGGCACCGAGGCGGAACGGGTCGTGCGGGCCGCTCCCTGGCCGGTGTTTCTGGACAGGGCTGCTGGTAAATCGCTCCTGGAGGTTCCCGCCGGAGGCGAATACCAGGAATCCTTTTTCGACCGCCTAAAAACGTGACCGGACCATGAAAACGCTCCTGCATCCGACCGTCAGGCGTCCCCGGCGCCGCTCGTCCGGGCGGGAACGCCGGGAGGCGGAGGCACGCCGGAAGCGGCAGGGGTCGCTGAGCGCCCCGGTGCCTCCGCCCGTGCCGCGGCGCAAGCCCTACAAGTACCCGCATGCCGACCTGCACCGGAACTACCGGCTCTTCATTCAGCTCGGCCTTATCTTGTCGCTGGCGATCCTGGTCGTTCTCGTGCGCCTGCCGGTGCGGCCGGCGTCCCCGGCGCTCGACATCGAGCTGCAGGAGCAGGAGGTGGTGCAGATCGAGGATATCCAGCAGACCCGGCAGCAGGACGTGCCGCCGCCGCCCCCGCGCCCGCCGGTGCCCGTCGAGGTGCCGGACGATGTGGTGCTCGATGAGACGATGGAGCTCGATCTGGATGCCACGCTCGACCTGGACGAGCCCCTCACGGCCATGCCGCCTCCGCCACCGCCGCCGGCGGGTGAGGCGCCGGTCGAAGAGGAAGAGCCGGAGATCTTCGTCGTGGTGGAAGAGATGCCCGAGATCATCGGCGGCACGGCGAAGCTCTACGAATACCTCGAGTATCCGGAGCTCGCCCGGCAGGCCGGCCTGGAAGGGATGGTGGTCGTGCAGATCGTCGTCGAGCCGGACGGCACGCCGTCGCAGCCGACCGTGGCCCGTTCGGCCGGCCGGGTGCTCGACGAGGCGGCCATCGCGGCGGTCATGAAGCTGCGCTTCAGGCCCGGCCGCCAGCGGGGAACGCCCGTGCGGGTGCGCATGGCCATCCCGATCCGGTTCACGTTGCGTACGGCGAAGCAGCCGGGGTGAGCCGAGCCGGGCAGGGAAGATTGCCGTACCATTGCACAAGATGCGGGTGCTGGCGGATTTTTCGGAGGATGCTGCCGCCGTGCCGGCGTGGGCGGTCGGTCCGGCCTCTCGTCCCGTGGAGGAGGTGCTGGTCCGGAGCCCGTACTTCTGACGGGCCGGCCCGTCTTGAGACCGGGGGTGGCACAACAGCCCTACCGATATGATGCGGTTCGAACGCTTTGCCGATGCCGAGACGCTGAGCCGGCACGTGGCCGCCGAGGTGGTTGCCGCGGTGCGAGCCCGGCCGGACCTGCTCCTTTGCCCGGCCACCGGGGCAACGCCCCGCCGCACGTATGCCCTGCTGGCCGAGCAGGCCCGCCACGACCCCGGGCTTTTTGCGCGCCTGCGCCTGGTGCAGCTCGACGAGTGGGGTGGCCTGCCGGAAGGCCATCCGGCCTCGTGCACCGCCGCACTCCGGCGCGCCCTGCTCGATCCGCTCGGCGTCGGGCCGGACCGCTTCCTCGGGTGGCAGGGCGTGGAGGCCGATCCGGCGGGTGTCTGTGCGGCGCTCTCGCGGCGGCTGGCCGAAGAAGGCCCCATCGACCTGTGCCTGCTCGGCCTGGGCTTGAACGGGCATCTCGGTTTCCTGGAACCGGCCAACTGGCTCCCGCTGAAAGCCCATCGGGCCGTGCTCAGCGCCGCCACGCGCGGCCACGGCATGGTGGCGCACCTGCCCGACCCCCCGGATCACGGCTGGACGCTCGGCCTCGGCGAGATCATGGCGGCCCGCCGCATCCTCCTGCTCGTCACCGGCACCCACAAGCAGGCCGTGCTCCGGCGTCTCCGGCGGGAACGGGTCTCCACCCACCTGCCGGCCTCTTTCCTGCACCTCCATCCCGACGCCACCTGCCTCTTCGACGTCGCAGCCGGTCGCTGAGCGCTGGCACGCCGGCACCGGTTTGCCTATCTTCGGGCGACCCGTTTCCTCCCGTGTCCCGGCAAACCGGCCGGCAGGCGCATGCGACTTCTTCCGCTGGACTGGGTGGTCATCGCCCTCTACGGGGGCATCACCGTGGCCCTGGGGCTGTGGTTCACCCGGCGGGCCGGCCAGAGCATCGAGGACTACTTCGTGGCCGGGCGGACGCTGCCCTGGTGGCTGGCCGGCACCTCCATCGCCGCCACCTGGTTCGCCTCCGATGCCCCGCTGGCGGCGGCCTCACTCGTGCGGCAGCAGGGTATCTACGGCAACTGGCTCTGGTGGTACGAAGCCGCCGGCGTGATGCTGCTCGTCTTCTTCTTCGCCCGCCTCTGGCGGCGCGCCGAGGTCATCACCGACGCCGAGTTCATCGAGTTGCGCTATGACGGGCCTTCGGCCTCCGTGCTGCGTGCCTTCACGGCCGTCTACCAGGGCATCCTGCGCAACTGCGTGGTGATGGGCTGGGTGATGCTGGCCATGGTCAAGTTCAGCCAGGTGCTGCTCGGCTGGGGGCCGGTGCTCACGCTGGGCGTGTGTGTGGCGCTGGCCCTGCTCTACACCGTGGCCTCGGGGCTCTGGGGCGTGGTGATGACGGACCTGCTCCAGTTCGTCACCGGCATCACCGGCTCGCTCATCCTGGCCGGGATCGTCGTCTACGAGCTGGGCGGCCCGGCCGAGATGGCCCGGCAGATCGCCGCCCTCCCGGAAGCGCCGGCGGGCACGCTCGACCTGGTACCGAACCCCGCCCACCTCAGTCCCCTGGAGTTCGTTTCCTACCTCTGCCTGATCCTGGTGCTCTGGACCCGCAGCGGGCACGACGGCTACATCGCCCAGCGCCTCTTCGCCACACGGGACGACCGGCAGGCCACGCTCACCGCCCTCTGGTTCTGCTTCGCCGGCACGCTCATGACCTGGCCCTGGATCGTCGCCGGGCTGGGCTCGCTCGTGGTCTTTCCCCCCGGTGGGCCGGAGGCGGCGCTGGCGGCCGACCCCGAGCTGGCCTATCCCATGATGATCGCCGAGATGATGCCGACGGGGCTGCGCGGGCTGCTCGTGGCGGCGTTTCTGGCGGCCTTCATGAGCACCATGGACACCCACCTGTGCTGGGGGGCCTCGTACCTGGTCACGGACGTGTACAAGCGCTTCCTCCGGCGTGAGGCCTCCAGCCGGCACTACGTGCTGGCCTCCCGCCTGGCCGTGCTCGTGCTGGTTCTGCTGGCGGCGCTGGCGGCCTGGCAGATGGAATCCATCGAGCGGGCGTGGATCTACATCATCGAGCTGACGGCCGGGATGGCGATGGTGCTGCTGCTGCGGTGGTACTGGTGGCGCGTCAACGCCTGGGCCGAGATCAGCGCCATGGTGGGCTCGGTCCTCATCGCCAACGGGCTGCTGCTGGCCCGGGGACTGGACGCCCTCGGCCTGATGCCCGCCCCGCTCCTGGATGTGCTGGTCCTCTTCTACGGCGCCGAATACAACTTCATCCGCTCCGTCGTCATCCTGCTCGTCTGCACCCTGATCTGGGTGACGGTCACGTTGCACACCCGGCCCGTCTCCGAGGAGAAGCTGGTGGCCTTCTATCGCAGGGTGCGGCCCGGCGGCTGGTGGGGACCTGTCGCCGCCCGCTGCCCGGACGTGCCGGCGGATACCGGGGCCGGGGCGAAATGGCTCGGCTGGTTCCTCGGCGTGCTGTTCATCTATGCGGGCCTGCTGGGGGTGGGGCAACTGGTCCTGGGTCACACGGCCGCCGGTCTGCTGCTCGTCGGGCTTTCCCTGGCCTGTGCCCTGGGCACCCTCCGCCTGGCGAATTCGGGGTGACGCATCGAGCGGCCCGGCGGAGCCCCCTTCCGGCCCCGGGCTTCAACCGTCGTACCGGATCCGGTAGACGCGGCCCTGGAAGATGTCGGTGAAGTAAAGGTGGCCGTCCGGCCCCTCGACGACGTCGAGCGGGTTGCCCTGGCCGGGGAAGTCGTAGACGGCGAAGTCTTCGATGACGGGTGGCTCTGCGCCCGTGTCGACGGTCACGATGCGTTTGGCGCGGGGGCTGGGGCCGGTCGAGAAGGTGTCGCCGAAGAGGACGAGGAAGAGGCGGCCCCGGTAGGGGGGTGGGAAGGTCGTGCCCCGGTAGAACGTGAGGCCGTTGGGGGAGACGATCTCGGTCCAGGTGTGGATCGGGTCGATGAAGCGGGGATCTCCGGCGGGGCCGAGGGCAACGGGCCAGCCGTAGTTGCCGCCGGCCTCAATGCGGTTCAGCTCGTCGTTGAAGCTGGGGCCGTTGTCCGGGGCAAAGAGTCGGCCCGTGCCGTCGAAGGCCAGGTCGAAGGCGTTGCGGAGGCCGAGGGCATAGGGGAGCCGGCCCGGGAAGGGGTTGTCCGGCGGGACGGAGCCGTCCGGGTTCATGCGCAGGATCTTGCCGGTGAGGGCGGTCGTGTCCTGCGCGGCTTCCTGCAGGTAGGCGTCGCCCACCGAGACGTAGAGCTTGCCGTCGGGGCCGAAGGCCAGGCTCTGGATCTGGTGGCCCGGCGCCGCCGGGATGCCGTCGAGCAGGACGGTGAAGCCGGTGCCGCGGCCGTCGACCTCGCGGAACCGGGCCACGGCGCCCCGGTTGGTGCCGTCGTCGAGGCGGACGGCGTAGGTGACGTAGACGAAGCCGTTCGTCCGGAAATCCGGGTCGAAGGCGAGGCCGATGAGGCCGTTCTCGCCGGCCACGGGAAAGCCGCCGCTGACGTTCGTGGCTACCTCGGCGAACGGTTCCGGCAGCAGGGCGTCGTCCCGGATGACGCGGATGCGCCCCGTCTGGAGTTCATTGACGAAGAGCCGGCCCGAGCCGTCCGGCGCGAAGGCCAGCGACGTCGGCAGGGCAAGGCCCTCCGCCACGATCTCCACGCGAAACCCCTCGGGCACCGAGATCGGTACCGACGGCGGCGGGGGATCCGGGGGCGCCGGATTGCTCCCGTCGCAGCCGGTGAGCAGGACGAAGGCAAGAAGGGCCGGGCACAGGCGGAACGGGAGCGGCATGACGGCTTTTCCTGTACGGTCGTCGACGGGGGAAAAATCTACAATAATCCGCCAATCTTCCAGTCCGCAATCGCTAATCTTTGGCTCGCAATCCCCACACCGCAAAGCAAACACCACGTTTCCATGCCGTTGAAAGTCGTTCTTGTCGGAGCCGGGAGCCGGGAGTTCGGGCCGGCCACGATCCGCGACCTGCTTTTGAGTGACGTGCTGTGCGCGCACGGCCTCGAGATCGTCCTCATGGATCGTTGCCCGGATGCGTTGCCCGAGCGGCAGCGATATGCGGAGGCGGTGGCTGGCCGGCTCGGGCGGCGCCCGGCCCCGTCCGTGCGCTGGACCACCGACCTGCGCGAGGCGCTCGACGGCGCCGATGCCGTCGTCACGGCCATCGAAGTCAACCGCTATTTTTACTGGGCGCAGGATTTCCACGTCCCTCGCAAGTACGGTTTCCGGCAGGTGTACGGGGAGAACGGCGGGCCGGGGGGGCTTTTTCATGCCCTTCGCAACATGGGGCCGATGCTCGAGATTGCCCGGGCGATGGAGCAATGCTGTCCCGGGGCCTGGTTGCTCAACTACACCAACCCGCTCACGAAGCTGTGTGAGGCCCTCACGCGGCTGACGTCCGTGCGCGTCGTCGGGCTGTGTCATGGCGTCTTCCAGGGCATGCAGCAGGTAGCCCGCCTGCTCGAACTCGACGTGCACGACCTCGACGCAAAGGCTTCCGGCCTGAACCACTTCACCTGGTTCCAGTCGCTTCGTCACCGGACCACGGGGGAGGACCTCTACCCCCGGCTCCGGGAGCGGGAACGGGCGGCGCACTGGCTGGCGGAGTGGGACGAGATCGCCCTCAGCCGCATCCTGTTTCGCGTCTTCGGCCTCTATCCCTCGCCCGGTGCCAACCACATCGGTGAGTACCTGGGCTGGGCGCACGATTTTCTCGCCAGCAGCCTGCTTCAGTTCTTCTACGATCCGCTGGAGGGCCATCCGTGGGAGACGGGCCGGGTGCCGACCTGGATCTACAACCTGGACGAGCATCCCACCGGTGTGCCGCTCTTTCCCGGGCGCCCGCTGCCGCGCGTGAAGCCGGACCGGGAGGAGCGCTCCGGAGCGGCGGAGGGGGCGATTGTGCCTTCGGGCGAGCTGGCTATTCCGATTCTGGAAGGGGTCTTCTGCGGCGAGGAGCGGGCACTCGACGCCGTCAACGTGCCGAACGCGGGGTACGTCCCCGGCCTGCCCGAGGGGGCCGTGGTAGAGGTGCCCGCCCGCGCCGGCGCCGGCGGCGTCCATCCCGAGGCCATGCCACCGCTCCCGGAAGGCATCCTGGCGCTGCTGCGGGCGCAGGTGAGCATCAACCGGTTGCTCGTCGAGGCGTACGCGGAGGGGTCGAGGCGCAAGCTGCTCCAGGCTCTCCTGCTCGACCCCACCTGCCCCTCGTACCGGGCCGCCGTGCAACTGGTGGACGAGATGTGCAGGCTCCAGCAGGACGTGCTGCCGCCGCTGGCGTGGTGAAGGCCAAGCCGCGGGAGGCTAGGTCGGCTGTTGCGGTCCGGCCGGGTGGTTTTCGGGGCGGGCGACGAAGGTCGTCAGAAAGTCGTGCAGGAGGTGATCCACCTCGGTGGTTTCGGCGAGGCTGTCGAGGACGTGCTGGAAGGCCGCCTCGTCGGGCATCTCGTTCAGGTAATAGGCACGGTAGCGGATGAGCCGTTCGCGTTCGCGGCGGGCGTCGAGCTCGCTGTGGAACTGGGTGCCGTAGATGGGCAGGTCTTCCATGCGGAAGGCCTGGTTGGGCTGGGTGGCGCTGTAGGCGAGCTCGACGGCGCCTTCGGGCAGGACGCTGACGCGGTCGTGGTGGCCCATGTTGGCACGGAAGGCGGGCGGAAACGTGCGGAAGAGCGGATCCCGCCGCCCGGCTTCCGTCAGCATGACGGGATGGCATCCCAGCTCGGCCCGTGCGTGGTCGTGTATGACCGTACCGCCATAGGCCCGGGCGAGGATCTGATGCCCCCAGCACGAGCCGAAGGTGGGGAAGCCGCGTGCCCGCAGGAGCCGGCAGAGCGCCAGCAGATCGTCCATCCAGGGGTAGTCCTGCGTGGCCGAGAACTCGCCGGCCCCGCCGATCATCACGGCATGAACCCCGTCGAGCAGGCCTTCGTGAAGGCGATCCCGGACGACGTTGGCCGTCACGAGCTGTTCCGGGCGGAGGCGGCATCGTTCGAGGAAGCATTCCTGTTCCTGTCGCTCGATGTCGGCGGTGCCGCGTGCCTGGATCAGCAACACCCGGATATGTTCGAAAGGGGGAGACAAGCGGTGCGGGCAGAGGCGTGTTTCGGGTTCGGGTTTTGTCCGGCTACCGGTAGCGGGGCGATGCCGTTTTTCGCGTTCAATCCGGGTTTTCCTCCATCAGGTCGGCGAATTCGGTACGCAGGACCCGGTAGAGCCGGTGCAGGGGCAGGCCCATGACGGTGAAGAAGTCGCCTTCTATGCGGGGGATGAAGAGGGCGCCGTGGTCGTCCTGGATGCCGTAGGCGCCGGCCTTGTCCAGGGGGGAGCCGGTGGCCACGTAGGCGGCGATCTCGTCGTCGGTCAGCGGGGCGAACGTGACGCGGGTGGCCTCGAAAGCCGTCACGTTGCGGTTCGAGGCGGGATGCACGAGTGCGATGCCGGTGTAGACCGTGTGCGTGTTGCCGCTGAGCCGGCGGAGCATGGCGTGGGCTTCGGCGGCGTCGGCGGGTTTGCCGAGCACTTCGCCGTCGAGCACCACGATGGTGTCGGCGCCGAGGGTCAGCGCATCCGGGTAGGCGGGCGCCACGGCTTCGGCCTTTTCCCGCGCCAGCGCCTGCACGACCGTCTCCGGCGAGACGCCTTCCGGGACGACCTCCTCGGTGTCGCTGGGCCGGACGACGAACCGCAGGCCGAGTTGTTCGAGGAGCCGCCGTCGCCGGGGTGAGGACGAGGCGAGCACGAGCAGGGGTTTCAGGTGCATGAACCGCTTTCGGGTCGGGTTGGAGGTTGGGAGCCCGCACGCCGGGCCGCGTACACGCTGCGGGCGGTGACGAGGAGGGCGGCGAGCAGGGCCAGGCCGGTGAGCCAGTCACCGTGGCGGCTGTAGAACGTCGTGGGGGTGAGGACCGGCACGTGGGCGAGGCGGGCGGCCCGCTCCATCCATCCGAGTTCGAAGGCGGAGGTGCCGTCCGGGAGCAGGAGCGCCGTGACGCCGCTGACGCTCACCTGCACGACGGCCCGGCGCGTTTCGATGGCCCGGAGGCGGGTCAGCGCCAGGTGCTGGCGGTAGCCGGGGGTGCGTCCCCACCAGCCGTCCTGGGTGAGCGTTGCCAGAAAGTCCGCCCCTTGTTCGATGTAGGGGCGGGGGTGGTTCCCGAAGGCGCTCTCGAAGCAGATGAGCACGCCGACGGAGAGGCGGCCGGCCCGCAGGGGAGCCTGCCGGTTGCCGGGTTCGTAGCCTGCGACGCCGCCGGCGGGCACGGACAGCGCCCCCAGGGCGGGCAGCACATCGACGAACGGGACGCGCTCGGCGAACGGGACGAGGCGGTGCTTGTCGTACCGGTCCGTGGTACCGTCCGGGCGGAACAGCAGGGCGGTGTTCCGGTAGGTGCCCCCGGGCGTGCGGGTGACGGCACCGGTGAGCAGGGGCACGCCCCACCGTGCGACCTGGTCCCGGAGACGCGCCTCGACGCGGCCGGGGGCGGAGACGGGCGGGAGCGGGAGGGCCGTCTCCGGCCAGACGAGCAGGTGGGGGCGGGCGGGTGCGACCTGCAGGAAGGTGACGGTCTGATGGACGAGGGTGTCGATGCGCGTCAGGTCATGGACGTCGGCCCAGGCTTTGGGGCCGAGGGCCGGCTGTACCACCCCGACGGGCAGCCGGTCCTCGGGGGGCGGCAGGCTTGCCCGGCGCCAGGCCCCGTAGGCGAGGGGGAGGGCCAGGAGCACGAGCAGGGAAAGGGCCGGCCCGCGTGCGGACGAGCGCCGGGGAGCCCGCACCAGGGCCAGCACGGCGAGGTTCAACAGCCAGATCCAGAGCGTCAGGCCCGGCACGCCCGTCAGGTCGGCGAACTGGTTGAAGTGCAGCGCCTCGGCCTGGGTGTGGCCCAGCAGCGGCCACGGAAACGCGAGCGGTCCCCGGCTCAGCCCGCCTTCCATCACCAGGTAGAACGTCGTCAGGGCGAGGAGGCCCACCGCGTGACCCAGCCGCCGGCGCACGAGCGCCGCCGCCCCGAAGGGCAGGGCCATCACGAGCGGGAGGGCCAGCAGCGGGGTCAGCGAGGCCAGTGCCGCCTGCGGCAGGGCATGGCACAGCGGCCAGAAGAACGCTACGGCGAACGTCACCAGGAAGGCCAGGTAGGCTTCGAGCAGGAGGGCCCCGGCCGAGGGGGCCCGCTCCCACCGGTGCAGCAGCGGTACCAGTGCGACCCAGGCCAGGAACGGAAAAGGGTAGGGCGGGAAGCTCAGGCCCAGCCCGAGACCGCTCAGGAGCACCGGCCGCCAGGCCACCGCATGGGGCAGGAAACGCATTGCCGTTGGGCCGCGGGACACGGCCGGAGGTTCTTCATTTGACAGATGTGCGGCCACAGGGTAATTTGCGGCGGCGCAATCCTTTCGTCAACCGGAAACGTATGATCGTCCTTGCCGTCTGCAACCACAAGGGGGGATCGGGGAAGACCACCTCTACGATCAACGTGGCGGCCGCGCTGGGCCTGAGCGGCTTCCGAACCCTTGTCATCGACCTCGACCCGCAGGGCTTTCTCACCCGCATGGTCGGGCTGCCGGAACCGCCGGAGGCGAACTCCTCGCTCGTGCTCTTCGACCCGCAGGTGCGCCTGGCGGAGGTGCCGGTGCAGCCCCGGAAGAACTTCGACGTGCTGCCCGCCTCCAGCACCCTTTCCAAGATCATGCGCCGGCTCAACCAGCCGACGGACGTGCTCTGGGTTAAGGAAGCCCTCGAACAGGCGCCATTGCCCTACGACGCCGTCCTCTTCGACACGGCCGCGGCCATCACCGTCTTCAGCCTCAACGCGCTCGTGGCCAGCCGGCACGTGCTCATTCCCGTCATGCCCGAGTACCAGCCCGTGCTCGGGGCCGAGCAGACGTTTCAAACGGTCATGATGGTGCGGGACAAACTCAACCCGACGCTCAACCTGCCCTTCTTCCTTTTCACGATGGTCGATGCCCGCAAGCGGAACCATCACGCCTACCGGCGCTACCTGCGCCAGCGCTACGGCGACCAGGTCATGTCGTCCATCATCCGCACGAGCACGACGCTCTCGGTCACGCACAACGACGGGACCACGGTCTTCGACCATGAGCCGCACGGACGCGGAGCCCGCGACTACGCCAACGCGACGGACGAGCTGCTGCGCCGGATCGCGCCGGAACGCATGGACCGGGCGGTGTCCATGCTTTCCCGGGAGGGGGGACGCGGCCCCTGGAAATCCATCACCCACCTGGGTTGACGTGGTGTGACGTGGCCGATGAAACCTGTCCTTCGCCTGCTCCTCGTTGTCCTCCTTGCGGCCGGGTTCGTCTATCTGCTGCAGGCCCCGCCGGCCGGCCTGCCGCCTCCGGGTCCCCTGCTCGACCCGCTCGATGGCCTCTACCGCACCGCACGCCGGGCTGTCGCGCCTTTTGAAGGGACGCTCGCGATCCCGGCGCTGGAGCACCCCGTCACCGTCGTCCGGGACGCGCGCGGCGTCCCTCATATCTTCGCCGAAACGGACCGGGACGCTGTCATCGCCCACGGCTATGTGACCGCGCAGGACCGGCTCTTCCAGCTCGACTTCATCCCCCGCGTGGCCTCCGGGCGTCTGTCGGAAGCGTTCGGCCCCGCCTCGGTCGCGGCGGACCGTTTCCTCCGGCGCACCGGGATGGAGTGGGGGGCCCGGCAGGCGCTGCGTGAGATCGAGGCCCGGGGCGGGGTCGAGTACGACCTCCTGCGCTGGTATGCCGAGGGCGTCAACGCCTACCTCGACGGCCTCCACGAACGCGACCTGCCCTTCGAGTTTCGCCTGCTCGGATACCGGCCGGACCGCTACGCACCCATCCAGGCCATCCGGCTCCTGCAGTACATGAACTACGACCTCTCGTACCGGACCGATGACCCCGGCTACGCCGCCCTGCAGGACGAGATGGATCCGGCAGAGTATGCCCGGCTCTATCCCCGGCACGCGACGCTCTACCGGCCCATCGTACCCGGGCCCGACGCAGCGGACGCCCGGCCGGCACACGGGCCGGTGCCGGCGCACGTGCGCGCCGCCGTGACCACGCTGGCACGGATGGAGGCGATGCGGAAAAGCCTCGCGGGCACACTCGGCGAGGGGTTCGTTGAAGGGAAAGGGTCGAACAACTGGGCGGTGAACGGGGCGCGTTCGGCCACAGGGGCCCCGATCCTGGCCGGGGACATGCACCTGGCCCTCACCCTGCCGGCCATCTGGTACGAGGTGCATCTGGTTACCCCCTCGATGAACACCTACGGTGTGGCCGTGCCGGGGGCGCCGCTACCCGTCGAGGCCTTCAACGACCACGTCGGCTGGGCCTTCACGAACACCGGGGCGGACCAGATCGACCACTACGCCCTGGACCTCGACAGCACGCGCACGCACTACCGCTTCGAGGGGACGATGCGGCCGCTGGAGGTGGTGCTCGATACGATCCACGTCAAAGGGGCTCCGCCGGTCGTGGATACGCTCTACTACGCCCACTGGGGACCGGTGACGATGGACGACGACGGAGCCGTGGCGATCCGCTGGACGGCGCATACGCCCGGTCATACGCTCGGCGCCCTCTGGGGCATGAACCGTGCTCGCGACCTGGCCTCCTTCGAGGCGGCCCTCCGGCAGTGGGATACCCCCATGCAGAACATCCTTTATGCCGGCACCGACGGCAATATCGCCATCCGCTCGACGGGCTATCTGCCCGTGCGACGGGCCGGGCACGGCATCGGTCTGCTCGACGGCTCCACCCGGGCCTATGCGTGGACCGGGCGCGTGCCGTTCGAGGAACTGCCCTATGCCGTCAACCCTCCCCGGGGCTACCTGACCTCGACGAACCAGCAGCCCGCCGGGCCCGAATACCCCCATTACCTGGGGCACGACTGGCGCTCGGCCTATCGCTCGCTCCGCATCGACACGCTCCTGCGCGGCAAGCCGTCGCACACCGTCGAAGACCTGATGCGCTACCAGGCCGACGTCCACGCGGTCCAGCGCGACCTCTTCGTGCCCCTGCTGGACACCCTCGCGGGCCTGGCGCCGCGCGCCGACACCCTCCGCGCAATGCTCGCCGCCTGGGACGGCAACACCACCGTAGACCGGCCCGAGCCCCTCGTGCTCGACGTCTTCCTCGATCACCTGCGCCGCCTGGCCTGGGACGAGCCGGTCTTCCGGAAGCATCGCCGGCCCGCCGAGACACGCCTCTACCTGCTCCTCACCGGAGATCCGCAAGCCCACTGGCTGGATGTGCAGGCCACGCCCGAACGGGAAGACGCCGCCGGGCTGTTGCGCCTGGCCCTGGACAGCACCGCCGCCACACTCGCACGAGACTACGGCTGGAACCCGGAGCGCTGGCGCTGGGGCGACCACCACCGTGTCGTCTTCCGCCACCTGCTCCAGAACGAGACCCTGCAAGTCCTCGGGCGCGGTCCCTTCCCCTATCCCGGCTTTGCCGAGACCCTCTCGCCGGCCGGTGGCCGCCTGACCACCCACAGCGCCAGCTGGCGCGTCGTCGTCGATTTCTCCCGGACGCCGCCCGCCGGCTACGGCGTCTACCCGGGCGGCCAGAGCGGTAACCCGTTCAGCCCGCACTACGACGCCTTCCTCGAGGACTACGTCGCCTTCCGTCATTATCCGTTGAACAAGCCGTCCCGCCCCGAAGAACTCGAAGGCGGCACCCGGATGCGGCTGGTGCCGGGAAGGTGAGGCCCCGGGTTTCGAAAGAAGACGGGGTGCGCTATCTTCTTCGCGCCGTGCCGGTGCCGGGAAAACGTGGCGTGGGGAACGGTGTCCGGCTGTCCGGAGGAGAGCCGCAGAGACGCCGGGATACGCGGCCGGTGCCGCATGACGCCGGCCGAGGGCCCGGGCGAAAACGCACAACGTTTCAACGTGCAACGCATAGACGCGCATGGCCAACACGAATGACCAGCGGTTTTCCTCCCGGCTGGGGCTGATCCTCAGCGTGCTCGGCATCGCCGTCGGCACGGGTAACATCTGGCGGTTTCCGCGCATTGCGGCCACCAACAGCGGCGACACCGGCGCGGGGGCTTTTCTGGTGGCCTGGGTCATCTTCCTTTTTGCCTGGAGCATCCCGCTGATCATCGCCGAATATGCGCTTGGGCGCAAGGGGCGGATGGGGGTCGTCGGCACGTTCGCACGGGTGGCCGGGGAGCGCTTCGCCTGGATGGGCGCCTTCGTCGGTTTCGTCGCCACGGCCATCATGTTCTACTATTCGGTGGTGGCCGGGTGGTGCGTCTTCTACTTCATCGAGGTGCTCACAAATCCCCTGCCGCTGACGACCGGAGCGGCCCAGGGCGTCTGGGACGGCTTTCAGGCGGGCGGCTGGCCCGTGGCGTTCCACGCGCTGGCGATGGGCCTCGGGGTGCTCGCCGTGTGGAAGGGGGTGGCCTCCATCGAACGGGTGAACAAGGTGCTCATCCCGACGCTTTTCGCCATCGTGCTCGTGGCCCTGGGCCGGACGCTCACCCTCGACGGCGCCTTCGACGGCGTCCGGTTCCTGTTCACCCCGGAATGGGCCACGCTGGCCCGGCCGCGCATCTGGCTCGAAGCGCTCACGCAGAACGCCTGGGATACCGGGGCGGGATGGGGGCTCATCCTTACCTACGGGGCCTACATGCAGGCCCGGCATGGCGTCGTCAAGAACGCCTTCATCACGGGGATCGGCAACAACACCGTCTCGCTGCTGGCGGCGATCATCATCTTCGGCACCGTCTTCGCTATCCTGGGAACGCAGATGTCCCAGGCCGAGGTGCTGGAGGTGATGAAGACCAGCGGCCCCGCCGCGACCGGGCTGACCTTCATCTGGATGCCCCAGCTCTTTGCGAAGATGCCGGCCGGGAGCCTCTTTGCCGTGCTCTTCTTCCTGGGCCTCTCGTTTGCCGCGTTCAGCTCGCTCATCTCGATGATCGAACTGGCCACGCGCGTCGTCGTGGATCTGGGCTGGCAGCGGCGGCATGCGCTTGCCCTCGTGGGGGGGATGGGGTTCGTGCTCGGGCTGCCGTCGGCCGTTCATCTGGGCTTCTTCGAAAACCAGGACTTCGTCTGGGGGGTGGCGCTGATGATCTCGGGGGCGTTCGTGGCCTTCGCCGTCATCCGCTACGGCCCGGCCCGTTTCCGCCGCGACGTGGTCGACAACCTGCCGGGGGACTGGAATGCGGGGCCGCTCTGGGATCGCCTCATCACGTTCGTCATCCCGCCGCTGGCGGTGGTTCTGCTCGCATGGTGGCTTTCCCTCTCGGCCACCGTCTATGCACCCGACAGCTGGTACGACCCGACCAGCCCGTTCAGCGTGATGACCTGTGTGGTGCAGTGGGGCGGGGTGCTCCTGCTGCTGCTGCTGCTCAACCGCTGGCTCGCCCGCCGGACACTCGCCACCCCGGTCGCGGCGGCCGACTGATGGGTGCGCGGGAAGGGGTCTTGTGGAAAAACGACGGCACGACGTCACGCGGGAGCATGAATCCGGTTGAAGGACATTCGACCGCGGGTCGAGGGGGCACGCAACGGCTGTCAGAGGAATCGAATCGATGTGCGGAATGCGACGTGAAAGATGGTATGGGGCGGGGTGGTGGCTGATCGGATGGCTGGCCGTGGCCGGGGCCCGGGCGCAGCCGGTGGACCTGTCGTTTCTCCAGACGCGGGCCGAGGCGACCGGCTATGAGGAAACCACCCGCTACGACGAGTTGATGGGATTTCTCGACGTGCTCGACCGGGCCTCGCCCCGGTTGCACCTGACCCGCTTCGGCTACACGACGGAGGGACGGGCGTTGCCGCTGATGGTCTACGGTGCGCCGGAAGGAGCCGGTCCCGGGGCCGTCCGCCGCACGGGCAAGACGCGGGTCTTCGTGATGGCGAACATCCATGCCGGGGAGGTCTGCGGCAAGGAGGCCATGCTGATGTTGCTGCGTTCCCTGGCGGCCGGCCGGTACGCCCGCTGGGCCGACTCGCTCGTTGTGATGGTGGCGCCGATCTATAACGCCGACGGCAACGAGCGCGTCAACCTCTTCAACCGGCCCCGGCAGCACGGTCCCGTCGGCGGGATGGGGCAGCGCCCGAACGCCCAGGGACTCGACCTCAACCGGGACCACGTCAAGCTCGACAGCCCCGAAGCCCGCTCACTCGTTCGCCTGCTCAACGACTACGACCCCCACGTCGTCGTCGACCTGCATACGACCAACGGCACCGTCCACGCCTACCACCTGACCTACGCCCCGCCACTCCATCCCAACACCGACGCCGGCATCGTCGCGCTGCTGCGCAACGTGTGGCTGCCCGAGGTCACGGACATCGTCCGCGAGAAATACGGGTGGGATTTTTACTATTACGGCAACCTGCCGTCGCCGGGGAGTGAGAGGGCGCGTGGGTGGTACACGTTCGACCACCGGCCCCGCTTCAGTACCAACTACGCCGGCCTGCGCAACCGTTTCGCCATTCTGAGCGAGGCCTATGCCTATGCGACGTTCGAGGAGCGGGTGCAGGCCACGCTCCGTTTCGTCGAGGAGGTCCTGCACTTCGCTTACGCCAACGCGACGGTCATCCGGAAGCGGACGGCGGCGGCTGATGCCGGGGTGGTGGTGGGCCGGCCCCTGGCGCTCACGGCCCGGCCCGCCCCTTCCGCTGAACCCGTCGAAATCCTGCTGGGTGCGGTTGCCGAGGAGCAGAACCCGTACTCCGGAGCGGTGATGCTTCGCCGCAGGGATGTGCGCCGGCCCGAGCGGATGACCGAGTACGGGACGTTCGTGCCCGTCGAGACGGTGCCGGCGCCGGCGGCCTACGTCGTGCCGGCCTCGCTTGCGGCGGTGCGAGACCGCCTCCAGGCCCACGGCATCCGGTTCACCGTGCTGGGGACGGAGCGTCCCGCCACCGTCGAACGGTTCCGCATCGATTCGGTGCACGTGGCGGAACGCCCGTACCAGAACCGGCATCTGCGCACCCTTTACGGCGGCTACGAGCCGGCCGAGACGACGCTTCCGGCGGGTGCCCTCGTCGTCCCCGTCGATCAGCCGCTGGGGCGCCTGGCCTTCACCCTGCTCGAACCCCGCTCCGACGATGGCCTGGCCACTTGGGGCCTGCTCGACGAAGCCCTCGAGGGGGCGACTTACTATCCCATCCTGCGGCTTCCGGCGGGCGAGTGAGGCCGCCGTCTCAATCGAAGTCGGAACACGACATGAAGTAGTGGCAGCGCGGGCAGCGGTATTTGCAGCCCTGGTTGTGCAACCGCGCGCCGCAGTTGGGGCAGTAGTCCCAGTAGGCACAGGCGACGGAGGAGGCGGTCGCCGGCGTCGAAGGCGGTGCCGGCGGCGTCTCGAAGAGCTCCAGTTGCGGGCGTGGAGCCGGGCGGGGGCGCTGGCGGGAAGAGTCGCTCACGGCGTGGTGGTTGAAGTCCGGGTCGTTCCGGGATTGCGGGTTTCGTGAGGGCGTTGACTGCTACGGCCCGCGCATCCCGGCGGCGCCGGTGCGGGCGGCCCGTCGAATCAGCCGTTGCGGGCTTCCTGCAGGGCGGCCAGGAGGTCGTCGTGTTCGGGCCACCGGTCGAACGGCAGCGTGTACGGCGTGTAGCCCAGGGTAACCTGCAGGGCGTCCGGGGTGAGGCGCAGGTCCAGGATGCGGAACCAGGCGGGCGGCTCGTTGCGGGCGCACGCCCACACAGTGCGCACGGCCGCCGCCCCCGGTACGACCTGCACCTCGGCCGGCAGGGCACGCAGCCGAAAGTGCGTCCAGAGCATCGCCACGGCCAGGGCGGCGGGAAAGCCCCGGGTCAGGTAGGCCAGGGCGGGAGCTTCCTGCAGCACGGCCAGCAGGGCCCCGACCATCACCGGCAGGACGCAGGCACCCAGCGGCCGGACGAGCGCCCGCCCGTAGACCAGCGTTGCCGGCGCCGTCCCCGGATGCAGCGTGCTCCGAAAGATACGCGGGGCCGGAGGACGGTTCATCGCCGTTGTCGTTGCGCACGGAGGCCGCCGGCCGGTTTTACAGGCGCTCCGCCGAGGCGTGTTCCATGGCCTCGCTGCGCGCGTCCGCGGCATCGGGCTGGTGGAACGGGTAGGCGAAATGCTTCGGCGGGTCGAACGTCTCCTTGATGGCCCGTGCCGAGACCCACCGGATAAGGTTCAGGTACGAGCCGGCCTTGTCGTTGGTGCCCGAGGCGCGGGCGCCGCCGAACGGTTGCTGGCTCACGACGGCCCCCGTCGGCTTGTCGTTGATGTAGAAGTTGCCCGCGTTGTCGACGAGGCGGTCCGTCGCTTCGGCGATGACGCGGCGATCCCGGGCGAAGAGGGCACCGGTGAGCGCATACGGCGACGTCTCGTCCAGCAGCGTGAGCGTCTCGTCCCACTTCTGGTCCGGGTAGACGTAGATCGAAACCACCGGGCCGAAGATCTCCTCGCACATCGTCCGGTACTGCGGGTCGTCCACGAGCAGGACCGTCGGCTCAATGAAGTAGCCGGTCTCGTCCGAGTAGTTGCCGCCGGCGAGCACCCGGACGCCCGGTGCTTGCCGGGCTTCGTCGATGTAGGCGGTGATGCTCTCGAAGGCCTTGCGGTCGATGACGGCGTTGATGAAGTTCGTGAAGTCTTCGGGCGGCCCCATCTTCAGCTCGCCGAGCTGGCTCAGGAGCTCGCGCTCGATCTCCGGCCAGCGTGAGCGCGGCAGGTAGATGCGCGAGGCCGCCGAGCATTTCTGTCCCTGGTATTCGAAGCCCCCCCGCACGATGGCCGTGGCGACGGCCTGCGTGTCCGCCGACGGATGCGCCAGGATGAAGTCCTTGCCGCCCGTCTCGCCCACGATGCGGGGATAGGCACGGTACCCGGCGATGTTTTGCCCGATGGTGCGCCACATGTGCTGGAACGTGGCCGTCGAACCGGTGAAGTGCAGCCCGCTGAAATGGGGGGAGGCGAAGACGTGCTGCCCCACGAGCGAACCCGGTCCCGGGATCATGTTGATGACGCCGGGCGGGAGGCCGGCTTCTTCGAGCAGCTTGTAGGTGAAGTAGGCGGTGTAGAGCGTGGACGAGGCGGGTTTCCAGACCACCGTGTTACCCATCAGGGCGGGCGCCGTCGGCAGGTTGCCCTGGATGGAGACGAAGTTGAAGGGCGTCACGGCGAAGACGAACCCTTCGAGCGGGCGGTACTGCATCCGGTTCCACGTCCCCGGCGCCGAGCGGGGCTGATCGCGATAGATCTGCTCCATGTAGTGGACGTTGAACCGGAAGAAGTCGATCAGCTCGCACGCCGCGTCGATCTCGGCCTGGTGAACGTTCTTGCTGTGGGCCAGCATGGCCGCGGCGTTGAGCGTGTCCCGCCAGGGACCGGCGAGCAACTCGGCGGCCTTCAGGAAGATGGCGGCGCGGTCTTGCCAGGGCATCCGCATCCAGTCGTGCCGGGCCTGCAGGGCGGCTTCGATGGCCTGCCGGATCTCGGCCGCCCCGCACTGGTGCGCCACCCCCAGCACGTGGCGGTGGTCGTGGGGGGGATGCATCGTGATCGTGTTGCCGGTGCGAATCTCCCGCCCGCCGATGAAGGCCGGCACCTCGATCTCCTGATTACGCAGCTCTTGTAAGCGCTTCCGAAGCGCGGCACGCTCCGGGCTGCCGGGGGCGTAAGTACGGACGGGTTCGTTCCAGGGAGGCGGCGTGTGAGCAATCAGGTTGTTCATGGCGACGTCAAGGGTCAAAGGCGTGATGCAAACGGGCCGGCACGAGCGGCGGCTGCAAGATAGGAAAAAGTAACGAGCAGCCGGCCGGCTTGTTCTTGAAAAAGGGATGGGGGGGCATCCCGCCGAAAAGACAACGCCGGGAGGGCACGGCATATTTTTCCTTCGCGACGCATCTTTTCCAGCGAAAGGCGGGGCCGGACGCGGTGCCCGGCGGGAGGACGGGGAGACCCGGCGCGGAAAAAACGAATCCCTTACCGCATGGTGTACCTGAACGGGGGACGACCGGCGACAACCCCGCCGGCAGCGGGCGAACTGGCCCGCTATTGGCTGCAACCGGACCGTTGTGCCGTACGATTCCTTGAATGGTCTTCCCAACTTTTCGACGACACCATGAGCTCGCAGGCAGCGTCCGACAGGCAGCCCCGGCCCGGGCTGGATGGAGAGAAACTGTCCCGTCTGATTCAGCAGGAGAACGATCCCCGGCTGGCCGGTGCCAAAGAGGCCCTCAAGCAGAAGCTCTTACAGGCCGTGATGCAACAGGCGCTGGCCGAGCTGGAAGAGCCCGAGCAGATCGCCGAAGCCCTGGCGGCCCGGCTCGACGGGCAGCACCCGCTCCTCCGGCGGGCCGGCGAAGCCCTGCAGGCCAGACTGTTGCGCCAGGTGGCGACGCGGGCCGTGGAGACCCTGGCCGACCCCGCCCGTGCCGCGACGGCCGCCCGAAAACACGTCGGGGAGGAGCATGAGAGCCTGCAGGGGGCCGTCCGGGCGTTGCAGGAGCAGCTTCTTGCCACCGTGGCCGACCGGGCCACCGAGGCCCTGCGTGATGCCGGGGCGACCGCCGGGCGGGCCCGCGCCCTGCTGGCATCCGACCATCCGGTCCTGCAGGCCGCCGTGGAAGCCCTCACGAACCGTCTCGACGAAGAAGTGGCCGGCCGGGCCGTCGTGCAGTTCGAGGACGTGGAGACGGCCGTCGAACGGGCCCACCGTCACGTGCCGGAGGAGCATCCGGTGCTCGAACGGGCGGCCGGCGCGCTCAACGAACGCCTCTATGAGGAGGTGGCCCGGCGCTCGATAGCGGCCCTGCACGCCGCCGAGACGACGGTACGGGCGGCGCGGGCGCATGTACCGGACGACCACGAGGCCCTCCGGGAAGCGGTCGAAACCCTCCATGGCCTGCTCGTGACGGAGGTCGCCGGTCGTGCCACCGATACCCTCGCCGACACCGAGGCGGCCGCACGGGCGGCGCGGGCGCATGTACCGGACGACCACGAAGCCCTCACCGGAGCCGTCCGGCGGTTGCACGACCTGCTCGTCGGCGAGGTTGCCCGGCGAGCCACCGATACCCTCGCCTCGACCGAGGAGGCGGCCCGCGAGGCCCGGCAGCATATCCCGGACGACCTGCCGGAGCTGACCGGCGCGGGCCGGGAACTGCGGGCCCTGCTCCTGGACGACATCGCCCGGCAAACCCGAGAGGCCCTGCAAGACGCCGAGGCGGCCGCGCGGGAGGCCATGAGCCGCTTCGAGGACCGGGAGGCCGTTCTCTCCGAGGCCCGGCGTGTTCTCAAAGAACGGATGCTCCAGCGTATGCTCAGTGATGCCGTTCGCGAGATCACGGAAGCGGTGATGCACGATGCGGAAGCGCACGAGGCCCCTTTCCGTGAGGCGGCCGCCGCGGTGCGCCATACCGTCACCCGGCAGGAAGAAGCCCCGGCGCCTTCCGGCGATCCGGCCGGTGCGGAGCCGGGCGACCGGCACGAGGGCCCGGATACCGGGGACGAGCGCCCCGTCTTCGAAGAGATCCGCTTCGACGGGCTGGTGAGCCCGGCGGAAGAAGCGTCTCCGGAGGCAGGTGCGCCCGACTCGCTCATTCGGGAGGTTGCCCCCGGCGAGTTCGACGAGGATGAGGAGGAACCGCTTGTCCTGGCCGGAACGGGAGACGGGGTGCCGGGGCAGCCGGCATCGCCGGGGGCGGTCTGCTGTTACGTCTACGGCGTGATGCCCGTCCGGGAGGCTCCTGCCGCCGGCCTCCTCGACGTCGAGGGGCTGGTGCCCGGTGAGGCGGTCATGCAGCGCGTCCACCGCGATCTGGCCGTGTTCTTCAGCAGGGTTCCTGCCGAGACGTTCGGCCCGGAGGCGCTCCGGGAGAACATGCAGGAGGCCGCCTGGGTGCAGGTGCAGGTGCGCGCCCATACCCGCGTGATGGAGCGGCTCTGTGAGACCGGCACCCTGGTACCGTTGCCCTTCGGGACGGTGGTCCGGGACGAACAGGCCGTCCTGGGGCTGGTCGAGGCACGCTACGACGGGCTTCGCAAGGCCGCCGGCCGGCTCCGTGGCCGCCAGGAATGGAGCCTGCGCATCTACCGGATCGACGACGTTTTGCTGGAGCGCATCATCGAAGGCGAGCAGAAGGTCGAGGAGTCGCTCGGCGTGCTCTCGAAAGGGATCGCCCGGTTCGTGCGGGAGGAGATGAACCGGATGGAATATGTGGAGGTCGACCAGATGATTGCGGTGCTCTCCGAGCATTGCGTGCGTCGTGCCCACGAGGCCCTGCTCCAGCATGCCGAAGGCGGGGTGTTCAAGCCCCTGGTCGACGCGGCGGAAGGGGGCAAGGGGACGCTGGTCGCCAACGCGGCCTACCTGGTTCCGGTCGAGGACGAGGAGGCGTTTCATGCGCGGGTTGCCGACCTCGGCGGGGAATGCATCGGGCTGGGCTTCCGGTTCGAGCTGAGCGGTCCCTGGCCGCCGTACCATTTCGTCGAGGTGGGGTGACGGCTGAGGCCGCCGGGCGTGTGCGGTAAGACGGCGCGGAAAATCGCCGGAGCGCCGGATCAAAGTGCCGGGAGGGTACGTCCTCATGTCTCACGTGTGCCGCGCGTGTACGCGGCCGTGTTCGGGCATGCATCTACAGGACGGGACCTTGGCACTGCGTTTCGAACAGTTCGTGGCGTTGCGCTACCTCCGGGGAGCGCAGGGGCGTGAGGAAGGGCGCCGGTTTTTGCACTTCGTCACGTACGTGGCCGTTGGGGGAGTGGCCGTGGGGGTGGCGGCGCTGCTGCTGGCGCTGTTCATCGTGCGCGGGTTCAGCCGGGAGATCGAAGCCAAGCTCGTCGGGTTCGGAGCACACGTGCAGGTGGAAAGCCTGACGGACGAACCCATCGGCGGCGGCATGGCCCTGGCCGAAGCGCTGGCCCGGGAAGAAGGGGTGGCGCGTGCGGCGCCCGTCGTGCTCGAGTTTGCGCTGCTGCGGCGTTCGGCCACCGCGATCGACGGCGTCGGGCTGTGGGGCACGGACGTCCTGCCGCCCTACCTGGCCGGGCACCTCGTCGAAGGCACGGCCCGCTTCGACCCCGATGGCAACGGGCTTCCGGGCCTGGTCGTCGGAAGCCAGCTGGCCCGCCTGCTCGGCCTCCGGGTGGGGGACCGCGTGACGGCCTTCTCGATGCGCAACACAGACCAGGTCCTTTCCGGGGCGGATCCGGTGCGCCTGCCCCGCGTCAAGCAGTTCCACGTGGCGGGCATCTACGAGACCTCCTTCGCCAACTTCGACGAACTCTACGTCTTCACGGACCTCGACGTCGCGCGGGACCTGCTCGAATATGCCCCCGACGAACTCACCCGGATCGACCTGACGGTCGCGGACACGGACCGCATCGACGCCGTGGCCGCGCGCATCAACGAAACGTGGGGCTTTCCGGTGATGGCGCGAACCATCTATGAGGTCTATCACAGCTATTTTGCCTGGGTCAACCTGCAACAGAGCATCATCCCGCTCGTCATCGGGGTCATCATGCTGGTGGCGGCTTTCAACATCGTGGGGACGCTCTTGATGATCATCCTGGAGAAGACCCGCGAGGTCGGGGTGCTGATCAGCCTCGGGGCTTCGGCCGCGAAGTTGCGACGGCTCTTTCTCTGGTTGGGGCTGATGATCGGCGGGGCCGGGGTGCTGCTGGGCGAGGCGCTGGCGCTGGCGCTGGCGCTGGTGCAGCAGCGCTACGGGGTGATCCCGCTGCCGCCGGAGGCCTACTACATGAAGACGGCTCCCATCGCCCTGAACCCGCTCGACTTCCTCCTCGTGGGCGTGGTGGCGCTGGCGCTGTGCGCCGCCGCCGCCTATATTCCTGCGCGTATCGCCGCACGGATCGAACCCATCCGCGCCATCCGATTCAGCTGAGGCCGGAAGGGAGCCCATCAGGCAAACTTAACCGGAAAAAAATCCCATGGGCCTGCGCAAAGGAGACGAAGCGCCTAACTTCACCCTCTATGACGACCGGCGCAAGCCGTTCGAGCTGGCATCCCTGCGGGGCAAGAAGCACGTCGTGCTGCTGTTCTTTCCCGGGGCGTTCACGAGCGTTTGCACGACGGAGTTGAACATGGTCAACAACGACCTCGAAGCCTTCGGGCCGGATACGCAGGTCGTCGGGATCTCGACCGACTCGCCGTTCGTGCTCGCCGAGTTCAAAAAGGTACACGGCCTGCGTTTCCCGCTCCTGAGCGACCACGATGCGGAGGTCTGTGCCGCCTACGGGGCGAAGTACAACCGGGATTTCACCCCCATGCAGCTCGACCGCATCGCCCGCCGGGCTGCTTTTGTGGTGGACAAGAAGGGGCGGGTGCAGTATGCCGAGGTGCTCGAGAATGCCGGCGAACTGCCGGATCTGGAGGCCATCAAGGCCCTGGTGGCGGAACTCTGAGGGGGCACGGCGATGCGGGACGAAACCATCGGGCTGCGGGTGCTCCTTTTCAGCGTGCTGCGGGAGCGCATCGGGACGGGCCGTCTGGAGATCCGGTTGCCGGCGCCGGCCACGGGCGAAGACCTGCTCGACGCGCTCGAGCGGGCGTATCCGGCACTCCGGCCGTACCGGGGGACCCTTCGCCTGGCCGTCAACCGGGCGTATGCCCCGGAGACGACGCCGCTGAACGAAGGCGACGAGGTGGCGCTCATCACCCCCGTCAGCGGGGGCTAGCCGGTCCCGGGCCGGCACCGGAAGCATGCAGAAACCCATGCAGGAGATAAAAAACGAAACGCAGTGGATCCGGCTGCAATCCGATCCGCTCGACGTGAGCGCTGCGACGGACTACCTGCGGGTGCCCGGCGCCGGGGGCATCGACCTGTTCCTTGGCATCACCCGCCGCTGGAGCGGGCCGGCGACAGGCGACCCGTCCGGTGCGCGCCGCGAGACCGTCAGGCTGTCGTACGAGTGCTTCGTGCCGATGGCGATGCAGGAGATGCAGCGGCTTGCCGCGGCGGCGGCGGCGCGGTGGCCGGTCGAGCGGGTGTGCCTGTGGCACCGGCTGGGGGTCGTGCCGGTGGCCGAGGCCAGCGTGCTCATCGGGGTGGCGACCCCGCACCGGGCCGAAGCCTTTGCCGCGTGCCGCTTCCTGATCGACACGCTCAAACGCCAGGTGCCCATCTGGAAACGCGAGCACTTCGCCGACGGCCGCACCGTCTGGGTGCAGGGGGATGCCCCGCCCGAGCTGCCTCCGGTGCAGGCAAGAAGCACCGGGGAGGCGTAGACGGGCCGGGCTTGAGCCCTGCGCCGGCTTCCGGAAGGACGCGCACCCCGGAACCTCCCTCTGCCCACTCGTAGTCCCCGGGTATCCGGTTCCACGTTTCACGTTCGGAGGACGATGACCGGGAAACCGCAATCCGCAGGGATCTTCTCGCCTCCGACCGGCATGCTTGAGTCAAAGATGGAAACATCCTCGAAGGCAACCACCCGGCGGTTTCCCGACTGGGAAACGCCCAGTCCCAAAGAGGCCGAGCTGAACCGGGCCCTGCTCGAACGGACCTCCGGTAAGGTGCACCGGCTGCTGCAGGGCCTGCTGGTCGATCGGGAGGTCAACCTGTACCACAGCTATGCCAACGCCGTCTCGGTTCGGCGGCTCGGCTACAACGACCACGGGCCGGTGCACGCCCGCATCACCACGTACAATGCCCTCAAGTTGCTCCGTCTGCTGCGCGAGAGCGGCATCCGGCCGTCGCTCGAAGAGGAGGAGGTCGGTACCTACGAGGATGCCCAGGTGGCCGTGGCCCTGGGCTGCTTCCTGCACGACCTCGGCATGGGGGTCACCCGCGAGAACCACGAATGGCACTCCATCGTCCTGGCCGACGGCATCATCACCCGCTACCTGACGATGCTCTACGGCGAGACCGATCCGATGCGCGTCGTCGTCCGGGCCATGGCGCACGAGGTCATCGTCGGGCATATGGGGCACAGCCGGATCCACTCCGTCGAGGCCGGGGTCGTCCTCGTGGCCGACGGCACGGACATGGCCCGCGGGCGCTCCCGCATCCCGCAAATCATCGATCGCGGCCCGGTCGTCGGAGACATTCACCGCTACTCGGCCAGCGCCATCAGCCGGGTAGACCTCTCGCCCGGTGATGCCAAGCCCGTCCGCATCACGATCTCGATGGAAAACAAGACGGGGCTCTTTCAGGTGGAAGAGATCCTCATGGGCAAGGTGAAGGCCTCGCCGATCATGCCCTATCTGGAAATCTGCGCCCTCGTGGCCGATGAGCCGCCCCGCTTCTACCTGCGATGAAGCCTCTTGCCGCGTCACGTTTCGGGCTGCCGGGTCACCGGGGGGGGCACGCCGTGGCCGGGTGGAGCGGTGCGTCCGGGATGGGGTGCCTCGCCCTGCTTCTCGTGTGGCTGGGCGCCCCGCCCGTCTTCGGCCAGGTGCTCGTCGAGGGAACCGTACGGGACGCCGCCACGGGCGAGCCGCTGCCGGCGGCCAACGTGCACGTCGAGGGCACGTACCGGGGCACCATCACCAACGAGGACGGGTGGTATGCCCTCCGCCTCGACGGCCTTCCGGCCGTGCTGGTCGTCCGCTACATCGGCTACGCCACGCAGCGGCGAACCCTGCGTCCGGGCGATGCGGGGCGGCAGGACTTCGACCTCGAACCGGTGGCCTACGAGCTGGACGAGGTGGTCGTGACCGGTGAGGACCCGGCCGTCGAGATCATGCGCCAGGTCATCGCACGCAAGCAGCAATGGCGGGCCGCCCTGCAGCGATACCGGGCCGAGGTCTATAACCGCTTTACCCTCGAGAACGACACCGGCATCGTCTCCATCGTCGAAAGCCTGACCGAGGCCTTCTGGGACCGGGAACGCGGAGCACGCGAGGTCGTCCGGGCACGCCGCCGGACGTCGAACCTCGACTTCGAAGCCTTCCTCCCGGCCGCCTTCTTCGTCGAGAACCTGTACGACGACGATGTCGAGGTGGCGGGCTACCGGCTCATCGGGGTGACGCACCCGGACGCTCTCCGGCACTATCGCTTCACGCTCGAAGGCACCCGCGTGCTCGACGACCGGACGGTCTACGACATCGCCGTGCGACCCGCCGGGCGCCTCAAGAGTGCCTTCGAAGGACGGGTGGCCGTCCTGGACGAGGCCTTTGCCCTCGTCGAAGCCGAACTCCGCCCGGGCGAAGCCTTCCTGTTTCCCCCACCGGTCCGGGCCTATGAGGTCACCTACCGCCAGCAGTTTTCCCGCTTCGGCGGCGATTTCTGGTTGCCGGTCGATTTTCGCTCGGAGGCGCTGCTCAAGATCGACGTGCAGGGGCTGCTCACCTTTCCCCTCATCCGCATCCGCCAGGTGGCGCGTTTTACCAACTACGAGGTCAACGGGCCCCTGCCCGACACCCTGTACCGGAAGATCGCCTACCTGACCATCGATTCGGTGGCGGTGGCCGCCGACACGCTGCTGGACCGGCCCGGCGTGGCGGTGCCGCTCTCCGGGCGCGAAGCCGGCGCCTATGCCACCATCGACAGCACGATGACGCTGGAGAAGGCATACCGGCCCCGGGGCCCCCTGGCTTTCCTGGTGAAGGTGGAACAGGAAGACGACGCCGGGAGGCGCGGTCGTACCGGGCGAGACCGGGGGCTTCGGCCTTCGCTGCAACCGGAACTCTGGTACAACCGCGTCGACGAGGCGCATCTGGCCCTCGGCCTCGGCGCCACCGTGGGCCGGCACCTGGCGCTCCGGGCGCTCGGCGGGTACAAGACCGGCCCGAACCGGTGGACCTACGGCGGTGAGGTGGAACTCCGGGGGGGAACCCGCGGGCGCGGATGGCTGGCCCTGCGCTACCGCGACAACATCGAGCCGCGTTTCCCCTACCAGATCCACGAACGCTTTTTCAATAGCTTCGGCGTCCTCACCGGCGGCACGGACTACTTCGACTATTACGGGAACGAAAAGTGGACGGCCCGTGCCGGCTATCACCTCCCGTTCGCCGCCACCCGGATCGAGGTACGGTACAACCGCGAGCGGCATTTCTCGGTCGAACGCACCACCGGCTACAGCTTGATCGGCTCCGGTGCGGATCCGCGGCCCAACCCGGCCGTCGAGGAGGGAAGGCTTCGCTCGCTCGGAGTGCGGCTGGTCTTCCCGGTGCGCGCACACCCGGGGGACGACGACCTCCCGCTGCCGCTCGGCGGGCAGCGCCGTGTGCAGTTGCAGATCGAACACAGCGATCCGGGTCTCCTCGGCAGCGACTTCGACTTTACCCGTCTCTGGCTGCTGGCCGAGTGGCGGTTCGAGACGTTTTTCCGCCGTCGCCTGCTGCCGATGGCGCTCGACGTGCGGGTCGTGGCCGCCACGCACACCGGCACGCTGCCGCCGCAGCGCTATGCCGTCGTGGAGGCCGCCGGCGGCCTGTGGCAGACCTTCGGCGGCCTGCGGACGCTGGAGAGCCGGCCCTATGAGGGAGAGCGGGTGCTGGCACTCTTCTGGGAGCACCACTTTCGCACCGTGCCCTTCGAGCTGCTGGGGCTGCGCCGCCTCGCCGGGGCCGGGCTGGGGTTGATCGTCCACGGGGGGCATGCCCGGACGTTCGTCTCGGCGGCCCGCCGCGACGAACTGGCGGCCACGCTCGGCTTCACACCCCGCCGTCCGGAGGGCTTCCATCACGAACTCGGCCTCTCGCTCAACGGGCTCTTCGGCCTCTTTCGGATCGACGTGACGAAACGCCTCGACGCCCCGGGCCTGACGGCCGGCCTCGGCCTGGCCCGCATCTTTTGAGGGGCCGGCAGCGTCCCGTCATGGGGTCGCTTCCCGTGCGACGGGGCGGGCGGGGTCGGTGATCCACTCGCTCCACGAGCCGGGGTAGAGGCGGGGCAGGCCGAGGCCGGCGTGGGCCATCGCCAGGCGGACGTGGTTGGCCGTCACGCCCGAGCCGCAGTAGCAGACGACCCGCTCCGGGGGCACCTCCCCGAGGAGCGCCGCGTACCGCGCCCGGAGCGTCTCCGGCGGGAGGAAGCGGCCGCCGTCGTCCAGGTTGCCGGCGAAGGGGGCGGACACGGCTCCGGGGATGTGACCGGCCACCGGGTCGATGGGCTCGTGCTCGCCGCGGAAGCGCTCGGGTGCGCGGGCGTCGAGCAGCCGCCAGGCCGGGTCCTGCCGCACGCGCTCGACGTCGCCGGCCGTCACGAGCAGCCCGGGCCGGGGGCGGGGGACGAACCGCCGCGGGGGGCGCCGCTCCTCACCGCCGCGCACGGGGTAGCCGGCGCGTTGCCAGGCGGGCCAGCCGCCGTCGAGCACGGCGACGGCGTCGTGGCCGAGCCAGGTCAGGAGCCCCCACAGCCGCGCCGCGATCGCGCCGCCGGCATCGTCGTAGGCGACGACCTGCACCGTCTCGTCGATGCCGAAAGCGGAGAGGGTGGCGGCGAGCGCATCGGGATCGGGCCAGGGGTGCCGTCCGGTCCGGCCCGGCACGACCGGTCCCGAGAGATCGTCGTCCAGGTGGGCATAGACGGCGCCCGGGATGTGGGCCTCCCGGTACGCCCGTCGCCCGCGCTCCGGGTCCTGGAGCGAGAAGCGGCAGTCGAGGACTGCCCAGCCGGGGTCCTCCAGGCGGGGTAACAGGTCCTCCGGGGCAATCAGCGTGGTGTAGGGCATGGCGTTCAAAGGGACTGAAGGGACAGAGTTATTCGTTCCAGATCCCGTTTCACGGCCGGGATCCTGCGATCCGTGGCGGCGATCGAGGCGGCGTTTGTGTATCTTCCGGGGAGTGTATGATCCCAAAATAGCGGATGCGATGGTACGAATGCGAGCGGGGTGGTGGCTGGGTTTCGTGGCGCTGCTCTGGCTGGCCGGGTGCGGGGGCACGGGGCGGGCCGTCGAACATGGCGCGGCGGGGCCGGAAGACGTCTCCGTCACGATCCTCCAGATGAACGACGTGTACGAGATTGCGCCCGTCGAGGGCGGGACACGGGGCGGGCTCGCCCGGGTGGCCATGCTCCGGAAGCGGCTCCGGGAGGCCAACCCGAACACGCTCACGGTCATGGCCGGCGACTTCTTCAGCCCCTCGGCCATGGGCACGGCGCGCGTGGACGGCCGGCGCCTCGACGGGCGGCAGATGGTGGCCGTCCTGAACACACTCGGCCTGGATCTGGCCACCTTCGGCAACCACGAGTTCGACCTCGGCGCCGAAGCCTTCTACGAACGCCTGGCCGAGTCGCGCTTCACGTGGGTCTCGGCCAACGTCCGCGATTCACTCGGGCGACCCTTCCCCGGCGTGCAGGATACGCACGTGTGGACCGCCACCGACGCAGCCGGGCGCACCGTGCGCGTGGGCTTCACCGGGGCTACGCTCCCGGCCACGCAGAAGGACTACGTGACGTACGAGGACGTGGAGGCGTCGGTGCGGAGGGCGCTCGACGACCTGCGCAGCCGCGCCGACGTGATCGTGGCGCTGACCCACCTGACGCTCGAGCAGGATGCCGCGCTGGCCGTCGCCTTTCCCGAGATCGACCTGATCCTGGGCGGGCACGAGCACGAGAACTACCACCTGCGCCGGGGTCCGGACGACACGCCCGTCGTGAAGGCCGATGCCAACGCTCGCTCGGTCTTCGTGCACGACCTCCACGTCGACCCGGCGACGGGCCGGGTGCGCGTCGAGAGCCGGTTCGTGCCGGTGACGGACGCGATCCCCGACGACCCGGAGACGGCCGCCGAGGTGCGGCGCTGGACGGAACGGGCGTTCGCCGCTTTCCGCGCGGGCGGCTTTGCGCCCGAGGAGGTGGTGGCCGAGGTGCCCGTGCCGCTCGACGGGCGCGAGGCCAGCGTGCGTAACCACCCCACGGGCCTGACGGATCTCATCGCCGGGGCCATGCTCCACGCCGCCGAGGGGGCGGATGCCGCCGTCTTCAACAGCGGCTCCATCCGCATCGACGACGTCGTGCCACCCGGACCGGTCACGCAGTACGACGTGATCCGCATCCTGCCCTTCGGCGGCGACGTCCTCACGGTGCGCGTCCGGGGCGACGTCCTCGCCCGTGTGCTCGATCAGGGCCTGGCTAACCGGGGCTCCGGCGGCTTCCTGCAGACGGCCAACCTGAGCCGGGACGCGGACGGGCGCTGGCGCCTCGGCGGCGAGCCGATCCGCCCGGATCACACCTACCGCATCGCCACGGGCGACTACCTGGCCTCCGGTCGTGAAAAAGGGCTCGATTTCTTCGCCATCGGTGCGCCCGGGGTTGAACTCGTCCGCCGGAACGGCGACGTTCGGACGGCTGTCATCGACGAACTCCGCCGCCGGTATGGTCGCGCCGGGCGTTGAACGTTCCGGGCAGCGAAGGGTTAACCTGGAGGAAACACCGCAGACTGCACCGCCACAGGGAAGCGAGCATGGGGCGTAAGAAGAAGGACACCGGGCAGACGCCGCTGATGCGGCAGTATTACAAGATCAAGGACCGTCATCCGAACGCGATCCTGCTGTTTCGGATGGGCGACTTCTACGAGACGTTTGACGAGGATGCCCACACGGTGAGCCGGGTGCTGGGGATCACGCTCACGAAGCGAGCCAACGGGCAGGCCGCCGATGTGCCGCTGGCCGGCTTCCCGCACCACGCGCTCGACAACTACCTCCCGAAGCTCGTGCGGGCCGGGTACCGTGTGGCCATCTGCGAACAGCTCGAAGACCCCAAGTACGCCCGCAAGGTCGTCAAGCGCGACGTCGTCGAGGTGGTGACGCCCGGCGTTGCCTTCCACGATCAGCTCGTCAACCCCCGGCAGGCGCATTACCTGGCGGCCGTCCACTTCGGGCGCGAACGGGGCCGTGAGGACGTCGTCGGCTTCGCCTTCATCGATGCGACGACGGGCGAGTTCAGCGTCACCGAGGTGGAGGCCGCCCATCTGGAGAGCCTGTTCGAGACGATCGGTCCGGCTGAGGTGCTCGTCGAGAAAGGGTTTCAGAAACGGCTTCAGGGCGTGCGCGGGGCGTCGTTCGTCCTGACGCCGCTGGAGGACTGGGTCTTCGGCTTCGATTTCGCCTATGAGACCCTGCTCCGCCACTTCAAGACGCACTCGCTCAAGGGCTTCGGCGTGGACGACCTGCGGACGGGTCTCGTGGCGGCCGGGGCGGCGCTCCATTACCTCGGCGAGACGCAGAAGGGACGCCTGCCCCACATCCGCCGGATCACGCGCTACGCCGGGGACGATTACATGGCGCTTGATCCGCAGACGAAGCGCAACCTCGAACTGGTGGCACCCTTGCAGGGAGAAGGGCGTGAGGGTACGCTCGTCCATATCCTCGATGAGACGCTCACGGCCATGGGGGCGCGCCTGCTGCGCAAATGGCTCGTGCGCCCGCTCCGCAGCGTCGAGCAGATCCAGCGGCGCCTCGACGCCGTGGAGGCCCTGTTCAAAGCACCCAGGCTGCGGGAAAACCTGCGGGAGGAACTGCGCCAGGTGGGGGATCTGGAGCGGCTGGCGGCGAAAGTCTGTACGGGCCGCGCCACCCCGCGCGACCTCCACCTCCTGAAGCTGACGCTCCGCCAGGTTCCGTCGTTGAAGACGCTCCTGGCCGATGAGCGGTGCCCCACGCTCCGCAAGCTGGCCGAGGGGCTGACCCTCTGCCAGGACGTCGTCGACCGCATCGAGGCCGCCCTCGTCGATGATCCGCCTGCCACCCTCAAAGACGGCGGGGTCATTCGCACCGGCTATCACGAGGAACTCGACGAACTCCGCCGGATCGCCTCCTCGGGCAAGGACTGGGTCGCCCGCATGCAGAAGCAGGAGGCCGAGCGCACCGGCATCCCGTCGCTAAAAGTGGGCTTCAACAAAGTCTTCGGCTACTACCTGGAGATCACCAATGCCCACAAAGACAAGGTGCCGGACGACTACATCCGCAAGCAGACGCTCGTCAACGCGGAGCGGTACATCACGCCGGCGCTGAAGGAGTACGAGGAGAAGATCCTCACGGCGGAGGAGAAGATCGTCAACCTGGAGGCGGAGCTGTTCAACGCGCTGCGCCTGGCGGTGGCCGAGGCCACGCCGGACCTGCAGCGCAACGCCACGCTCCTGGCCCTGCTCGACTGCTTCTGCGCCCTGGCCGAGGTGGCCGAGCGGTATGACTACACCCGCCCCGACGTGCACGAGGGGACGGACCTCGACCTCGAGGACGCCCGCCATCCCGTCGTCGAGCGGACGTTGCCGGCGGGCGAGCCCTTCATCCCGAACAGCATCCGCCTCGACCCGGCGTCCGAGCAGATCCTCATCATCACCGGGCCGAACATGGCCGGGAAGAGCGTGGTGCTGCGCCAGGTGGGGCTGATCGTGCTCCTGGCCCAGATCGGATCGTTCGTGCCGGCCCGTCGCGCCCGGGTGGGCATCGTGGACCGCATCTTCACCCGCGTGGGGGCCTCCGACAACCTGGCCGCCGGCGAGAGCACGTTCCTCGTCGAGATGAACGAGACGGCCAATATCCTGAACAACGCCACGCCCCGGTCGCTCATCCTGCTCGACGAGGTCGGGCGCGGCACCTCCACCTTCGACGGCCTCTCCATCGCCTGGGCGCTCGTCGAGTACCTCCACGAGAACCCGCACGTCGCGGCGCGGACCCTTTTTGCCACGCATTACCACGAACTCAACGAACTTGCGGACCGCTACCCCCGGGTGCGTAACTTCCGCATCCAGGTGCAGGAGCACGAGGGCAAGGTCATCTTTCTGCGCAAGCTCGTGCCCGGCGGGGCGGATCATTCCTATGGCATCGAGGTGGCGCGCATGGCCGGGCTGCCGGAGCCGGTCATCCGGCGGGCGAAGGAGATCCTGCACCACCTCGAAAGCCAGCACCTCGTGATCGAGGGCGGGGAGCGGTCCGGCGGGGATGGCGTGGCCGTCCGGCGTCCGGCACCCGTCCCGGCCGTCGAGGGCGGGGCGTTCCAGATGTCGCTCTTCGCCCCCGAGCCGGACCCGAAACTGCTCGAACTGCGCGACCGCCTCCTGGCGCTCGACCCGAACCGCCTCACGCCCATCGAGGCCCTGCTCCAGCTGGCCGAACTAAAACGGCTCGCCGGGGGGGATGCATAAAGGTCAGGGAGATAACGGTCCACGTGTAGCCGCGGGCTTTAGCCCGGGCACGCCGGCGGCCAGAGGAGCGCACCCGTGAAGGGTGCGGCTACATCGCTCTGCACCATAACTGAAACGGCTCGCCGGGGGGATGCATAAAGGTCAGGGAGATAACGGTCCACGTGTAGTCGCGGGCTTTAGCCCGGGCTCTTCTGTGGCGCCAGGTGCGCACCCGTGAAGGGTGCGGCTACATCGCTCTTCACCATGACGCCTTCAATAGCATGGACCAATGCTCAATAGCATGGACCAATGCTATACCGTGATACCATCTGCCGCGCCTCATCCTCATCCCGATCATTTCTCCAGCACGAGCCGGTTGAAGTCGGGCCAGTCGATGATCTTGACGTCGCCCGAGGCGAGGCGGACGATGATGCCGTTGTTGTCGCTGTTGACGTCGTTCGAGCCGCGCAGTTCGAAAGTGCGCCCGTCGCGGAGGGTGACGCGGGCGGCGCGGGAGGAGCGGCGTTCGATCTCGCGGATGAGGCCGAATTCGATGGCGAAGCCGACGTCGTCCGCCTCGCCGTTGAGCATCTCCCAGGTTTCGGTCTCGTCGTCGTCCCACCGGATATAGCCGGTGAACTTGTCGCCGTTGCGGGTGGTGAGGGTGCCGTAGAGCGGGCCGGTGGACGGGAAGTCCATGTAGGTGATGCCCCGGCCGGGTGATTCGAAGCGCAGGCGGTCGAAGGCGTTCCAGGGGATACGCACCTGGCCGAGGCCGGGGTCGAGCACCAGGATGTCGCGGTTGTCGTCGTTGACGTCGTTGGTCCCGCCGAGGACGAGCACCTCGCCGTTCTTGAGGCGCACACGGGCACTGCGGCTGCTTTCGCGGGCAATCTCGGCGATGTCCCCGAAGGGGATGCTGCGGCGCCGGCGGTGCTCGTCGCGGCCGTCGAGTTCGTCGGTGGTTAGGACCTCGTCGACGTCCCAGCAGATGTAGCCGGTGAAGGTGAGGCCGTTGCGGGTGGTGAGGGTGCCGTAGAGCCGTTCGCCGAAGCGGGAGGTGAGGCGTCGGGGCGTCGGGGCAAAGTCGACCCGTTCCAGGTCACGCCAGCGGAGTTCGACGAGGCCGGCCCGCTCGTCTTCGACGAGGATGCCACGGTTTTCGTGGCCGATGTCGGTGGAGCCGCCCCGCAACTCCACTTCTTTGCCCGAGCGGAGTGTGAGCAGCGCCCGGTCGCTTCCGGTGTTTTCGAGGGAACGAAGGTGGCCGAACCGGAGGCCCGACTGGCGTGCCTGGTCGGCATTCCCCATGTCGATCCGGATGCCGAAGATGCGGATGGACCGGTCCGGTCGCTCATCTCCGGTGAGTCGCTTCGAGCCGTCGAGCAGGTCCACCCAGCTCACCTCGTTTTTGTCCCACCGGATGAGTCCTTCGAAGACCTCACCGTCGCGGGTGGTGACGGTGCCGTAGAGGCGATCCTGGATCGACTGGGCCGGGGACAGCACCGGCAGCAGCAGGACGAGCGGGAGGACGTAGCAGCGTTTCATGGCCCCGGTGAAGACGGTGTGAAGGGAAGGGGAGCATGCGTTTAACGGGCAACCTGCCGGGTTGGTTACACGAAGCGCCGCCGGGGTGCCGCCCGTTTCGCGGTTTATTGGCATAAGGCCGGGCCACGCATCCTGTGGAAAGCCGTATCTTCTGGCACCCTGTCGGAAATTTTTCCGGAAAACCGGAGGTCGTCGTCATGGTGCGTGCTTTTCTCGGGGTCACGCCGGTTTATGATGAAACCAACTACATCGCGCCCTCGGCCGAGGTCATCGGCGATGTGACGCTGGGGAAGGGGGCCAGTGTGTGGTTCAACGCCACCGTGCGGGGAGACGTCAACTGGATCCGCATCGGCGCCGCGTCGAACATTCAGGACAACGCGGTGGTCCATGTCACGAAGGGCGTGGCACCGACCGACATCGGAGAGGGCGTCACCGTGGGACACAGCGCCGTCGTGCACGGTTGCACCGTCGAGGACAATGTGCTTGTGGGCATGGGGGCCGTCCTGCTCGATCACTGCGTCATCGGGCGCGACAGCATCGTCGGGGCGCGGGCGCTGGTGACGCAGGGGACGCGGATCCCGCCGCGTTCGCTCGTGCTCGGCAGCCCGGCCCGCGTCGTGCGTGAACTGACCGACGAGGAGGTCGAGCAGATCCGCACCTTTGCCCGGAATTACCTTCACTACAGTGCCATCTACCGTGGCGAAGCCCGGCCGGAGACCAACCCGTTCTACGAGCGGTGAGGGGGACGGTGGGGGTGAGCGGATAACTCCAGCCGGCCCGGCTCGTGAAACCCGGATGAGACCTGCGGTCTTCCGACCTGCGAGGAGTCATCCTCAACCCGAAAGACCAGATTCATGCGCATCCTGATCGTGGGAAGCGGCGGGCGTGAGCACGCCCTGGCCTGGGGCCTGGCGCAGAGCCCGGAGCGACCCGAACTGTACATCGCCCCCGGCAATGCGGGGACGGAAACGCTGGGGGAGAACGTACCCGTGGCAGCGGACGACCTCGACGGCCTGCTGGCCCTGGCCCGGGAGCGCCGGGTCGATCTGGTGGTGGTGGGGCCGGAACAGCCGCTGGTGGCCGGCCTCGTCGACCGGTTGGAGGCGGCGGGGGTGCCCGTCGTCGGTCCGACGGCCGCCGCGGCGCGGCTCGAAGGGAGCAAGGCGTTCGCCAAGGCCTTCATGCAGCGGCACGGCATCCCCACGGCGGCGCATCGCACCTTCACCGCCCGGGACTACGACGCGGCCGTCGCTTACCTGGACGCCGTGGGGGCGCCCGTCGTGGTGAAGGCCAGCGGGCTGGCCGCCGGCAAGGGGGCGGTGGTGTGCTCGACGCGCCCGGAGGCCCGCGCCGCCCTCGACGCGATGCTGCGCGAGGGACGCTTCGGCGCGGCCGGCGACGAGGTGGTCATCGAGGAATACATGCAGGGGGAGGAGGCCAGCGTCTTTGCCCTCACCGATGGCACCGACTATGTGCTGCTGGCACCCGCGCAGGATCACAAGCGGATCGGAGAAGGTGATACCGGGCCGAACACCGGCGGCATGGGGGCCTACGCGCCGGCCCCCGTCGTCACGGAGGCGGTGCTGGCACGGGTGCGGCGGGAGATCGTCGAGCCGACGCTCCGGGGGATGGCGGCGGAAGGGCACCCGTACCGGGGGATCCTCTACGTGGGGCTCATGATCACCGAAGACGGCCCGAAGGTGGTCGAGTATAACTGTCGCCTCGGAGATCCGGAGGCGCAGGTGGTGATCCCGCTGCTGGCGGGCGACCTGGCCGTCCTCTTCGACCGGCTGGCCCGGGGACGGCTCCGGGAGGTGAACGTGGCCCTGCGTCCCGCCGCCGCCGCCTGTGTGGTGCTGGCCTCGCAGGGCTATCCGGGGACCTATCAGAAGGGCTTCGTCATCGAAGGCCTGGACGAGGCCGGCGCCCTCGACGACGTCCTTGTCCTGCACGCCGGCACCCGGCGGCGGAAGGACGGGGCCGTGGTCACCGCCGGCGGGCGGGTGCTGGCCGTGACCGCCCTGGCTCCCGACCTCGCCGGTGCACTCGAGAAAGCCTACCGGGGGGCCGGACTGATCCGGTTCGAAGGCAAATACTACCGGCGCGACATCGGGCGGAAGGGACTCCTGCGGCTGCGCCAGGGGTAAGTCCCGGAGCCTCGTGCCGGGGTGAAGCGGCGTGTGTTGCTTAGCTTTAAACCGTTTTCAAGAGGGGGTGAAAACGGTCCTTTTTCGCTAAATTCAACCTAATGCTCTCGCTTCACCGCCGATAAATGGTTAGGTTTGCCGTCATCCGTGCTTTTCGCCTCTGTCCAACGTCGCTCTCCCACGCGATCGTATGCCGCAGATTTTCCCGAAAAAAGCCAACGCCTTGCCCCACCTGTCGCTGGCCGGGGCGCTCTTCGGCGGGGTGTTTCTGATCTTCTTCGTCTGGTATTACTTCTCCCCGGAGTATACCGACGTGGGCTATGCGCCGGAGCAGCCCGTGCCCTACAGCCACCGCCTGCATGCCGGGCAACTGGGGATCGACTGCCAGTATTGCCACAACTGGGTGGAGGTGGCCGACCATTCGAACGTGCCGCCGACGCAGACGTGCATGAACTGCCATAGCCAGGTCCGGACCGAGTCCCTGAAGCTTTTGCCCGTGCGCGAGAGCTGGGCCACCGGCGATCCGATTCCCTGGGTGAAGGTGCACAACCTGCCCGACTATGCCAACTTCAGCCACGCCGTGCACGTGAACAACGGTGTCGGGTGTGAGACGTGTCATGGACGGGTCGATCAGATGGAGGTCGTCTTCCAGGCCGAGCCGTTGTCGATGGGGTGGTGCCTGGAGTGCCACCGGCAACCGGAACTTTACCTCCGGCCCAACGACGAGATCACCACGATGGGCTACGTCCAGCCGGCCGACTTCGTCCAGCGCAACATGGAGCGCATCCGGGTCGAGCACATCGAGCCCCCCACGAATTGCTCTGCGTGCCACTACTAAAGTTTCGGGTTGCACGTTTCGGGTTTCCTGTTCGGATCGACTTGAAACGCGGCGCTTGTGACCTGAAGCCCTTTCCGTTTTGCCCATGATCGAACTTCCCATCCTCGATGCTGAGATGCCGCGTCAGGAGCAGCGGGCGTCTGCACGTCCGGCGCGGCCCCGGTTCTGGCGTAGCCTGGACCATCTTCACGGCGATCCGGAGTTTGAGCGGATCGCGCAGCACGAGTTCATGCCGGGGGCGAGCGAGCTGCCCTCCGGCGCCTCCCGGCGGCAGTTCCTCCAGCTCATGGGGGCCTCGATGGCGCTGGCCGGGCTGACGGCGTGCCGTCGTCCCGTGCAGCACATCATGCCGTTCGCGCGCAAGCCGGAGGAGATGATCCCCGGCATTCCGATGCAGTATGCCACGTCGATGCCCTTTCGCGGGGTGCTCCGGCCCCTGCTCGTCGAAAGCCACGACGGGCGCCCGACGAAGATCGAGGGCAATCCCGAGCATCCGGAAAGCCGGGGGACGACGGGGGTTTTCGAGCAGGCTTCCATCCTGAACCTCTACGACCCCGACCGCTCGCAGCAGGTCCTGCGGGGCGGGGATCCGAGCAACTGGCGGGCCTTCGTCGACTTCTGTGAGCGCTTTCTGGTCGGGGCCGGCTCGAAGCGGGTGGCCGTGCTGGCCGAGGCCTCCTCGTCCATGACGATGGCCGCGCTCCGGCAGCGCCTGGCCGGTGCGTACGGCCGGCTCCTCTGGGTGACCTACGACGAGGATCCCGGGGCGCGCGGGCTGCAGCAGGCCTTCGGGCGCCCGGTGCGTGCCCGCTACGACTTCGCCCGCGCCCGCACCATCGTCAGCCTCGACGCCGACTTTCTCGGCCCGGCCGACCGGGACATGCTCCACAACACCCGCTCCTTCGCCGCGGGACGCCGGGTGGACGGGCGCGAGGAGATGAGCCGTCTCTATGTCGTCGAGAGCGGTTATTCGATCACCGGGGGCATGGCCGACAACCGCCTGCGCCTGCGCTCGAGCGAGATTCCGGCCTTGGCCGCAGCCCTGGCCGCCCGTCTCGGCCTCGACGTCGGAACGGCCGGGGCTGCCTTCGCCGATCATCCCTACGTGGTCGAGATGGCCCGGGATCTCCGGCAGGCGGGGGCGGAGGGCGTCGTCCTGGCCGGTGAGACGCAGCCGCCGGCGGTGCATGCCCTGTGCGCGGCCATCAACAGCGCCCTGGGCAGCCTCGGACGGGCCGTGCAGCTCTTCGACACCGGGGCACCGGCCGACGACCTGGCCTTCGAGGAGCTGGTCGGGGAGATGCAGGCCGGCAACGTGGATGCCCTGCTGATTCTCGGGTGCAACCCCGTCTACGACGCCCCGGCCGACCTCGACTTCGCCGGTGCGCTCGCCCGCGTTCCCGAGACGATCCACGTCGGGCTGCACGTCGACGAGACGGCGGCGGCCTGTCGCTGGCACGTGCCGCGCGCTCACTACCTGGAGGCGTGGGGCGACGGCCGGGCCTACGACGGTACGATGGCCGTCGTGCAGCCGCTCATCGCGCCCCTCTACGACGACGCCCACTCCGACCTCGAGGTCCTCAACACGTTCGCCACCGGCCTCGACCAGTCCGGCTACGACCTCGTCCGCGAGCAGTGGCGCGGGCTGCTTCCGGGCGATTTCGAGCCGGCCTGGCGGCGCGTGCTGCACGACGGCTTCCTGCCGGGCAGCGGGTACGCCGCCGTGACGGCCGCAGCGGCGGTTCCGGCGGGCTATGCGGTGCCCGCCGTCGGGGCGGACGACATCGAGGTGGTCTTCCGCCTCGACCCGAAGGTGCTCGACGGCAGCTTCGCCAACAACGCCTGGATGCAGGAGCTGCCCGATCCCACGACGAAGGTCACGTGGGACAACGTGGCGGTGATGAGCCCGGCCACGGCCGAGCGCCTGGGGGTGCGTACCCGCCTCGTCGGCGGCAAGCATTTCGCAGACCGCATCCGGATCACCGCCGGCGGCAACAGCATCGAGGCGCCCGTGTGGGTGCAGCCCGGCTATGCGGACAACTCCATCGGCCTGACGCTCGGCTACGGCCGCACGATCCGCTCGAACCGGCCCGAGCGCAAGACCAACTTCTTCGACCTGGACGACTACACCGACGTCTACGGGCACGGGGCCGTGGCCACGGGCGTCGGCGTCAACGTGGCCCCGCTGCGCACGACGCAGGCCCGGCAGGTGGCCGTCGGCGTGCAGGTCGAAAAGGCGGACGGGGAGCACATGGTCGCCTCCACGCAGGACCACGGCGCGCTGCCCGAGGAAATGGAGCAGGTGCGTCGCCGCAACATCTTCCGCATGGCGACGCTCGAGGAGTACCGCGCCAACCCCGCGTTCGTCCGGGAGGATGAACCCAGGCCTATCCGGGAGCCGTGGGAGGATTATCCGGCGCTCTGGGAGGAAAACCATCCCAGCCGTCAGGAGGCCGCCAAGGACAATCCCTACTACAAGAACCAGTGGGCGATGGTCATCGACCTGCAGGCCTGCACCGGCTGTAACGCCTGTGTGGTGGCCTGCCAGGCCGAGAACAACATTCAGGTCGTCGGCAAGGAGGAGGTGGCCCGCGGGCGCGAGATGCACTGGATCCGCCTGGACCGCTACTTCGTCAGCGACGACGACAACGTGGACGAGGCCCGCATGGTGATGCAGCCGGTGCCGTGCATGCACTGCGAGAACGCCCCGTGCGAGTCGGTCTGCCCGGTGGCGGCCACGGTGCACTCGCCCGACGGCACCAACCAGATGATCTACAACCGCTGCATCGGCACGCGCTACTGCGCCAACAACTGTCCCTACAAGGTGCGCCGGTTCAACTATTACAACTGGACCAAGACGCTGCCGGTGCAGGTGCGGATGACGCAGAACCCGAACGTGACGGTGCGCTCGCGCGGTGTGATGGAGAAGTGCTCCTACTGCATCCAGCGCATCCGCGAGGCCAACAAGCGGACCAACCTGGAGAACCGTCCCATCCGCGACGGCGAGGTGCTCACGGCGTGCCAGCAGGCATGCCCGGCGCAGGCCATCACCTTCGGCGACCTCAACGATCCGAACAGCCGGGTGAACCAGGCGCGGGCCAGCCACCGCCGCTACGAATTGCTGGCCGAGCTGGCCGTCAAGCCGCGTACCTCGTACCTGGCGCGCGTCACCAACCCCAACCCCCGGCTTTCGGCAGAGGTCTGAGGGCAACCCCCTCCTACCAACCAAACCGCGATGTCTGTGAGCACGGCAACTACAGCGAAGACCGTCGCCCATGCCGGCGACGGGTATCATGACGACCCGCCCCTCGTGGCCGGCAACCTGTCGTTCCACGAGGTCACCGAGATGGTGGCGGTGCACACGGAGAAGAAGACGCCGCTGGCCTGGTACGGCGCCTTCTCCCTCGCCAACATCGGGTTGATGATCCTGCTGCTCTCGGTCGCCTACCTGTTCTGGAACGGCGTCGGCGTCTGGGGGCTGAACAACCCGGTGGGCTGGGGCTACGCCATCGTCAACTTCGTCTTCTGGGTCGGTATCGGTCACGCCGGGACGCTCATCTCGGCCATCCTCTACCTGTTCCGGCAGCAGTGGCGCACGGCCATCAACCGCTCGGCCGAGGCCATGACCCTCTTCGCCGTCATCTGCGCCCTGCTCTTCCCGACGATCCACGTCGGGCGCGTCTGGGCCATCTACTGGACGCTGCCCATCCCGAACCAGATGGAGATGTGGCCCCAGTTCAAGAGCCCGCTGCTCTGGGACGTGTTCGCCGTCTCGGTCTATTTCACCGTCTCGCTCGTCTTCTGGTACGTGGGGCTCATCCCGGACCTGGCCACACTGCGCGACCGCACGCCCGCGACGAAGAAGCTCCGGCAGAAGGTGCTCGCCTTCTTCTCGCTCGGCTGGAGCGGCGCCAACCGGCACTGGCGCAACTACGAGAAGGCCTACCTGCTGCTGGCCGCCCTGGCCACGCCGCTGGTGCTCTCGGTGCACTCGGTCGTGTCGTTCGACTTCGCCGTCTCCATCATCCCGGGCTGGCACACCACCATCTTCCCGCCCTACTTCGTCGCCGGGGCCATCTTCTCCGGCTTCGGCATGGTGATGACGCTCATGGTGATCGCCCGCAAGGTCTACAACATGGAGAACATCATCACCATCAACCACCTGGAGAAGATGAACATCATCATCTTGCTCACGGGGACGATGGTGGGCTTTGCCTACATCACCGAGTTTTTCATCGCCTGGTATTCGGGTGTGCCCTACGAGCAGTACGCCTTCATCAACCGCGCCACCGGTCCCTATGCCTGGGCCTACTGGATCATGATGTCGTGCAACCTGCTCTTCCCGCAGTTCTTCTGGATCAAGAAGCTGCGCCGCAATGTGGCCTTCATGTTCGTCGTCTCGATCTTCGTCAACATCGGGATGTGGTTCGAGCGCTTCGTGATCGTCGTGACCTCACTCCACCGCGACTATCTGCCCTCGTCGTGGGACTACTACGTCCCGACGGTCGTCGACGTGGCCACGTTCATCGGGTCGTTCGGCCTGTTCTTCACCCTGTTCCTGATCTTCCTCCGCTTCGTGCCGATGGTGGCCATCGCCGAGGTGAAGATGGTCATGCCGCAGGCCGACCCGCACTTTTACGAGCACGGCGGCGACGGGCACGGCGCCGCCCACGAGGTGAAGGCCGGAAAGCATACAGGAAAAGCGTAGGGCGTATTTCGTAGGGCGTATGGCGACGTCAGACGGCTCCTTTACGCACTACGCATTACGAGCTACGTACCACGGATAACGAGACCGCCATGTTGAAAGAGCTGATTCGCCAGGTCAAGGCCTCGATGGGGATCTATGAGCCCCGGCGGGACCGGGTCTACGGCCTGCTGGCCGAGTTCTCGGACCCCGGTGCGCTGCTGCACGCCGCCGAGCGGGTACGGGCGGCCGGCTACACCCATTTCGACGCCCACTCTCCCTTCCCGATCCACGGCATGGACCGGGCCATGGGGCTGGGCAACTCGAAGGTCGGCTATATCGCCCTGGGCGGCGGGCTGACCGGCCTGGCCCTGGCGACGTGGCTGCAGTGGTGGACGGGCGGCGTCGACTACCCGCTCAACATCAGCGGCAAGCCGTTCTTCGCCGTCGAGCCGTCCGTGCCCATCATGTTCGAACTGACGATCCTGTTCGCCGCGCTCTCGGCCGTTGGCGGGATGCTGGCGCTCAACGGCCTGCCCCGTCCCTACAACCCGCTGTTCTATGCGGAAAACTTCGCCCGCGTGACGGACGACGCCTTCTTCCTCCACATCGCGGCCAGCGACCGGCACTTCGACCTGGAGCGTACGAAGCAGCTCCTGCGCGAACTCGGCGCCCTCTATGTGCGGGTGATCGAGGACCACGGCCATGCCGGAGAGGAACCCGGTCCGGCCCGCGCCGTCGCCGAACACGCCGAAGCCTGAGCCCCGATTGCGTGCGTATGCCCACGATGAACGCCGATATGAAAAGCCTTGCGACGCTGCGTCTACACGCGGCCCTCGGTCTGGTGCTCGCCGGCTTCGTGCTGGCCGGCTGCCGCGGGACGATCTCGGAAAAACCGCCGATCCACATCAACCCGAACATGGACTTCCAGGAGCGGTTCGAGGCCCAGGAAGCCAATGCCTTCTTCGCGGACGGCCGGGCCATGCGGCCACCGGTGCCGGGCACCGTGGCGCGCGGGTTCCTGCGCGAGGACAGCCGTTTCTACGAAGGCCGCGAGGCCGACGGAACCCTGGTGACGGTGATGCCCGTGCCTATCACGCGTGAGCTGGTGCTGCGCGGGCGCGCCCGCTACAACATCTACTGTGCGCCGTGTCACGGCCTGGCCGGAGACGGCCAGGGGCCGATCTCGACGGGCGGCTACGGCATGGTGCCGGCGCCCACCTTCCACACCGACTACCTGCGCACCGTGGCCGACGGCTACTTCTTCGATGCGATCACCAACGGCATCCGGACCATGCCGAGCTATGCCGCCCAGATCCCCGTGGCCGACCGCTGGGCCATCACGGCCTACCTCCGTGCCCTGCAGCGCAGCCAGCATGCGGCCGAGGGCGACGTGCCCCAGGACGTGCTCACCCGCCTCCGGCAACGACCCTGACCCGCCCCGCTTCCCGCGCGGCGTTTCACCCAACAGCATCCAGCAATGGCGAAAACGGTTAGACGAAGCTCTCCTCTGACGTGGCTGGCCGACCCGCTTCAGCCCACGGAAGCCACCGGCGCGGCCTTCCGGTTCACCGGCGACATGCGCTGGTGGCTGGTGCCGGTGCTCATCGGCGCGGCGTTGCTCGTCGTCAGCCTCGTCGGCTGGGCGGTCGATCCCCGACAGTTCTATTTCTCCTACCTGGTCGGCTGGGTCTTCTGCGTCTCGCTGGCGCTCGGCGCCCTGTACTTCGTCGTCATCCAGCACCTGACGAAGGCGCGGTGGAGCGTCGTGGTCCGCCGCATCCCCGAGGCGCTGACGTGGGCCTTCCCGATCCTGGCCCTGCTCGCAATCCCCATCCTGATCGGGATGCACGACCTCTTCCACTGGACGCATCACGAGCTGATCGACCCGGAAAGCCCGGCGTACGATCCGGTGCTGGCCGGCAAGGCGCCCTACCTGAACGTGCCCTTCTTCATCGGAAGGCTGGTCTTCTACTTCGCCGTCTGGACGCTCGTCGCCTACCGGCTCTACACGCGGTCGATCCGGCAGGACGTCACCGGCGACCCGGAGATTCCGGCGCTGCAACGCAAGACCAGCGCCTGGGGGCTGGCCCTGATGGCCGTCACCACCGCCTTCGCCAGCTATGACCTGCTCATGTCGCTGGACCCCCACTGGTTCTCCACCATCTTCGGGGTTTACTTCTTCGGCGGGGCCTTCCTGGCCGCCTTCGCCTTCATCACCCTGTCGGCGATTCTGCTGCAGCGCGGCGGGATGCTGGGCCGCACCGTCACGGCCGAGCACTACCACGACCTGGGCAAGTTCATGTTCGGCTTCACCGTCTTCTGGGCCTATATCGCCTTCAGCCAGTACATGCTCATCTGGTACGGCAACCTGCCGGAGGAGACCGTCTGGTACCGGCACCGGCTGGAGCACGGCTGGGAGGCGCACAGTGCGGTGCTGCTCTTCGGTCACTTCGTCATCCCGTTCTGGGCGCTGATCTCGCGCACGGCCAAGCGCATCCCCGCCCTGATGGCCTTCATGAGCGTCTGGGTGCTCGTGCTGCACTGGTTCGACTACCACTGGATCGCCATGCCCGTGCTGCACCCCGAACAGGCCGGCTTCCACTGGCTGGACTTCACCTGCTGGCTCGGGCTCTTTGCGCTCACCTTCGGCCTGTGCTTCTACCGCCTCAGCCGCCACAGCCTGGTCCCCGAGCGCGATCCCTACCTGGCCAGGTCGATCGAGTTCGTGAATGCATAGGCCCGGAAGGGCACGTCCGGACCGGACAGACACGCAAAACCTGGTTTTCATGCCGCTTTCATGCGGAAAAACGATCCGGTGGGGGAGTGGTGCGTTGCTATCCTCCGCCGTGAAGGGATAGAACGATGCCAGAACAGACCAAGCGAACGGTACCCTGGTCGCCGGTGTTGCTCGCGCCACGCGAGGCGGCCGTCGTCGACGGCCGGGCGGTGACGTTCCGGTGGAAGCCCGTCGAGGGCGCTACGCGCTATCGCCTGGAAGTCGCCACCGACCCCGGCTTCACGAACCTCGTCTATGAGACCGAGGTGGGAACGGCCACCGAGGTGACGGTCAAGGACCGGTTCGAGGCCGACGACCGGCTCTATTACTGGCGTGTGCTGACCCGGAATGAAGCCGGCTGGAGCGAGGGGGAGTCCGTCGAGAGTTTCACTGCCGGCACACCCGAACAGGCGGCCCGGCATCTCTTCGCACCGGACCTGGCCGAACGCGCCGGCCCCCTGGGCGGGCTCGTGACGCTGAAGGATACGGAGGCGTTTGCCGCCGCCGTCGAGGCCGGGGTGGAGCCCGAGGACGTGGATGCCGGCATCCTGCTGAAGGCGATCCTGGTGCTGGCCGTGCTGGTGGCCCTTGCCGTGGTCATCGTCTTCCAGTGGACGAACCTGGTCTACCAGGAGACGCTGGCCGAGGCGACGACCCTTTCGGGCTACCCGGCGCTCCGCGAGTACGAGGCGGCCGCCGCCGCGAAACTGACGCAGTATGAGGTGATCGACGCCGGGGCGGGGGTCTACCGCATTCCCATCGACCGGGCCATGGAGCTGGTCGTTCGGGAGGCCCGCGGGCGGCAGCTCGCCTACACGCCCGAGCTCATGCTGCTGCCGCAACCCTGAACCACCGCCGGGCCGGACGGGCACCCGTTTGCGTGCAGGTGCAGATGATGGATGTTCGACGCATAGTGTGGGCCTGGGTCCTGTGCGGCTGGGTGGTGCTGGCCGCTCCGGCCGCCGCGCAGCGGGCCGGCGACCTGCCGCCGGCCTTCGAAGGCGTCGGCATCGAGGAACGCCTGGGCGAACACGTCCCCGCCGGCCTCACCTTCCTCGACGAGACCGGCGCCGAAGTACGGCTGGGCGACTACCTGGGCGGTGAGCGGCCCGTGGCCCTGAACCTGGTCTACTTCGACTGCCCGATGCTCTGCAGCCTCGTGCTCGACCGCTTTACGCAGACCCTGAGGCAGATGACGTGGACGCCGGGCGAGCAGTTCGAAGTGCTCACGGTCAGCTTTGCCGCCGGCGAGACGCCGGACCTGGCCGCCCGGGCGAAGGCGCGTTACCTCTCGGCGCTGGGCCGGCCGGAAGCCGCCCGCGGGTGGCACTTCCTCACCGGCACCGAGGAGAACATCCGGGCCCTGGCCGCCGCCGTCGGCTTCTCCTTCAAGTGGGTAGAGGAAGCGGGCGAGTATGCCCATCCGACCGCCCTGATCCTGCTCGGCGGTGACGGCAAGATCACCCGCTACCTGCACGGGATGGACTATCCGGCGGCCGACGTGCGCAAGGCGCTCGTCGAGGCCTCCGAAGGGAAGGTGGGCACCACCCTGGACCGGGTGCTGCTCTACTGCTTCCGGTACGATCCGGAAGCCAACTCGTATGTACCACATGCCGTCAACCTGATGAAGCTCGGCGGCCTGCTGACGGTCGTTGTGCTGGCGCTGATGCTGTTCGTCTTCTGGCGACGCGAGCGGGCCCGCCTGCATCAGGCCGAAGCGGGTGGGCCGGGCGAACACGCATACGTCCGATGACCCGGCCCGGGCTGACGGACCCTTTGACCGCCAAAACCGAACGATACCATGGGTGAGAACGGAACGCTGTGGCTGCCGGAACCCGCCTCAACGCTCGCTCCGGAGCTGGACGGCCTGTTCTACTTCGTCTACTACGCCAGCCTGCTGATCTTCGTCGGCGTCGTCGGGGCGATGGCCTACTTCACGTTCGTCTATCGTCGCCGCCGGCCCGACGAGCTGCCGAAGCCCGTCAAGGACAACAAGGTCGTGGAGATGGCCTCGGTCGTCCTGCCCACGATCCTCGTGCTGGTGGTCTTCACCTGGGGCTTCAAGACGTACGTGAAGCTGTACACCGCCCCGCCGGATGCCTACCAGATTCAGGTGCGGGCCCGGCAATGGTCCTGGGAATTCGAGTACCCCAACGGCAGCCGCTCCTTCGGGGAGCTGCACGTGCCGGTGGATCGCCCGGTGCGCCTGGTCATGAACAGCCAGGACGTGCTGCACAGCTTCTTCGTCCCCGCCTTCCGCGTCAAGATGGACGTGCTGCCGAACCGGTACACGTCGGTCTGGTTTCAGGCGACGAAGCAGGGCGAGTTCGACCTGTTTTGCACCGAGTATTGCGGCACGGCCCACTCCGGAATGATCGGGAAGGTGGTGGCCCACTCGGAAGCCGACTTCCAGAAGTGGCTTCAGGAATCGCAGGTGGGCGACCTGTCGCCGGTCGAGCGGGGCGAGCTGCTCTACACGCAGCAGACGTGCAACGCCTGCCACAGCGTCGACGGCTCGGCCGGGGTAGGGCCGACGTTCCAGGGACTCTTCGGCCGGGAGCGGCCCCTTGAAGGCGGCGGTACGGTGCTGGCCGACGAGGACTACATCCGCGAGTCCATCGTCAACCCGGCGGCAAAGGTGGCGCAGGGCTTCAACCCGGTCATGCCCGCCAGCTACGCGAGCCTGCCCGCCGAAGACATCGACGCCCTCGTGGCCTACATCAAGAGCCTGGGGAACTGAGGGATGCGCTGCGTCCCGTGGGGGATAGACATGCGGCTTGAACACAGCACAATCGGATCATGAGCAACATCGCGACACCGGCCACGGCGACGGGTTCGGTGCACCACGGCGCCGGACACAACTACCTGAACCACGCGAAGAGCCTCAAGTCGTGGCTGCTGACGCTCGACCACAAGCGCATCGGCCTGATGTACCTGGTGACGGTGTCGCTGGCCTTCCTGGCCGGCGGCATCCTGGCGCTGCTCGTGCGGGCCGAGCTGATCGCGCCGGGGCAGACGATCATGGATGCGCAGACCTACAACCAGATCTTCTCGCTCCACGGCATCATCATGGTCTTCGCCTTCATCATCCCGTCGATTCCGGCGGTGATGGGCAACTTCGCGCTGCCGATGCATCTGGGGGCCAAGGACGTGGCCTTCCCCCGGCTGAACCTGGCCAGCTACTACATCTACGTGCTTGGCATCGCCATCGCCCTGGCGGCCATGCTCGTGGGCAACGTGGACACAGGCTGGACCTTCTACACGCCCTACTCGAAAAGCGTCGGCGACTCGGTGCTGCTGCTGACCTTCGGCGTCTTCGTGGCGGGCTTCTCGTCCATCCTGACGGGGCTCAACTTCATCGTGACGGTGCACAAGATGCGGGCGCCGGGGCTGACGTGGAACCGCCTGCCGCTCTTCGTCTGGTCGATCTATGCCACGAGCATCGTGCAGGTGCTGGCCACGCCGGTGATCGGGATCACGATGCTGCTGCTGTTCCTGGAGCGGCTCATGGGCATCGGCATCTTCGACCCGGCCCTGGGCGGGGACCCGGTGCTGTTCCAGCACTTCTTCTGGTTCTATTCGCACCCGGCCGTCTACATCATGATCCTGCCCGCCTTCGGCGTGATCTCGGAGTTGATGGCGACCTTCTCGCGCCGGCCCGTGATGGGGTACAAGTTCGTGGCGCTCTCGTCGGTGGCCATCGCGTTCCTGGGCTTCCTGGTCTGGGGCCACCACATGTTCGTCTCCGGGCAGTCGGCCGTCTCGTCGATCATCTTCTCGCTGCTGACCTACCTGATCGGCATCCCCACAGGCATCAAGGTGATCAACTGGGTGGGGACAATGTACAAGGGGTCGGTCTGGCTCCGCACGCCGATGCTCTACGCGCTGGCTTTTCTGTTCCTGTTCTCCATCGGCGGCTTCACGGGCATCATGCTGGGCGTGCTGGCCGTGGACGTGCACCTGCACGACACCTACTTCGTCGTGGCCCACTTCCATTATGTGATGATGGGCGGCACCGTCATCGCCGCGCTGGGCGGGCTGCACTACTGGTGGCCCAAGATGACAGGCAAGATGTACAACGAGACGCTGGGCCGGATCGGCGTCGGGCTGATCTTCGTCGGGTTCAACCTGACCTTCTTCACCCAGTTCATCCTGGGGAGCCAGGGGATGCCGCGCCGCTACTATGACTACCTGCCCGAGTTCGCGTCGCTGCATGCGCTCTCGACCTACGGGTCGTGGATCCTGGCGGCGGGCCTGTTCCTGGTGGCCGCCTACCTGATCGCGTCGCTCTTCCGGGGCGAGAAGGCGCCGGCCAACCCCTGGGGCGCGGCCACACTCGAATGGACGAACGCCACCTCGCCGCCGGACCCGCACAACTTCGTCCGCACGCCCATCGTTACCCGGGGGCCGTACGATTACCACCTGGCCCGCGAGCTCTTCGGCAACGGTGCCGGCGACGGCGACGGAGCCGCCCCCGTACCCGAGGTGCGCGACACCACCCACCAGTCTTCGTAACCTGCAAGAGAGACCATGGCATCGACGACGGCAACGGCCCACGCGGACACGCACCGGGAAGCGCATCACCCGCCGCACCTGCAGCACCACTTCGTCTCGTCCGAACAGCAGTTTGACGCGGCGAAGATGGGTATGTGGCTCTTCCTGATCACGGAGATCCTGCTCTTCAGCGGGATGTTCGTCGCCTACACGGTCTACCGCGTCTGGCACCCCGAGGTCTTCGTTCGCTCGGCCGAACTGCTCGACTGGCGGCTCGGCGGCCTGAACACGCTCGTGCTGCTGGCCTCCTCCTTCACCGTGGCCCTGGGCATCCACTACATCCAGAACGGCGACCGCAAGGGACTCGTCGTCAACCTGATCCTGACGCTCCTCTTTGCGGCGACGTTCATGGTTGTGAAGTACTTCGAATACACCGGCAAGTTTGCCCACGGCATTTTCCCGGGCGAACACTTCCACCCGCACGAGGGCTACGAGCAGTACAACATCCCCTATGCCCCGCAATTCTTCAGCATCTACTTCGTGATGACGGGCATCCACGGCTTCCACGTCCTGGTGGGCATGGGTATTTTCGTGTGGATCACCCTGCGCGCGCTGAAGGGGCACTTCTCGAGCGAGTACTACACGCCGGTCGAGCTCTCGGGACTCTACTGGCACCTGGTCGACATCATCTGGATCTTCCTTTTCCCGTTGCTCTACCTGATCTAGCCGCCCGCCCGGCCGGGGCCGGTTGGTTTCCTGTCCTTCACCCTGCTAACCCGTCTTTCACCGACCATGTCCGACGTCGTCCACCACGGTCATCATCACATCGTCCCAAAGAAGGTGCTCCTGGCCGTCTTCGGGGCGCTGATCTTCCTGACCGTCATCACCGTCCTCACGGCTCGCTTGGATCTGGGCGCGCTGAACGTGCCGGTGGCCCTGGCCATCGCGGGGACGAAGGCCGCCCTCGTGGTGGCCTACTTCATGGCGCTCAAGTACGACAACCGGGTCAACCTGGTGGTGATGCTGCTCGGCATCATCTTCGTGGTCATCTTCCTGACCTTCACCCTGTTCGACACGGCCTACCGGGGCGACCTGAGCAACGTGGACCCGCAGACGATCGCCGATCAGCAACGGCAGGCCGAACGGCTCCTGGCGGCGGCCGGCGGCGGCGGTGCGGCGACGGGGACGATGACCGGTGAGGACGAGACGGCCCGGGCCGATACCGTCGATGCCGTCGCCCTGCTGAACCAGTACATGTGCACCTCCTGCCACGCCATCGACAGCCCGGCGGCGATGGTGGGGCCAAGTCTCTACGACGTGGGGAGCCGCCTGAGCGAGGAAGAGATCCGCCAGTCCATCATGGAGCCGGATGCCGTCGTGGCCGAAGGGTATGCCGCCGGGGTCATGGGGGCCACGCTCAACGCCAACGGCTTCTACGACAACGTGACGCCGGAAGAGTTGGACGCCCTCGTCGCCTACCTCGCCGCGCGGACGGGCAACTGACCGCGTTCAGCGGTTGCCGCCCCGGCCCGCCCGCCGGTCGGAGAAGGCACTCCGGTAGAAGAAGAAGAACAGCCCGAAGATAAAGAGCACCGTGCCGGCGACCACGGCGAATTCCTCGAACGCCAGTCCGCGCTCGAAGATGGGCACGGCGTCCATCAGGATCATGGAGGCGAGCAGGATGAAGGCGAAGAGGAAGATGCCGCCGTATTTGATGGCCATCTTGAGCCGTTCGGCCGCCTCGAGGGCTTCGAGGATTTCCGGGTCGATCCGGGTGGGGGCCGTCGCGGTGCGTGTGCGGGGCTGCTCCAGCACGGCCACGCCGGTGTCCGGCATCGGGTGGGGGACCGCATGCTCCTGCTCGGCCCGTGCCCGTGCCGCTTCGATCAGCCGGGTCCGGGCCGTACGGGCCTCCTCGCGCGCCCGTTCATCGAGTTCCGGCAGGGCGGCCGGCTGCCACTTGAAGAAATAGTAGTCGAGGGAGAGGCGGCCGGGACCGTAGACGAAGATGATCAGCAGGAGGAAGAGCACGAGAACCGAGAGCTCGAGCGACTGCCCCTGGGCCAGCAGCCCCTCCGTCAGGTGAACGTAGACGGCGCCGATGAGCACGGGGATCTGAACCAGCGCCGCGATGCGGGTCATCAGGCCCAGGGCCATGATGAAGCCCCCGTAGAGATGGGCCAGCGTGATGTAATGGATGATGGTGCCTCCGAGCAACAGCCCGCTCTCCTCGATGAAGTCCTGCAGGAGCGTCTGGTTGGTCATGAACAGGTAGCCGCGGACGAAGAGCGCGATGCCCAGAAAAATGCGGATGAAGTCCAGGCCGTAGTTTTCGTGGGTTTCCCGCCACTCGAAGAGGTTCAGGATGGTTTTCATGACGCTCGCTGGTTTGGTGGCACCGGCCGTCGTGTGAAGGTTTGGTTAATGTACGATCTGGCGGATAAAAAGTCTTGTCCCCGCGTCGCGGGATCCGCCGGCGCGCCGGCCTCCTGTTGACAAGGCGGAGGCGATTGGATATCGTTGGGTTAGCCGGGCAGGGCAGGCCCGGCCCGACCGGTCTTTTCGGCACCAAACGAAGCGAACCATGATCGTCGACCGTTATCGAAAGCTGTTGCGCTGGCAGTGGCGGCACAACACCATTGCCACCGACCTGGTGCGTATCTTTCTGGGGGTGGCCCTGCTGGTGCGGGGCGTGCTCTTCCTCCTCGACCCGATCCGCCTGTCGGTGCTGGTGGAGGAGCCGGGGCTCGGCTGGTTCGTGCATTACGTCACCTGGGCCCACATCTTCGGGGGAGCGTTGCTGGCGGCGGGGCTCTTCACCCGCATCGCCGCGCTGATCCAGTTGCCCATCCTGGTCGGCGCCGTGGCGCTGGTGCACCTGCGTGAGGGCTTGCTCTCGCCGACGCAGTCGCTCGAACTGGCGACGCTCGTGCTTTTCCTGCTCTGCGTGCTGCTGGTTTTCGGGCCGGGACGCTTCTCTCTCGATTACTATTTCTGGGGACGCAACATCGAGCCGGGGCCGCCGGTGGAGAAGGGGGGCTCCCCGGCGCCGGCGGTGGGGTAGGGCCGGACGGAAGACCCGTTCAGCGGCCGTATTCCTCGATCTCGGCGATGCGCTCGGCCATCCACTGCTCGTATGCCTCCGGCGTGTGGATGGTCAGCCAGCCGTGCATGCGGTAGTGGCCGAGGCCGCAGAGCTGGGCGCAGCCGATGTCGAAGCGGCCCGTCTGCGTGGCCTCGAACCAGACGGGGATGTCCAGGCCCGGGATGGCATCCTGCTTCACCCGGAGGTTGGGCAGGGAGAAACTGTGGATCACGTCCTTCGAGGTGACGTGGACGATCACCGGCCGGCCGACGGGCACATGCAGCTCGTTGACGGTGACGATGTCGTCGGCGGCATGGGGATCGCCCGCAAAGTCGATACCGAGCGGGTTGAGTGCGGCATCCACCAGGTTCACGTCCCGCCGGCCGAACTGGCCGTCGGCGCCGGGATAGTGAAAGTTCCAGGCGAACTGCTCGCCGACGGCGTGCACGACCAGGGCTTCCCCGGCGGGCGGAAACTCGTTCTTCAGGAAGGCCCAGGTGGGGATGGCAAAGATGAAGAGCAGCACCACTTCGGCCAGCACGACGCCGCCCTCGGCATACGTCGAGAAGTGACCCCGGGCCCCCTCGTAGCTGGCCTTCGGGTTCTTCGATTGCCGGAAGCGGAAGAGGGTGTAGAGGAAGAAGGCGCCCCACCCGACGAACAGCAGAAGCATGAGCCAGTGCACGAGCCCGGTCATGTAGTCCAGCTCGTGGCCGTGGGTGGAGACGTCCGGAGGGAGACCGAGCAGGTGGCTGATGTCGAGCATAACGGTCCGGGAGCTTGGGGTGGTTCAGGGGGTCGCCAGTTCGTGCAGGCGGGCCTTCTCCGCCGGGGAGAGGCTCTCATAGCCGTCGTGGTTGATCTTGTCGAGCAGGTCGTCGAGGTTGGCGCGGGCGGCGGCCGGCACCACGCGGCCGTCCTCGGTGACGACGAGTTCGCCCGAGGCCAGCATCCTGGACCGCTTCTCCACGTGGCTGAAGAAGCCGATGATGCCCCCCCAGACGATGATGACCAGCACCAGCAGCGCCAGCATCGACAGGCCGATGGCGACGACGACCGGCGAATCCGCCGCCGCTCCGAAGCACCGCTCGCAGGCGGTCGCGGCGGCGTGCGCGTGCAGCAAGAGCAGGTTCATGACGATGACCTCCGCACGGATGCTTGCTTCACAGGGATCCCACGTCCCGAAATTTCTGCCGGAACCGCCGGCCATAGACCACCAGCACGAGCCCGAGCAGCAGGGCGGCCAGGCCCATCAGGAGGGAGCCCACGCCCCCGGCCTGTACGAAAGCGTACAGGCTCCAGGCGGCAAAGCCGAAGGCCAGCAGCGTCGAGACGGCGATGAAGAATATGTGGAACGCTTTGAGCGACACGGTCAGGGTGTGAACGTCATGATGCCCTCCTGGTCGTGGAAGGAGGAGAGGGTGAGGATGAACATCCCGACGAGGAAGACCGCCGTGATGATCAGCACGCCGAAGATCACCTTCTTCTCCGAGACCAGGTGCATGAAGTAGGCCGCCACCAGGCCGCCCTTGATCGTCGCGATGAGCAGGCCCACCACCAGGGCCGGCAGGATCGGCAGGTGCACGTAGCTGACGGCCACCGTCACGACGGTCAGTGTAGCCAGCGCGGCGAAAACGATCAGGTACACCCGGACGTGTTTCCGGATGTCTTCGGCCGAGGCGGTCGTGTGTTCGTCCATGGTGTGTTCTACAGGAGATAGATCGTAGGGAAGAGAAAGATCCAGACCAGGTCCACGAAGTGCCAGTAGAGCCCGGCTACTTCGATGCGGTTCGTGAAGCGTTTCGGGTCGGTCCGCCACATCTTTGCCCCCGGTCCCCAGAAGTAGGTGTTGACGATGATACCTCCGATGACGTGGAGGGCGTGCAGGCCCGTGAGGGTGAAGTAGATGGCCAGGAAGTTACTCTCCGAGGGGAAGAGGCCATGCTCGAACTTGCTTCCGTATTCGAACACCTTGACGATCAGGAAGACAAAGGCCAGGGCGATGGTGCCGCCCATGTAGAGCCGGTACCGGGCGAAGTTCTTCATCATGAGCGAGGCCCAGGCCATCACCATCGTCACCGAGGAGGCGATCAGCACGAACGTGTTGAGCGTGGCCAGCGGGACGTTCAGCACTTCCGAGGCATGGGCGTACGTCTCGCCGTGCAGCGCACCGGGCCAGGCCGGTGCGCCGATGCGCAGGAAGACGTAGCCGGCAAAGAGCCCGCCGAAGAGCATCACCTCGGAGGCGAGAAACAGCCAGACACCGAGCTTGGCATTGAAGACCCCGGTGTCCGGCCGGGCGGTTACGGTGTAGGGGATGTCCATCCGTTTCGGGTTTCGCGTTGCGGGTTGAGGGGGGCGGTGGCGTGCTCGGCCACGGGGTCCGGTCCGGAGCGGGTTGTTTTTCCCGCGCCTGCTGCGCCCTGCTCAGCGCTCCACCGCTACGGTGGGAGCTTCGTCCTGTGGCAGGTAATCCCGGTCGTGGCCGGGGACGCTGTATTCGTACGGCCCCCGGTGCACCGTGGGCAGCTTCGGGAAGTTGCCGTGCGCCACGGGCGGCGAGGGGGCGGCGGACCATTCGAGCGTGGTGGCTTTCCACACGTTCGCCTCCACCTTCTCCCCCTTCTTCAGGCTCATGAAAAAGTTGATGATGAACGGGATCTGTGCCAGAGCCAGCAGCCAGGCGCAGATCGACATGAACTCGTTGTAGTGGATCACCGGCTCGGCGATCTGGTAGACCTGGCCGCCGTCGTAGAGCCGCCGGGAGACACCTGCCATGCCCTGGATGAACATGGGGAAGAAGATGCCGTTCATGAACAGGATCGTTCCCCAGAAGTGGATCTTGCCGAGCCGGTCGTTCATCTTGCGCCCGGTGATCTTGGGAAACCAGTAGTAGATGCCGGCGAAGAGGGCGATGATGGTACCCGGGGCCACGACGTAGTGGAAGTGGCCGATGACGTAGTAGGTGTCGTGCAGGTGGATGTCGGTCGGGGCCAGGCCCAGCGGCAGGCCCGTGAGCCCCCCGATGCCGAACATGGGGAGGAACCCCAGGGCGAAGAGCATCGGGGTGGTGAAGCGGATCGATCCGCCCCAGAGCGAAATGAACAGCGCCGAGAGGATGACGACCGAGGGGATCGAGATGATCATCGTCGTGACCTGGAAGAAGGCGCTGATGGTGGTGCCCATGCCCGTGATGAACATGTGGTGGGCCCACACGATGAAGGACATGAAGCCCAGGAAGATCACCGAGTAGACGAGCGCCTTGTAGCCCCAGAGCGGCTTGCGCGTGTTGTTGGCGATGATCTCGGCCACGATGCCCATGGCGGGCAGGATCAGCACGTACACCTCGGGGTGGGCCAGGAACCAGAACAGGTGTTGCCACAGGAGGGGGCTGCCGCCGCCGGCCACGTCCAGCACCTCCCCGCTGACGACCAGCCCGCTCGGCAGGAAGAAGCTGGTGCCGGCCAGGCGGTCCATCAGCTGGAAGATGGCGGCGGCTTCCAGCGGCGGGAAGGCCAGCAGCAACAGGAAGGCGGTCACGAACTGGGCCCAGACGAAGAAGGGCATGCGCATGAACGTCATCCCCGGCGCGCGGAGCTGGATGATCGTGGTGAGGAAGTTCACCGCCCCGAGCAGCGACGACGTGATGAGGAAGAGCATGCCGATGAGCCACATCGTCTGCCCCATCGTCTCGATGTCGGCCAGCGGGGGGTAGGAGGTCCAGCCCGCCTTGGCGGCCCCGGCAGGGACGAAGAAGCTCGCCAGCATGACCACGCCGCCCAGGAAGTAGACCCAGTAGCTGGCCATGTTCAGCTTGGGGAAGGCCATGTCCGGCGCGCCGATCTGCAGGGGCACCACGTAGTTGCCGAAGGCGCCGACGGCCAGCGGCACGATGCCCAGGAACACCATGATGGTGCCGTGCATGGCGCCGAGCTGGTTGTAGAACTCCGGCTGCATCACGCCGTCGGGCATGTTGGCCTCGCCGAAGAGCTTGCCGATGAGCGGCAACGCCTCGCCCGGGTAGGCCAGCTGCCAGCGCATCAGCATCACCAGGCAGAACCCGATCAAGAGGAAGAGCAGGGCCGTGATGCCGTACTGGATGCCGATGACCTTGTGATCGGTCGAGAAGACGTACTTGCGCCAGAAGCCGGGTTCGGGGGGGGGCCCATGGCCCGGGTCGTGGGTGGGGTGCGCGGCCTGCGCCTCGTCCAGCTCGGGCGCGGCATGCGTGTTCTTATCCTTGGCGCCGTTAGCCATAGCGTTGCGTGAGATGGGGGGAAGGGAAAACCATGACGCACGGGACATTGCTTCCGGTGCGCGAAAGCGCTACCGGCGGCAACACGTCGCGCCGCCCGTGGGGCGGGGCCGCTCAGGTGCCCGCCCCGAAAGAGAAGGAGACCGTGGCCGTCTCGCCTTCGGCCACCGTCACGTTCTGCGTCGCGGTGCCGTATTCCTCGTGCCAGGCCTCGATGACGTAGGAACCGGCCGGCAGGTTGGCGATGGTGAAGGTGCCATCCTCACCGGTGACGCTGTAGAAGGGATGACCGAGCACCCCGGCGTAGGCGCTCATCCACGGGTGGACGTCGCACTTGATCCGGACCATGACCTCGGGCACACGGAAGCTCTGCTCGCGCACGTCCCCCTGTTTCGGCATGCCGAAGTTAAAGGGCCGGTTGACCTCCGGGAGCGCATGGATGTTGTGCAGGAAGGGGTCGCTGTTGAGGATCCGGAGCGTCTGACCGGCCATGATGCCGAAGACGTGCGGGATGTAGACGCACCCCTGCTGGTCGAAGACGACCGGCTCGGCCGGCGGGGTGAACGGGCCCCCTTCCAGCCCTTCCTTCACATAGACGAAGACGTTGCGGAGCGTGCCGTTCTCGTTGACGATCACGTTCTCGGCCAGGACCGGCCCGTCGTGCAGGGCCTGGCAGTCGGCATCCAGGCGGAGCCGCTGCCGCTGCGGAGGCGTGCCCTGGAAGGTGACGCTGCCCGAAACAACGGCGTTGCCCGTCGGCGCCGGGGTGCCGGCCGCCGCACCCGAAGGGGTCTCGGCCGCCTCACCGCCGGACGGTTCTCCACCTCCACATCCGGCAAGGACGAGGGAAAGGATCAGGGCTGAGAGGAAGGGGGCAGTGTTTCGTCTCATGGACACGTCTCCTGATGGTTACTGGTGGATATGGAAAAGGCCGAACCAGGTCGGCACGATGGATCGCGTAACCGGGGCGTCAGGACGTCACAGAAGGCCCCACCGCAACCACCGGGGACATCCCGGCCCCCCCTCCATGCGGCGTGCCTGCACAGCACCTCTATGCTCTTTTATCAAAAGAAAATTTAAATGTCAAAGAATAGGATATCAAGATTTGGGGAAGTTGGGGCTGTGGATATCCTGCGAAAAACACCGCTGGACCGGGTGAACGAAAAACGCCCGGCGGGGTAATAATGCGGCCGGAACGTCTCCCCTCAAACGCCTGCACGGCGATGGACTGGGTCTGGTCGTTATACAAGCCCTACATCCTCCGGGAGCTGGCACGGATCGGCAACCAGGCGCCGACGGAGGAAGAACTCCAGGAGGCCTTCCTCGAAGCCCTGAGCGATTCGACCGTGACGGTGCTGGTCCAGGAGCCCTGGCAGAACGCCGTGCGCTTCAGGGGGCTGGCCCGCTATGCGGCCGGTAGCGATCGCGACGCCGCCGAACTGTTCGACCTGCTCCGCGACCCGGAGACGTTTCTGCAGGAACGCTTCGGCGGCGGTAAATTCAAGCTCAACTTCCACCGGGGCTGGCACTTTGTCGCCACGCGCAACTTCAAGCCGGAGGGACCGCCGAAGTGGAAGGACCTGCCGGAGATCGAATTCTGAACGGCCATGCACGACGAGGTGACGCGCCACGCCGCCGGCATCCGCGAACGGGTGATCGTCTTTCTGGCTTTCCTCACGTCGGAAGCCTGCCGGGATGCCTTCCGCACGCACGTCGCCCAGCCGGACTGGGCCGCGACCCTCTGCCGCATCTGGTTCGACGAGGTCTACGTGCCGGGCACGCAGTACCTTGAGGACGGTCTCAAGGGCGACCGGAGCGCGGCGGCCCTTCGGGCCTTCGAGGCGGCCTTCACGCCTGAAGAACGGGCCATGCTCGAACGGTTTCACGGCTGCCTGGAGCTGCGGCTCGATCTGCTGGCAAACCGGCAGCACGGCCGTGCCCGCTTCCCGGACAACGACTCCTGGCGCCGCATCCTGCACGACGCCCGCGCCCTCCTGCACGAGCTGGAGCCGAACCCGGAGCGGATCCAGGCCCTGCTGGCAGCCCTCTTGTCGCAACCGGGCGGGAGGTCGCTCCCCCTGCCGTGGGACGCCGGTTGAGCCTCAGGCCGCCTCCCGGGTCGTCTTCTCCTGATCCCACGCCGCCCGGACGAGCATCGTGCAGGTGACCGTCGCCACCAGCGCAAACACCGCCGTCCCGTAGAGCATCGGCAGCTCGCCACCCCACGGCAGGGGCACCACCTCCCCCTCGTCGTTGAGCATCAGGCGGATCAGCCCGGCGATACGAAAGGCCAGCAGGAAGGCGATCAGGCGCGTAAACCACCGGATCCCTTTCCAGATCAGCGGCGGGATGACGAGGATGAACAACACCCCGAGGCCATAGAATATCGCGCCGGAGCGCGTGGTCATCCCCGTCTCCATCAGGTAGACGGCACCGCTCAGGTAGATGAGCCCGTAGATCAGGTAGGCGATGGCGGCCTGGCGGTATTTGGTTCTGGATGCGGACATGGTGCCGGGAGGGGAGGAGCCGCCGCCGGCGAGGCTTCCGGGCAGGCGCTGCGGGCGTTTCTACAAAAATACCGTCGTTCCGTGATTAAAATCAGGGGGACGAACCGCGATGATACAACTATTGCTCGCAAAAAATCAGGAGGGAAGCCATGCGCAGGCGCTTTGTGCAGCATAAGAACCTGTTGTGGACCGTAGCCGTGCTGGCGCTGGTGTTCGGCGGCCTGACGCGGTGTGACAGCCTGGAGGAATCGACCGCCGGGGCACGTGGGACCCTGCAGCTCTACCTGACGGATGCCCCGTTCCCGTTCGATCTCGTCGATTCGGCCAACGTCACCATCACGCGTGTCGACCTCGTGCCGGCCGGCGATTCGAGCGCGATCCGGACGGTTTCGGAAACGACCCGGACCTTCAACCTGCTCGACCTGCGGGGCGGTGTCACGGCCCTGCTGGCCGATACGACGCTGGAGGCGGGAACCTATGCCCAGCTCCGCCTGATCGTGCGTGAGGCAGCCGTGGTGCTCAAGGACGGCCGGCGCTTCGACCTGCAGGTGCCCAGCGGTGCCCAGACCGGCATCAAGGTGCTCCTCGATGGCTTCGTCATCGGGGCGGATTCCCTCTCGACGCTGACGCTCGACTTCGACGTGAGCGAGTCGTTCGTGGTGCAGGGCAATCCGGACACGCCGGCCGGCATCCACGGTTTTCTCTTCAAGCCGGTCGTCCGGCCTCTGAGCACCGGGGTTCCCGAGGCCGGGTGAGCCGGCGTCACAGGCCGAAGAGGCCCTTCACCTCGTCCATCACGGCCGCGTCGATCCGGGCATAGCCATGGTCGCGAGCGTGCTGCTCGATGCCCTTGCGGACCATCGGGCGGACGTAGGCGGGAATGCGCTCGAGCCGGGCTTCGGCCTCCGCCGTCCAGGGGAGGGCGGTGCGCTCGTAGGCCGCGTTCACCATGCCGGTGAAGGGACACTTCGAGCCGGCTTCCGCCGCCGGTGGGGTTGCCGGCGAGGCCGGCCGGTCGTCCTCGAAAGCCCCTTCGCGGCGGGTCGTCAGGGAGGAGCGCACCATCTCCATCGGAGCGGCCGGTGTGGTTCGCCCGCCGATCTTCACCCCCAGCGACCGCACCACCTGCGTCTCCATGGCGTTCGTCAGCATAGCGACAGCGTGCCCGCAGGCCGGGCAGGCGAAGACGACGGTCATCGAGCCATCGTCGGGGCCGCGCGTCTCTTTCAGCGTCATCGCCTCGTCGCACGCGACACAGAGGAATTTCATGGTGTGTCTCCGTTGATAAAGGTTGAGGGTCTTACCGCGAAGAACGCGGAGAAGGCGCAAAGGGGTGCTCGGGGTTGAGGAACGTGCGCACCTGCTCCGCCAGCCGCCGGAACGCTCGCCCTGCCGGGGTATCGGCGTACTCGACCATGAAGGCGGTCCCGCGGTCGGCGGCGGCCGAGAGACGCGGGTCGAAGGGGAGGCCGCCCAGGTAGGGGATGCCGTGCCGTGCCGCCAGCGCCGCGGCTTCGCCGGTGGGGAAGAGCGGGGCCTCGCGCCCGCAGTGGGGGCAGGCATACGAGGCCATGTTCTCCACGAGCCCGATCACCGGGGTGCCGAGCACGGCGGTGGCCATGCGGATGGACTTGCCGACGACGTGCTGGGAGACGCCCGAGGGCAGGGTGACGACGAGGGTACCGTCGAGGGCGGGGAGCAGGTCCACCAGGTTGGGGAGCTTGTCCGTGCCGGGGGGCAGGTCGATCAGGAGCACGTCCAGCCGGCCCCAGGCGGTGTCGGTGAGGAACTCGCGCACGGCGTGCATCTCCATCAGGCCCCGCCAGGTGAAGGCATCGCGCTGGGTGGGAGCCTCCCAGAGGACGGGGGCGTGCTCGTCGGCCAGGAGCAGGTCGATGGACATGACCTTGAGGCCGGGTGCCGCTTCGGCCGGCTGGACGCCCCCGTCCTCGAGCCGGAGCGGCTGCCCCAGCACGCCCGTCATGCGGGCCAGCGAGGGGCCGTTGATGTCGGCGTCGAGCAGGCCCACGGTCAGGCCGTCGAGCGCCAGCGCGGCCCCCAGGTTGACCGTCACGGCGCTTTTGCCCACCCCGCCCTTGCCGCTCATCACGGCGACGACGTGCCGCACGCCCGCCAGCCGCCGGGCCAGCCGCGCGGCCTGCTCACCCACCTGCGCGGCGACGTTCGATCCCCCGTCCGTGGCGATGTCGTGGTAGGTTTTCATCGCGGGTCGTCTATTTTTCTGCTTTTTTCTTGATCATCTCCTCCATCACCTGAAGGGCGTCGCGGATGCCCTCTTCGGCGATCTCGAGCGTGATCAGGTCGGTGCCGTGGCGGCGGGCGGCGTCTTCCATGCGTTTTTTGGTGCCCTTGCGCATGAAGCCCTCCGGGACGCGGTTGAGGCGGGCCACGGCCTCGGCCGTCCACGAGAAGGCGCCGTCGCGGATGATTTCCTGGCCGGGGGGCGGGGCGTCGACGGCCGCCTGCCCGAGCGTGCCGCGGGCCTGCAGGTCCTGCGTGTCGCGGAGGGCACCGCCGAGGACGTCTTCGACCAGGTCGAGGGTGATCACGGGCAGGCGCCGGACGCGGGCGCTCTTCTCGATCTGGGCCTTGGCCCGCCGCTGCTGGTAGCCGTCGGGCACCTCGCGGAGGCGGTTGCGGGCATCGGCGGTCCACTTGAGCCGGACGTGGTCGAACGTGTCCTCTTCCTCGATGGGGCCTTCGAGGGGGGCCAGGCGGGCGATGGCCTCCTTGTCGATCTTCTCGAAGGCGTCTCCGGGGCCGCCGCAGACGGCGCACACGGCCGGCGCGAAGCCCCGGGCCGCATAGCCGCAGGTGGGGCAGACGTACGTCACCACGTCCTCGGGGGCGGCTTCGATCTGTTCGATCGCCACCGCCTCGGCGATGATGCCCATCTTGATCATGGCCGAGCGGGGCAGGATCGTCGCCATGGCCTGCTCGACGATGGACTGCGTGATGACCGAGTGGCCGCGCTCCATGGCCCAGCGGTGGATCGTCGTGCGGGCGATGCCGCGGGCGAAGTCGGGAGCGCGGCGGAGCAGTTGCAGGGCCGGCTCGGTCCAGCGCATCGTTTCTTCGGCCACGGTGTCGAGGGGGGGCGTATAGCGGCGGCTCGAGAGGAGCACGTTGCACGGGGCCAGCCGCAACAGGTTCTCCGTGTTCGAGCCGATGTCCATGTCGGCCTCGCTGTGCACGCCGATGCGGCCGAGCACGAGCAGCCAGGGGCGCTCGCGCCGCACGTACTGGAGGAGCTTCTCGAACGCCTTGCCGTCGAGGAGCGTGATCTTCAGGTCGTAGCCTTCGTCGGCGGCGATGCGGCGGGCCACCTCCAGGTGCGACTGGTAGATCTTGGCCAGGCCGGTGTCGATGACCTCCTCGTGGAGCTGCTCCTGTTCCTTGAACTTGAATACCTTCGAGGCCCGTTCGGTGAGCACGTTCACGATGCTGTTGAACATCGCGTAGTGCAGGTAGGGGTCGTAGACGGAGACGGCTTCGACGGGTTTGTCGAGCGCCTTGCCCAGGGCCAGGGCCGTCCGCAGGCCGGCGAACGACTCGGGGCTGCCGTCGATGCCGACGACGATGCCGCCGCCGTCGACGTGATCGACGGTGCCGTCGCCGCCGCGCCCGAAGAGCTGGGTCTCCACCGGGGCGGTGTTCTTCACGACGAGTACGTCGGTCTTGACGCGCCGGCAGACGCGCTCGCACACGCTCCCGATGAGGCTGTCCTTGACCGCGCCCAGCCCCAGCGCCCCGATGACGACCAGGTCGTACCCGCTCTCCTCGATGTCGCGGACGATCACGCGCCAGTTCTTGCCGTCGTACATCTTCGGGGTGAAGGGGACGCCCGCCGCACGGCATCGCTCCTCCATCACCACCAGGTACGAGTCGGAGATGAGTTCCAGGCCCATGGTGATGAGCGTGTCGTGCACCTTCCGCTGCTTTTCCATCTCGGCCTCGACGAGGTATTCCTCGGGCAGCGTGAACTCCATCTGCTTGAAGCGGTAGTCGTGCATCCGGGCCGCATAGGCGTGGCTGCCGACGAGTTCCGCGCCGAACCGCTTGCCCAGTTCCACGGCCAGATCGATACCGGTCAGCGCGTGTTCCGAGTTGTCGACGGGGACGAAGATCGTTTCGTACATGGCGGATTTCGGATTGCGGATTGCGTGCGGGTGTTCGGGGCACGGCTGCAGGCGGCACCGGGGTCAGTAAACCAGCCGGAGGCGGTCGTGCACGTAGGTGAGGCGGTCGGCGATGTAGTGCAGGGTCTGGCGGGTTTCGGGATCGAGGACGGGAGCGAGCGAGAGGGCGAGGAGGGCCGCCTGCAGGTGCGGCCCGCACGTGGCGGCGGCGGTTTCCCTGCTCGCTTCGGCCAGGCGGTCGACGAACCGCTTCAGTTCGAAGCGCGCCCGCACCAGGGCGTTGTAGGTGTCGAGGTCGTCGGGTGGGGCGGCCAGCAGCCCTTCCAGGCGGCGAAGCTCCAGGCCCACGACGGCGGGGGCCATGCGGCGAAACGCGTCCCAGGGCACGAAGTCGAGCTCGTTCCATTCCGGAGGGGTCGGGGCGTTATGGGCGACCGGGCCGTTCATGCGTCCGGCACGGGGATGATGGCGTCTTCGGGGCATACGGCGACGCACTCTTCGAAGTCGCAACACAGCTCGCGGTCGATCACAAAGACCGGCGTGCCCGGCTCGATGGCGTCGATGGGGCAGGCCTCGAGGCACAGGCCGCAGGCGGTGCAGGCGTCGGTGATGGTGTAGGGCATCGCTCGGTGCGGATCTGTTCCGGGTCAGGGCCGGGCACCCGGTTCCGGGCGGCCCGTACCGGCCGTCTCGGCCGGTTGGCGCGGCCTGAAGGCCGGTGCCTTCAGGCCGGCGAAGGCTTCGGGGCGGTCGGCGCCCTGGAGGGCGCGGGTCATCACGTCGTGGGTGATACGGGGCAGCCCGTGACGCCGGGCGAAGGCTTCGACGCCCCGGCGCACCTTGTCCCGGATGAAGGCGATGGGGATGCGTTCGAGGCGGGCGCGGGCGTTGTCGGACCAGTCGAGGGGCGGCTCGGCGAGGGGGCGGCCCGTCGGCCGGTAGGTGCAGGCGGGGTCCTCGGCCAGGTAGTCGCCCGTGGCGGCGTAGGCCCGGCAGCGGCAGCCGCCGCAGAGCGCGTTGAACTCACAGGCCCCGCACCGCCCCTGGAGGCGGCTGCGGTCCCGCAGGTCGGCAAAGACGGGCGAGGTCTGCCAGATCTCGGTGAAGGAGCGTTCCCGCAGGTTGCCGGCGACCACGGTCATGTAGGGGCAGGGGGTCACGTCGCCGCCGGGGGTGATGCGGCAGTAGGCGGTGCCGGCCATGCAGCCGCCGCTCTCCAGCCCGCCGCGCCCCATCGCGTAGGCGATCTGTTTGAACTGGGGGGCGCACTTGGCACGCACCAGCATGGGGCGGTAGCGGTCCTGGAGCTCGACCAGGCGGGTGAGGAGGGCCTCGGTGCGCTCGGGCGAGAGGTCGTTCAGGGCCTGCCCGCGCCCGGTCTGTACGAGGAAGTAGACGTTGAACGACCAGGCTCCCTTCTCCCGGGCGAAGTCGAGCAGGGCCGGGATCTCGTCGTAGTTCATCTCCATGACGGTCGTCTGCACGAGCACTTCGAGCCCGTGCCGGCGGCAGATCTCAAGGGCGCGGACGCTGTGCTTCCAGGCATCCGGCCCGCCCCGGAAGCGGTCGTGCTTTTCCGGGTCGAGCGCGTCCAGGCTGATGCCCACGCCCCGGACGCCGCAGTCGACCATCTTGCGCGCCACATGGTCGTTGACGAGGACGCCGTTCGTGCCCATGACCACCCACATTCCCAGGGCCGAGGCCTTCCGGGCGATCTCGTAGATGTCGCGGCGGAGCAGGGGCTCGCCGCCGGTGAGGATGAGCATCTCGGTGCCGAGCGCCGCCAGCTCGTCGAGCAGGGCCAGGCATTCGTCCGTCGAAAGTTCGTCCGCTTCCGCCTCACCCGCCGAGAGGTAGCAGTGCGGGCAGCGCAGGTTGCACCGCCGCGTCAGGTTCCACGAAATGAGTGATGGGGTGAAAGCGGGGGGCATGGGGAGATGGTTGAGTGGTGCGTGGTGAGTGAGGAAAGGGGTGTGGGGGCGAATGGGATCATCGCGAGGGTTGGGGTCGCGCGCGGGCGTTGGCCGTGGCGGTCTTGATGCTGGTGACGAAGATGGAGATCATCTCTCTCCTGTATCGCGTGGTCTACTTTCTCGGAGGTGGTCAGCTCTTCGAGTTCTTGAGCCTCCCCCGTCTAAAGACGGGAGATTCCTGCTTCACAGACCGATGCCTTGTAGCTCAATAGCTACCGAGGTCTTACTCAGATCTCCACAGGCTGCAACGGTCGCTCCGACCGCCAGAATGTTCTTCGCCGCGTTTACGTCGCGGTCATGTTCAACTCCACACGCTTCGCAGGTCCAGCGGTGCACGTTGAGAGGTATCGTTTCCTTGATGTGGCCGCAATCGCTACATCGTTTGGAGGAGGGAAACCAGCGATCCACCTTGATGAGCGTACGCCCGTACCACGCGCACTTGTATTCGAGCCCGCGTACGATCTCGCCCCAACTCGCCTCCGATATGGAGCGAGCAAGGCAATGGTTATTCATCATGTTCTTCACCGCAAGACTCTCGACCGCGATCACGTCGTGGTTCTTGACGAGATCAGTCGTGAGCTTGTGGATGAAGTCGTTTCGCTGATCGGCAATGCGGGCGTGGATCTTTGCCAGACGCCGCCTTGCCTTGCCGTAGTTGTTGCTACCCTTTTGCTTACGGCTGAGGGCTTTCTGTGCCCGACGCAGGCGGTAATACGCTTTGCGGAGATGCTTCGGGTTACCGCTGCGGAAACCGTCAGAGGTCACCACTACGTCGTTCAGACCGAGATCCACGCCGATGCGTTTACCAGTTTTGGGCATTGGTTCCACACAGCACCGGCAGTGCAGGCAGACGTGGTAGCGCCCAGAAGAGTCGAGCGTCACGGTTACCTTGACAACCTCTCCCTCCGGCTTTTGGCTCCATCGGATTTTGAGCGGCGTTTTCTGCTTCGCCAGCGTAAGCGTCATCGTTTCGGGGTCGAAACGGAAGGCGCTGTTGGCGTAGGTCGCGCTTTGGTTGGCACTCTTACGTTTGAACCTGGGATAGCCTGCTCGCTGCTCGAAGAAGTTCGTGAAGGCGCGTTCGAGGTTGCGAAGTGATTGCTGGAGTACGACGCTGGAGACTTCTTGGAGCCACTTTGTCTCCTCTCGCTTCTTGACCTGCGTAAGTTCCACGGCGAGACTGTTGTAGGTGAGACTCTTGCCTTCGCCGTAGTAGGCGTTGGTTCTGCGCTCCAGACCCCAGTTGTACACCCATCGGGCACACCCGAACGTGCGAGCAAGGTTCTCCCTCTGCTCAGCGTTCGGGTAGGCTCGGTAACGATATGTTCGTATCACCTCGGGCATAGTTACACGCACCCCTATTATGTGCGTAAGGTTCCTGTTCAGTCGTGCCGCCGTCTACAGACGGTGGAGAACGCCCTCACAGGAAACGGAGGGGGTCCAAGGGCGATGTACCATCGCCTTATCCCGCCGACTGAAGTCAGGGGTTTTACAGCCCCCTCCGTACCTTCCCCTTTCCTATAAAGTTTGTGCTTGCCGTTCATGGTCGGTCATGTCCTGTTCATCATTCTCCGTTCACCATTCATCAAGCGCCTTCGGTCTCACGCCGTCGCCGTCCGGTATTTCCGGCGGGTGTAGCCGACGAGGGCCAGTCCCAGCAGCAGGGTGGCGAGGCCGTAGCCGAGGGCGGGGCCGAGCGCGGCGGGTTGTTCCAGCGGGGCGATGTAGACGGCATACCAGGAGGTGATGCCGCGCTTGTTGCCGCGTTCCTGGTTGAACCCGTCCCATACGGAGAAGGCGATGGGGACGAACGTGTCTTCGGGGAAGGAGAGGCCCTCCCCGGCGAGGCGGGCGCGTTTGAAGAGGACCTGCCAGGCCCCGTCGTCGTAGGCGGTGCGGACCTCGATCGGGGGGCCGTCGGAGGCGGGCTGGAGGTCCCGGTAGCCGCGCCCGATATACCGGCGTCCCGTTCCCTCGGCGAGGTCGACGAACCACAGGTCGACGGCGTTCTTCCGGTCGCCGAAGAGGAAATAGGGGCGCTCGACGCCGGTGGGGAGCGTGGCGGGGAACTGGAGGGCGACGGCGTCCGAGAAGGTGGTGGCGGTGTCGGGCCGGGCGGGTTCGTTCATCGGCGCCGGGAGGTCGGGGCCGTTGCGTCCCCGGGTGTCGGCCCGGAGGTCATGCCAGGTGACCAGGAAGGCGATCTCGTCGGCGTTGTGCACGGCCCGCAGCTCGATGCCGTTGACGCCGGGGTAGAAGGAGCGTCCCGGCTCGATGACCTGGCCGACGACGGGGAAGTAGGCCGGCTCGGCTTCCTCGAAAAGGGCGGGGCCCCGGCTCAGGTCGAGCGGGCCTTCGACGGCGTGGGAATAAGCTGCCGTGGCGTAGTTCGGCTCGCTCCGGGAGAGCGACCATACGTAGTCGACGAGGGCCCAGCGGTCTTCTTCGGGCATGTCGTACGACGGCATGGGGGAGCCGTCGAGGCCGGTGGTGAAGGTGCGGTAGATGTCCCGGCGGGTCTGTCCGTTGCGGAAGGTCCAGCGTTTGGTCAGGTCGGCGGGGCGGATGTGAAAGCCCCACTGGTCTTCCAGGGTGGGTGCCGAGGGGCCGTTGCCGCGTCCCTGGTTGCCGTGGCAGTCGGCGCACTGGTTTTCCTCGTAGACCTGCCGTCCACGTTCGAGGTTGTCTTCGTCGAAGCCGGGGTCGCGGGGGATCTCGACGACGGTGGGGACGCCGTAGGGGCCGGTGAAGTCGTCGTTGAAGGTTTTGATGAAGTAGGCCAGGTTGGTGATCTCGGTGCTGGAGAGGACGCCGCGCCAGGCCGGCATGCTGGTGTAGGGCATGCCTTCGCGGATGCTGCGCCGGAGGTCGTCCGTCGTGGGGAGTTCGCCGCTGGGGGTGGTGCGGAACTTGAAGATGCCGGCGGTGAAGTCGCGCGGGGCGGGACGCAGGAAGGGGGTGGCGTAGCTCTGCCCGTCTCCGTTTTCTCCGTGGCACTGCGCGCATTTCTCCAGGTAGACCTGGCGCCCGGCTGCCCGCTGGGCTTCCGTGCCCAGGTCGGGTTCCTGCGCGAGCAGGCCGGTGGGCAGCACCACCAGGGCCGCCAGGAGCAACGCGGCCCGGCGTCTACACGCCGGTGGGCGGCCGCAGCAACGCTGTGGGCTGGCGTCGTGTCGCATGGTCCCTCCGTTCGATGCGTGTCGTTTTTTTCGCACCCCGTGGTTCCCCCTCCTCTCGTCTCAGTGAATCTCCTCCCGGGCGCGGGGGCGGAAGCCGGTGTAGTCGTACAGGAACAGGATCACGTCCCAGATCTCCTCCTCGGTGAGGAAGTTTTCCCAGGCCGGCATGGCCGAGGCCCAGGGGGTGGATTCCGAGGGGAGGCCCGGTCCGCCCTTGGCGATGCGCCAGAAGAGGTAGGTCTCCTGGAGCATGGCAATGGTGGTCGGGTCGTTGAAGTTGGCCGGCAGGGGGTCGTAGCCGTGGGCGAAGAGGCCGTCGCCCTCCATGTTGTCGCCGTGGCAGAAGACGCAGTTCTCGTAGTAGATGCGGCGCCCGTTCTCCACGTGGGCGGCAAAGGCTTCGGGGTCCGAGGTCTCGAGTGCCCGGTAGGGGTTCTCGCCGTTGACCAGGTCGATGGTTTTGCCCTTGAACGAGATGGTGTTGGGCGGGGGCGGGTGGATCGTCCGGCCCGAGACGGGAGGGGTGGGGCGGGCCGTACGCTCGGCGTAGACCTGCCAGGCGACCAGCGCCGGCACGGTGAGGAGGACCACGACGAGCGGCACCGTGAACCGCCGGTCCACCATGAACCGTACGACCGCCTCGGTGGCCTGCCGCAAGTAGGAGGTGGTGGCCGAGAGATAGGCCAGCAACGCCAGCGTGACGATGGCCATGAACATGTTGACGATGGAGGCCGGCAGCGGCGGTTCGATCCCGTACTTGAAGACGACGAACAGCGCCACCCACCACAGCGCGAGCCACACCAGGATGTGCAGGTTCTTCAAGAAGAACCGCACGGCCAGCATCGCGGCGAGGACGGCGGCGAAGACGAGGAGGTTCATGGCGGCGTGGGGGTGAGGTCGGAGGTTGAACGCTTGGGCGCGGAGCCGGCGGCAGGGGGCACGCTCCCGCGCGCGCCGGGGTCACCCGCCTTGCAGCGAGGCCAGGTAGTCGACCAGGGTTTTCAGCTGGGCGCTGGTGATCCTGTCGTAGAAGCCCGTGGCGTTGAGGGTGGCGCCCATGACGCCGGGGGCGTACCCTTCGGCCACGACGGCATCCGGCTCCATGATGGCTTCGTAGATCTCGGCCTTCGAGAGGCGGCGGCCCACGTCGTAGAGGCTCGGGCCCGCGCCGGGGGTGGGGGCGTCGAAGCTGTGGCAGGTGTTACACAGGTAGGCCTGCACCAGGGCCGGGCCGTCCATCGCCTCCGCGCCGCCCGGGGACGGTGTTGCCGGGGCGGCCGGGGTGGCCGGGGCCTGGCCCTGCCAGCGCAGCTCCGTCGCCAGCGTCACCGTGGGCGTGCCGCCGAGCGACTGCAGGTAGGCGATGACCGCCAGGATCTCCTGGTCCGTCAGGCCGATGGGCGGGCGGTGCACGGCAGGCATGCCCGGGTTGAAACCCTCGACGATGAAGACGTTCGGCTCATAGAGCGACTCGGCCAGGTACTCGACGTCCGAATAGCCTTCGCGCCGGGTGCCGGCGACGGCGCCGATGTTGCCCAGGTCCGGGAAGCGCAGCGCGCCGCCTTCCTGCCCGATCGTGTGGCAGCCCAGGCAGGTACCTTTGCCGGCTACGATCTCCTGGCCGGCGGCCACCAGCTCTTCGGTCGTCATGTCGGCACTGAGCTCAACGGTCTCCGGCGGGTACGTCTCCTTCTGGGGCACCCACTGGCCGACGTAGCTGTAGAAGGCCGAGACGAGGATGGTGAAAGCGAAAATCTTCAACGCGGTTTTCACGACGCAGCCCCCTCCCAGGCCGGTTGTTTCGCAGGTTGGGCGTCCCCATCACCGGGCAGCGCCTGGGCGGTTTCGTCTTCCGGAGGCACGTCCGGCCGGGCGACCCATGCCTTGCGCCCCGAAAGCCCGGTGATCCAGAAGACGATGGCGATGAAGGTGAAGAAAATCAGCACCGTCACCGAGATGACGTTGGAGGCGAAGCCGAGCGTCGGGGTGAAGGCGTCGGGCGAGGTATCTTCCAGGACGCCGTAGACGTGCCAGTGTTGCCGCATGCCGGCGCGGACGTATCCCATCAACCCCATCGTCCAGGCGAAGGTGATGGCGATGAAGAAAAGGGCGTACTGGGCCCGGTTGGGCATCTTGCCCCACTGGATCGGCCCGGTGATCTTCGCATCCCTGAACAGGAAGATGTCGATGATCGTGACCGAGACCATGGCGAAGAGCACCGAGAGCACCTGTGGCACGGACAGCCCGATGCGCACCGTCGCCTCGACGAAGTAGCCGTAGACCCCCAGGAAGACGACGATACCCACGACGACGGCGAAGATGGCGAACTGGGCCGTCTTGCCGGCCTTCGCCCAGGAGACGGTGGCCTCCTTGTTGCTGCGCCGGTAGAGCAGGAAGCTGATGAAGGTGGTCAGGATCAGGATGTTGACGGCGGTGTTCTTGGCGGACATCACCCCGAGCACACCGAGGACCGGGTGGTGGGCTCCCCCCATCTGCCGCGCCTCCTCGACGGTGGCCACGAGCGAGTGCGGGGTGGCCCATACGATGAAGCAGGCGGTGATGGAGGCCAGCAGGTACTTGATGAACTTCCGGTAGCGCTCCGAGCCCGGGATGCGTTCCATCCCCAGCCACAGGTAGTAGTTGGCGGCCAGGAACAGGTTGCCGATGAGCACCGCCTGGATGATGAACAACCAGGAGAAGGTGCCGCCCATGAGCGTGATGCCCAGCGTCTGCGAGAAGGCGTAGATCTCGCGGCCGAGCCAGTACCCGGCAAACGGCAGCGGCAACAGCGCGCTGATGGCGATGAAGTTGCCCACGTACCCCATCCAGTCGTAGTGGGCTTTCTCAGCCTCGGTCCGGGCACCGAGGAACTTGTAGGCGCCATAGGCCGCCGCGATCGACCCGCCGAAGGCCACGTTCGCGATCAGCCGGTGGATGTTGATCGGCATCCAGGTGTAGTTGTTGATGGCGCCCCAGAGGCTGACCAGGTTGCCCGCCTCGTCGATGCCGGCCGGCGTGTTCATGAACGTCAGCCACGCGTCGGCGATGAACATGATGGCCGTGCCCGTCAGGTTGAGCAGCACCCCCAGGAGCAGGTGCACCTTCGGGTTCATCTTTCCCCAGCCGTAGTAGTAGCTGTAGAGGAAGATGGCCTCCAGGAAAAACAGCAGGACGTACGGGAAGAACGTCCAGCTGAAGATCGACATCAGGTATTCGGTCAGCTTCGGGTAGAGGACGATCAGCCCGAAGGTGAGCAGCGCTCCCAGGGTGGCGGTGAAGGAGAAAGAAACCGACAGGAGCTTCGTGAACTCGTAGGCCAGCTCGTCGTAGCGCCGGTCGCCCGTCTTGTAGCCGATGAATTCGATGATCAGGGCGAACAGCGGCACGGCCAGCACGAAGGCGGCGAACATCAGGTGCAGCTCGGCCACCACCCACATGGCCACCCGGCTGCTGATGCCCTCGATGGGGAAGGGGCGGTAACCGCCGGCGTCCTGCAGCAGGGGCATGGACGAGCCGGCGGCCTGGGCTCCGTCCCACACGAACACGAACACGCACAGCAGCAGAAAGGATACGGCGAGAAAGGGTTTCGAAAGCGCTTTGCGGTGCTTCATGTCCGTGTCCCGTGGGTTGATGCAACAAGAGGGGTCCCGTCGATAGCCGGGAAAAGGACCAACCGGTTCAGGGGCCGCGTTTCAGGCTCATGGCAGAACGGCACAGATCAACACCACATCGGACACAGAGAGGCCGGGCTTGCGGGAAGCGAATGTCCGACATAAAGCCTGGACGGAAGGGTTGCGGCCGAGGGGAGAGGGCACGCCCGGGAGGACTTCGCGTACCTGCTTTTTTCACACGGCTAGGAAAGTAACGCAAGAAATTCTAGAACTCAAGGGGATTTTCACCGAGTTTTTGCAGGCGAGCCGGGACGCCGGGCCGGGACGCGGCACCTTTCGAGCCTCGCCGGTGACCTTTCGCTGCCCGCGCCGGCCTCGTCGATACCCGGCAGCGGAGACGGGGGAATCAGCAGCCCGCGCCGGCATCGGGCCAGTACGGCAGGCAAGGACGTCGATCTCCGGGCCTATCGTCACGCCGGTGCGTCGGGTGGTGCCGGTAGCCATCGGGGTCGGGCCGGCGGAAGAGGTGCATGCGTTCCTCACCGGGACTCCCCGCCCACCGGGCAGGGGTCATAATCGTTGAGGGGCTCCCGGGGTAGTCCGGTAGCCGCAGGCTTTGACCCGGGCATACCGACGCCAGGAGGTGCGCCTGAAGTACGGGTCTCCAGGTGGGCCAGGGGGCGCACCCGTGAAGGGTGCGGCTACATCGCGCTGCACAACGACGCCTTCAATAGCATGGACCAGCGCTATATATCGCCAACCGCCGCTGACTCTGGTCAGTGGGGCTACGGTCGATGAAGCAGGAATCCCCCTGCTTTCAGGGGGCGTGTCAACAGGGATACCGGTCCACGCCTGCGGCGTCACCGTGCCCACCAGCGCGAAGCCGCGTGCCCTTTCGGGCCCTTCGAGGCGAAGCAGGTTCTCCTTCGCACACGGGGGCAAGTGTTCCGGGGCGGGGGTACCGGGCCGACGGCGCTACACGTGCCGCTCGGCGTGGTAGGAGCTGCGCACGAGCGGGCCGCTCTCGACGTGGCCGATGCCCTTCGCCTCGCCCACCTCCTTGTACCAGCGGAACTTGTCCGGGTGAATGAAGGCCTCGACGGGCAGGTGCATCTTCGTGGGCTGGAGGTACTGGCCGATGGTCATCACGTCGAGGCCGATCTCGACGAAGTCGTCCATCAGGGCGAGCACCTCGTCGTCGGTTTCACCGAGGCCGACCATGATGCCGCTCTTGGTTTTGAGGCCGGCCTCCTTGGCCCAGCGCAGCACGTCGAGCGAGCGCTGGTAGTTGGCCTGGGGGCGTACGCGGCGGTAGAGGCGCGGCACCGTCTCGACGTTGTGGTTGAAGACGTCCGGCCGGGCGTCGAAGACCATCCGGCAGGCTTCCCGGTTGCCCCGGAAGTCGGGCGTGAGCACCTCCACGGTGACGCCGAGTTCGTGGAGCAGGCGGATCGTCTCGGCGAAGATGGGGGCGCCGCCGTCCTCGCGCTCGTCGCGGTTGACCGACGTGATGACCGCGTGTTGGATGCCCATGAGGCGGACGGCCTCGGCCACGCGGCGCGGCTCGTCCCAGTCGAGCCCGGGGTCGGGACGGCCCGTCATAACGGCGCAGAAGCCGCACGAGCGCGTGCACACGTTGCCCAGGATCATGAACGTCGCCGTGCCGGCCGTCCAGCACTCGCCCATGTTCGGGCAGCGGGCGCTCTGGCAGACCGTGTGCAGGTTGTGCGTCTCGATGATGTCGACCAGCTTCCGGTACGTCTCGCCGTAGGGAAGCTTCACGCGGAGCCAGTCCGGGCGTTTGCCCCGCGCGTTCTGCACCGCCGGCGGCTCGATCACGGGCAACTCCAGCAGGCCGGCATCCCCGTCGCCCGAGGGGGCAAACGGCTCTTTCCGAACTTTCCTGAGCGGGATCTCTCCCGGCTTGAACGGGCGCTGCGGAGGGCGGTTTTCGGCCATGACGGCAGGGATTTCGGCTTTGAAAGGACGGGAAGGCGGCCGTGCGGGCCGGGCGGGACCGGCGCCGGCACAGGCCCTGAAGGCAACCCCCGACCGCCGGGAATGATCCCGCGTGCCGGAACGCCCCGCCGTGAAGTTTCGGACGAAATTCGTATCTTCGTCCCGCCCGGTTTGGTATCCTGTGTGCCCGGTGCCCGGACGCTGTGCCCGGCGCCGTTTTCGTCTCGACAACCCTGAAACGTTCTGGAAAATCGACTCATGGAAGCGGTTTCGGTCAACGCTATCACGCCGCAGGAAGTGCAGGACATCTTCATGGCCCATCTGAACGCCCGGGGCATGATGCCGCTGGTGCTCGACATGAAGCGCAGCCGCGGCGTCGAACTCTACGACCAGCTCTCGGGACGCCGGCTGCTCGACTTCTTCGGCTTCTACGCCTCCAGCGCCCTGGGCATGAACCACCCGAAGCTGGCCTCGGACGCGGCCTTCATGGAACGGCTCACCGAAGCCGCCCTCAACAAGATCACCAACTCGGACGTCCGCACCGTCCACATGGCCCGGTTCCTCAAGACGTTCTACCGCGTCGCCATGCCGGCACCCTTCAAGTACGCCTTCTTCATCGAAGGCGGGGCGCTGGCCGTGGAGAACGCCCTCAAGGCGGCCTTCGACTGGAAGGTGCGCAAAAACTTCGAGAAGGGCTACCGGCGGGAGGTCGGCCATCAGGTGCTGCACTTCGACCAGGCCTTCCACGGGCGCAGCGGCTATACGCTTTCGCTGACGAACACCGCCGACCCGCGCAAGACGATGTACTTTCCCCGCTTCGACTGGCCGCGCGTCCTGAACCCGAAGGTGACCTTCCCCGTGGAAGCGCATCTGGAGGAGATCGAGAAGCGGGAGCAACTGGCCCTGCGCCAGGCCAAGCACTACTTCTACACGCGCCGGGACGAGATCGCCTGCATCATCATCGAGCCGATCCAGGGAGAAGGCGGGGACAACCACTTCCGCCCCGTGTTTCTGCAGGCCCTCAAGGACCTGGCCCTCGAGAACGACGCCCTGCTCATCTTCGACGAGGTGCAGACGGGCATCGGGATCACCGGCAGCTTCTGGGCCTACCAGGGCCTCGGCGTGGAGCCGGACCTGATCTCCTTCGGCAAGAAGACGCAGGTCTGTGGCATCCTGGCCGGCCCGCGCATCGATGAGGTGGAGGACAACGTCTTCCACGTCGGCAGCCGCATCAACTCCACCTGGGGCGGCAACCTGGTCGACATGGTGCGCTTCGACCGGATTCTGGAAGTGATCGAGGAGGACGACCTGGTCGGGCACGCGGCGACGGCCGGGGCGCACCTGCTGGCCCGGCTGCACGAGCTGGCCGGGGCGAGCCCGGTGGTCACCAACGTCCGGGGACGCGGGCTCATGTGTGCCTTCGACCTGCCCACGCCCGAGTTTCGCAACCGCGTCTTGCAGCACTGCTACGAGCAGGGGGTGATCATCCTCGGCTGCGGCACGCAGTCCATCCGGTTCCGGCCCCCGCTGACGATCACGGAGGCAGAGATCGATCAGGGCGTCGAGCTGCTGGGCCGGGCGATCCGGGCCGTCGAGAAGGCCTACCGCCCCCATACCGGCCATACCGGGCTGCACGACGCGCTGACGGACGGGTAAGCCGCGGGCCGGCCTGGGTGCCTCAACGCAGGTCTTCCCAGCGCACCCGGTCGGTCTCGACGATGCCGTAGGTGTCCACGAAACCCGCTTCCACCTCGATCACGAACCGGGCCGGCAGCCCCTCAGAGGTGATGTTCTCGGGGGAAAGGGGGGTGGTGTACTTGCTGATGCTCACGATCTGCGAGTCGGGCCCGACGAAGAGGATGTCGAGCGAGAGCGGGGTGTTGGCCATCCAGAAGCTCTGCGGCTCGGCCTGCGGGAAGATGAACAGCATGCCGCTGCGTTCGGGCAGGCCGGTGCGTTGCATCAGCCCGCGCGTGCGTGCCGAGTCGGTGTCGGCAATCTCGATGTCGATGGTGACGACGGGCTCCCCGTCGCGGAGGAAGGTGAGCGTGCCGTCCTTGCGGAAGGGGATGTCGGGGGTGGCCGGGGCGGGGGACGAGCCGGAGCCGTCGCCGCAGGCGGCCAGGCCGAAGAGCAGGAAGGCCAGGGAACAGAGCAGCAACCGGGCCGGGTTTCGGGGTTCGGGTGTCGGCTTGTTCATCGCGGATCGGTTTCGGTTGGCGGGAGCGTGCGGTGGGGGTCATCGCCGGCGCCAGCGGACGAACGTGGTGGTGTCGATGCCGAGGAGGTCGGTGAAGCCGGCCCGCACTTCGAGCACGTGGCGGGCGGGGCCCCGGGAGCGGATCAGGTCGTCGGAGTACGGCCGGGTACGCCTGGCGATGTTGACGATGCGGCCGTCGGCGCCGATGAAGAGGATGTCGAGCGGGAGGGGGGTGTTGCGCATCCAGAAGGTGCGGGTGCTGTCGTGGTCGTAGACGAAGAGCATGCCGCCGCGTTGCGGGAGGGAGCGGCGTTCCATCAGGCCGCGGGCCCGGGCCGAGTCGGTCGCGGCGATTTCGATGGCGATGCGGGTGATGAGGGTGCTGTCCGGCCGCAGGAAATCGAGGGAGCCGTCGACGCGGAAGGGGATCTCGCGCGGGGGCGGCGGTTCGTCGCGACAGGCCGCGAGGCCGGGCAGGAGGCACAGGACGAGGAGGATACAGCGGCAGGGGGGACGCAGTCGAGGCATCAAGTCTTGATCGGATCGATCATCAGGTACTCGGTGACGGTGTCGCAGAGCGTCTTGCCCAGTTCGGTCAGGCGCACGCGGCTGTTGCGGATGGGGGCAATGTAGCCCTGCCGTTCCAGCCAGGCCAGCTCGTCCACCTTTTCGACGAGCAACTCGACGCCGTAGCGGGCCTCCAGGTGGTCGAGGTCGAGGCCGTCGGCCGTGCGGAGGCGGAGCATGATGTATTCGTTGGCCAGGGTGTCGAGGTCGAGTTGCTCCCTGAAGTCGATGGGGGCGTATCGCTGCCGCACGAGGGCCTCGTACCGGCGGAGGTTGCGGACGTTGGCCCATCGCGTGGCGGGCAGGCCCTTCCACCAGAACGAGTGGGCCGAGGGGCCGAAGCCGAGGTAGTTCTGGTGCGTCCAGTAAAGCTGGTTGTGACGGGCCCGCCGTCCGGGCCGGGCAAAGCTCGAGATCTCGTAGTGTTCGTATCCGTGCTCCTGCAGGTAACGGATGGTGAACCGGTAAAGGTCGGCCACGTCTTCGTCTTCGGGCAGCTTCACCAGCCCGCGTTCCACCTGCTTGAAGAGCGGGGTGCGTTCTTCGACCGTGAGCAGGTAGGTCGAGAGGTGGGGTACCTCGTAGCGGACGACCTTTTCCAGGTTGGCGGCCCAGTACTCGGGCGGCTGGTCCGGCAGGCCGAAGATGAGGTCCACGGAGAAGTTGTCGAAGCCGGCCCGGCGGGCGAGGGGAATGACCGCTTCGGCCCGTGCGGCGTCGTGGCAACGGTTCATGAAGGCCAGGTCGGCGTCGAAGAAGGACTGGATGCCGATGCTGAGCCGGTCGACGCCGAGGTCGCGGAGGCCGCGCAGGTAGTCGAGGTCGACGTCTTCGGGGTTGATCTCGACGGTCACCTCCGAGACGGAGGCGGTGTCGTAGTGGGTATGGATGGTGTCGAGGATACGGGCCAGCTCGTCGAGATGGAGCAGCGACGGGGTGCCGCCGCCGAAGTAGATGGTTTCGATGGGTTCACGCCGCCCGTATTCGAGGGCATAGTGCTCCAGTTCCATCCGCAACGCCTCGACGAACGACGTGTGCGACTTCTGCGTGGTGACGAAATAGAAGTCGCAATAGGAACAGCGCTGGGTGCAAAAGGGAATGTGCAGGTAGATGCCGGCCATACGGAACGCGGGTGGGACAGGGCGAAGGTTCCGTATAAATCCCCGATGCGGGCGGTTGTTTCGAGGGAATCAGGCCGGGGGTTCTTCCGGGGTGTCGTCCCGGCGGGTGTGAGCCCGGTGGTGCGAGCGCTTGCGCTCGCGCGCCCAGCTTTCGATGCTTTCGCGGATGTATTCGCCCAGGTCTTCGATGTCGCCGGCGCAGCGCTGCCAGAAGGTTTTGAAGGCGTCGGCGTCGAAGGCGGCGCCGTAGACGCGTCCCCAGGCGGAGGGTTCGTCCACCTCGTCCTCGTAGTAGGCGGCCAGCTGGCGGCACGCCATGGCGGCCACCGTCAGCGAGCTGTCTTCGGGCAGGGGCTCGAAGACGGCCCGCACGCCGGGGTCGAGGGTGGCCAGGCGTTCCAGCACCCGGTTGTATTGCCGGACGCAGAAGGCGGCGGCATCGGCGTCGCCGCCGGTCCAGTGGGCCTGCATGGCCGTCCGGGCGGCGCGGCGAAGGACGTTGACCAGCTTGGCGATCTCTTGCTCTCGTTCCATGACGTTTCGTTTCTGAAGGTTCAGGTTGCGTAGGGAGCGCCGAGGAGCCTGACGAGGAGGCACCCGGTTGTCGGCAGGGACCGGCGCGTGCGTTGCCGGTGACGCAGGTGCACCTCGATGCAGGCCAGGACCGACCGGGCCGCCATGCGGACGGCGCCGGGGGAGGCGTCTTCGGGGAGGCCGGGCAGCCGGGCGAAGGCGGGGTCGAGTTCCCGCAGGCGGTGGGCGATGCCGGCGTACTGCCGCCGGAGGAAGGGGAGGGTGTCCGGGGGCGTGCGGTGCACCACCGCGAAGCCCGCATCCCACACCAGGGTGCGCAGGAGCCGGGCCAGGCGTTTCAGTTCGCGTTCTTCCGTCATGCCGGGGGTTCCAGTTGGTGGATGACGTCTCGCATCAGGCGCTTGCCCCGGTAGAGGCGCCATTTGACCGTCGAGAGCGGCACGTCGAGGAAGGCGGCGATACGCCGGAGCGGCATGCCGTCGAGAAAGTGCAGGCGCAGGGGCAAGGCATAGGCTTCCGGGAGGTGGCAGAGGGCGCACATGACCACCTCGTTCGTCTCGCCCGTGCGGTCCGGCGGTGTTGCCAGCGCTGCCACGTGCTCGAGCAGCACGGCGTCCAGGTCGACGCGCCGGTGCTCCCGGCGGCGCTTCGTGCGGTCGAACCGGAGGGCATGGTTTCGGGTGATCGCCATCAGCCAGGCCGCAAAGCGTTCGGGTTCTTCGATGGAGGGCAGGGCCCGGAAAGCCAGCAGGAGCGCGTCCTGGGCCACGTCTTCGGCGTCACCGGCACCGACGATGCTCTCGGCCAGGCGAACCACGGCGGCACGGTAGCGCAGCACCAGTTCGTTGAAGGCGTCGAGGTCGCCGAGGATGGCGGCCACGACCAGGATCTCGTCGGAGAGAGGGCCGCCGGCCTTGCTCATGTCTGCCGTTCGTCATGCCGGCCCCGGACGGCCGGCGCTTCAGGACGCACTCAACCTGTATAGAGACCCCACAGGAGGGAAAAGTTAGTCCCGGAGCAAAATTTTTTTGCGTGTGCCTGTGTTTGTTCGCTTTGAAGCTGTGACGCAAGTGTGTCACAGAGGGGGCTTAAGTTCGGTCACGTGGCGTCTCCCGTGAGGGGCCCCGTAACGAGCGTTTTTTCATCATTTGCAGGAGCGTATCATGGCAACCCAACGCATCAACCCGCTGAGCCGCCGTCCCCGCAAGCGCCGCCTGGTGATGGCCGTGCGCGGTGCGGCCGGGACGGGCAAGAGTGTCTTCGCCGCCACGCTGGCCGATGCCGGGCTGGGCCGTCTCTGTTTCTTCGACACCGAGCGCAAGGCCCGCCTGCTGCCCGGCAGCGACGGCACGAAGTTCGACGCAATCGAAGTCGAGCACCCGGACGAGCTGCCCGCGTTCATCGACTGGGCCCTCGAAGGGGAAGGACGGGCGCAGGGCTACGGTTGTTACGCCCTCGACTCGTGGGCCATGTACTTTGCGCGGAAGCACCGGGAGACTTTGCAGGCCGTCCGCCGGCGCACGGGCGATCCGCTGGCCCAGCCGCCGGCGGAGGCGCTGGCGGCGGATCAGATGATCCTGCAGGAGGTGCTGCGCCGCCTGTGCATCGACAGCGGGGCCTGTGTCGTGATCACGGACCAGATCCCTGCCCGCGGCAAGGAGGAGCGGGAGGAAAACGAACTGGGTCGCGTCCTGCCCATGACCGCCAGCGGGCTCGAATACTTCGTGGACGTGATGGTCGAGCTCGACGTTCGCCTCGAAGGCTTCGAGCAGGTGCGGGTGGCCCGGGTCGTCAAGTCGAACAGCCCGGCCTTTCCCATCGGGCTGGAGGTGCGCAACCCGACGTTTGCCGACTTTCTCGCCCGGCTGGGGGAAGGACCGCAGCCGGAAGACGCCGATCCGGTGCCGGAGGTGATCGAGGTGCCGGAGCCCGAGGTGCCGGCCGGTCCCACGCTGGAGGTGCTGCTCGAGCGCGCCGCGGCGTTCGGGCTGTCGCGGGCGGATCTGCTCATCGCGGCCCGGCACTACTGCGGCGCCACCGAGCTCGAACGCCTCACCTCCGCCCAGATCGACGACCTGCTGCAGCGCATGCAGGCACGATACGGGAACGCGGGCGACGGCGCCCCGGCGACTGCCTCGACCCCGGTCCCCGCCGGCGGGCCCGGCCGGCGCCGGAACGGCAAGCAAGGCTGACGTTGCGTCCGGAACGGAAGACCGGTGCCCGGGTAGGTTAACGATCCGGCAGGGGGTGCTGCCGGGTTTAACCGGTAGGACGTGATCGGCGCATGGCAAGTGCTGTCCCGAGCACGACCGGGGGATGCGGCTACCTCATACTGTGTATTGGCGAAGGCCAGCACTTTGCCGACGTTGACTTCACAGGCGAGCTGGAACGGCTCTACCGGGAGGTGCTTCCGTGTGTTCTGCTGCACAAGGACGAACACATTGCCTACAATCAGGTGCTGCATACCGGAGCCACAGACGAGCTCTTCCGGGACGCGCTTCCGGATGATCTGCTGGAGCGATCCCGCCGGGCGGCTGCGGAGGCGGGAGACCGGAGCAAGCACCCGGTGCTCCGGCAGCGCGTCCAGCGCCTGAGAGCCCTTTACTGGAACGCTTACACGGGCGACCCGGTGTTGCAGCGGATTGCGGTCAATGTACTGGACGACGTGCTGGCACGGCTGCCGTGAACAGGGCGATGCACGGTTGGGTGCTTGTCGATGCCGGTGAGCCTGGGCAGTCAGCCGGCGTCGTCGAAGCCGGTGCCGTTTTCCTCGAAGGGTTCGCCCCGGAAGTGCTGGTAGCCCCGGGCGTCGAGCGGGATGACGGCTCCTTCGGGGGTCTGGATGCGGATCCCCTCCCCGGCCTCGGTGAACATCCCGACGACGGTGTAGCTTTCGGGATCGAGCCGTTCGAGCATGGCTTCGGGCAGGGCAAAGGCGAGCTCGTAGTCTTCGCCGCCGAAGAGGGCGTACGTGTCCACGTCTTCGAGGAACTGGTCGGCGACGGCACGGGTCTCCGGGTGGATGGGCAGGGCGGCGGCACGGACGAGGGCCCCGCACCCGCTTTGCCGGCAGAGGTGGTGTACCTCGGAAGCCAGCCCGTCCGATATGTCGATGAGGGCATGGGGACGCACGCGCCGCCGGGCCCAGTCCTCGATGGTTTTCAGGCGGGCCGTGGGCGTCAGCTGGCGCCGGATGACGTAGCGGTAGGGGTCCAGGTCCGGCTCGTAGGCGCCGCCGGTCTCGCGGAGGGTACGGCGCTGGTCCAGCAGCACCTTGAGCCCGGCATAGGCCGCGCCGAGGTCGCCCGTGACGCACAGCAGGTCGCCCGGCCGTGCGCCCCGCCGGAGGACGACGTCCCGCTCGTCGGCCTCGCCGATGACTGTGACGGCGATCGTCAGGTAACGGGCCGTGGTCGTGTCCCCCCCGACGAGGGTGACCCCGTAGGCTTCGCAGCCCTGGCGAAGGCCTTCGTAGAACGCCTCGACCTGTTCGACCGAGATCGAGGCGGGCAGGCCCAGGGCGATCGTGGCGAAGCGGGGACGTGCGTTCATCGCCACCACGTCGCTTACGTTCACCGCGATGGATTTCAGCCCCAGGTGGAGCAGCGGCACGAACGAGCGGTCGAAATGGACGCCTTCGATGAGGGCATCCGTCGTGACCACGTGCACCCGGCCCTCGCCGACGTGATAGACGGCCGCGTCGTCGTCGATCCCGAGGCGCACGTCCTCGTCCACCGGCGCGCCGAGCACGGCCCGCATGCGCTCGATCAGGCCAAATTCTCCCACGGCCTCGATGGGCGTGTAATCAGACATGTTTCGAATGAGGATTGCGATTGAGGTTTGAAAAACAGGACGTCTTTGTGCCTTCGTGGCCAGGGGAGCCGTTGACGGTCCGTGACCCGGCGGGTGTGGGAAAGGTTTCACCGCGCTCCGGGGAGGCAGATCTTGCCGAGCAGGGTCGGGCGTGCGGCGCCGGTGACGGCCGGCAGGTTCGTCGGGACGCCGTTGACCGTTTCGTGGGCGAGGACGGCGAAGCAGAGGGCCTCTTTGGCGTCGGGGTCGATGCCGGCGGCGGCAACGGAGCGGACGGGCACCGGCGCGAAGCGGGTTTCGAGGTGTTGCATGAGGCAGGTGTTGTGGACGCCGCCACCGCCAACCAGGAGCACGTCAAGCCGGTGGCGGGGTGCGACGAACCGGAGGTAGGCCTGCTCGATGCTCCGGGCCGTGAGGGCGACGGCGGTGGCCATGAGGTCGGCGGCCTCGAGGCCCAGGGCTTCGGCACGCTCGCACAGCCGTTCGACGAAGTCCGCCCCGAACAGTTCGCGCCCTGTCGATTTGGGAGGCGTGCGGGCAAAGTAGGGATGGTCGAGCAGCTCGGCCAGCAGGGCTTCGTGGGGGGTGCCCCGGGCCGCCAGGGCGCCGCCCTCGTCGTAGGGGCGATCCAGCAGGCGCCGGGCGAGGGCGTCGAGGACCATGTTGCCGGGACCGGTGTCGAAGGCCCGTACGTCTTCGAGCCGGGGGTTCCGGGGCAGGACGGTCAGGTTGGCGATGCCGCCGATGTTGAGCACGCCCCGGGTTTCGCGCTCGTGGGCGAAGGCGACGTAGTCGAAGTAGGGGACGAGGGGGGCGCCCTGCCCGCCGAGGGCCATGTCGGCCGGGCGGAAGTCCCCCACGACGGGCACGCCGAGCAGGTTGGCCAGCACGGAGGGGTCGCCGATCTGGAGCGTCGCGGTGACGGCCTCGCCGGCACAGTCCGTTGCCTCGGGCACATGGTGGACGGTTTGCCCGTGTGAGCCGATGAGGTCGAGGTCGGCCACGCTCACCCCGGCGGCGGCGGCCGCACGGTGGACGGCCCCGGCATAGGCATGGGCCAGGCGAACGTTGAGCAGGGCCAGCTCCCGCACCGATGAGGTGCCGGGTGCCGAATTGGCCAGCAGGGCCTGGCGCAGCGCCGGCGGGTACGGCACGCTGACGAAGGCCCGGGGTTCGATGACCAGGGCGCGCCCGCTGCCCGTCAGCCGCACCACCGCCGCATCGATGCCGTCGAGCGAGGTGCCGCTCATGAGCCCGGCCACCAGCCGGGACGGCTTCGCAAGGCGTTGCCAGGGCGAGGGGAACATGAGCGGCATAGGATCCCGCGGCGCTACCGGGCCTTGCGGCGCATCTCCGTGGCTTTCTGGAGGTATTCGGTGGCCCGCTCCGGTTCCTGGGAGGCCAGTTGCTCGTAGACCCGGGCCGCCTCCTCGAACTGGTTCTGGGCGGCATAGATACGGGCCAGCGTCTCCGACACCACGTCGTCGATCTCGTTTTCGAGTTCCGGCGGTGGCATGTTCTCCAGGTCCGGATCGGGCACGATCCGGGCGGCTTCCAGCTCGGCGATGAGCCGGTCGAGGTCTTCGAAGTCGGGCGGGCTGGTGGGGGGGGCGGAAGCCCTGGCGGCCGGTGCTCCGGACCTTTCGGTCACGAGCTGTTCCAGGCCGGCGGGGGCGGCTGCCAGGTGAGACAGGGTGCGCCGGAGGCCGGCGGAGACGGTCGGGCTGGCCGGGGCGAAGAACTGTGCCGTCTGCCAGGCCCGGAACGCTTCCTCCCACCGGCTGGCGGCCTCCAGGGCCCGCGCCCGGACGACGTGCGCCACCGTGTATCCCGGCGCCTGTGCCACGAGCACATCCAGCGCGGCAAGGGCCTCGTCCAGCCGGCCCTGGTCCATGCGCGTGAGGATGTCCTGCAGGTCGGGGAGCGGCCCCGACCCTTCGGACGCATGATGCGTCCCGTGCGGGATCTTCGACATCGTCGGGAAGGTTGCGTGACAGGCAGGCGGTCACCCGTTCGGATCCTGCCCTGTTCGGTGGTTGCCCCTTGAGACGGCAAGGTACACAATCCGGGGCAGATCTGACAAATCTTCGTCCAGGTTTCGAATCAAGGCTTTTGACATCGTTTGGGCGGATTTCATGCCGGGCCGGGTGGGACGGTTCGGCTCAGGAAGAACTGGTGCAGGTTGAAGCCGGCGACGAGGCCGAAGCCGAGGGCGAAGAAGGCCTGGAAGGGCGCGGCGGCCCATGCGCCCTGCAGCAACAGCAGGACGAGCCCGGCCAGGCAGTAGAGTGCCAGCAGCAGTTCGAGCCAGACGAGGGGCGGGATGCGGGATTCGGCGTACGGCGTGCGCCACCAGGCCCGGGCAGGGCGGTGCCGGCGCACCGCGTACTTCGGGGTGCGAACGAAGACGGACGTCTTGCCCCGCAGGGCCTGGATCAGCGCGCGGCTGTTGTTGAGGGCCAGCCCCATGCTGCCGGCCATGAACAGCGGGAAGCGCAGCAGGCGGCGCGGCCAGTCCGGATAAAGGGCACGCTGGGCGAAGAGCTGGGCGAGGAAGAAGCCGGCAAAGCCGAGCAGGCCCAGGCCCATCACGGCGAAGAAGGTCGCGCCCGGCCCGTAGCCCCGGTCGCTGAGCCCGAGCAGCGGGGCATGCAGGACGGCCACGAGGGCGACGAACGGGAAGACGCTGTGGGCCGTCAGGTGGAGCGTGCCTTCGAGCTTCACGCCCGCCGGCAGGTCGGACCGCCACAGCGGCCCGAGCAGCTTGCGCGCCGTCTGAACGGCTCCTTTGGTCCACCGGAATTGCTGCGTGCGGAAGGCGTTGATGTCCACCGGCAGCTCGGCGGGGACCTCGACGTCGGGCAGGTAGCGGCACTGCCAGCCCCGGAGCTGGGCACGGTAGCTCAGGTCCAGGTCTTCGGTGAGGGTGTCGCTCTGCCAGCCGCCGGCGTCTTCGATGCAGGCGGCGCGCCACACGCCGGCCGTGCCATTGAAGTTGATGAAGCAGCCGGCCAGGCTCCGCACGTGCTGTTCGACGGCGAAGTGGGTGTCCAGACCGAAAGCCTGCATGCGGGTCAGCAGGGAGGCGTCGTCGTTGAGGTGGCCCCAGCGTGCCTGGACGAGCCCCACCCGTTCGTCCTCGAAGGCGGGTACGGTGCGCAGGAGAAAGTCGGGAGGCGGGATGAAATCGGCGTCGAAGACGGCTACGAGCTCTCCCCGGGCCAGCCGGAGGCCGTTCTGAAGGGCGCCGGCCTTGAAGCCGGCCCGGTCCGTGCGGTGGATATGAAGGATGTCGAGGCCGCGGGCCCGCCAGGTACGCACCCGCCGTGCGACGAGGGCCGTGGTGTGGTCCGTCGAGTCGTCGAGGACCTGGATCTCGAGACGGCGCCGGGGGTAGCGGAGCCGGGCACAGGCGTCGATGAGCCGCTCGGCCACGAACGCTTCGTTGTAGAGCGGCAGCTGCACCGTCACCACCGGCCAGTGGTCGTCGGGCTCGGGCACGGCGTCGGGGTCGGGTACGGGGCCGGGGCGCAGCACGTCGTGCCGGGCATGGACCAGCGCCATCCACAGCAGGTTCAGCCCGTAGACGAGCAGCACGGCCATGCCGGCCGCGTAGAACACCGCCAGGACGGTGGCAAGCAGCGACATACGGTTACGGGTTCAAGGGGAAGGAAAGGGCCGGGGCATGGGTCGGTTCCGGAAGCAAAAGGTTACGGAGGGTGGGGCGAAGAGGCCGGGTCGGGGCGGTGGGGCGCTCCGGCCTTTCCGGTTGGCAACCCGCGTTCCGTCCCGCTGGCCTCCATGTCCCGGTGCGGTGGCTACCAGTTCGACGTGGCGGCGGTGAAGATGTCGTCGGCGATCTTTTCGAGGGCGGCGAAGGCGGCCGTCTCTTCCCCGGCCAGGCCCTGGGCCACCGGGTCGTACTCTTCGAACCCCTGGAAAGACCGGCGCAGGAGCTCGCGCTCTTCGGTGCGGTCCACGTAGCGCGCCGTCACGGAGAGGGTGACGCGGTTACGGGTCGTGCGTTCCTGCCCGCCGACGGCCGTCGGTTCGTTCTGGTAGCGGTCGATGGTGACGAAGAGCACCGCGTCGGCGGCTTCGGGGTCGGGTTCCAGCGACAGCCGGGTTTGCCCGACGAAGCGATCGACGAGCAGCCGGGTGAGCCGCTCGTCGAGGGCGGTGACGGGGCTCACGCTGCGGTCTTCCGCCAGCGGGATGGCGATGGTGTGCAGGTGGGAGGGGATCGTGGCTCCGCTGAAGCTGTAGTAGGCACAGCCGACGGGCAGCAGGGCCAGCAGCCACACCACCTTGCGGCGGATCCACCCCGTTCGCATAGCCTCGTTCATGCCGGTTCGACGCGGCTGGTACCAGCCGCTTGCTCAGACTTCTTCCTCGATTTCCTTGAGTTTGCGGTACAGGGTGCGTTCGCTGATGCCGAGGGCGCGGGCGGTCTGGCGGCGGTTGCCGTCGAAGCGGCGGAGGGCCTCAGTGATGAGCTGGCGCTCGGCGTCTTCGAGGGTGGGCAGGGGTTTCTCGTCGGCGGGTTCGTCGCGCTTGTCGTCGCTGCCGAGCAGGTCCATGATGGGCGGCCGGTGCTCGTTTTCCCCCTCGATCTCGTAGGAGACGTCCTCGATGAGGGAGGGATAGGTTTCCGGGTCCGCCTTGCGGACGATGACCAGCTCCCCTTCCGCGTCCCGCCCGACGATGCCGTGGGGCAGGGCGGCGCCGAGCCGGGCCAGCAGGGCCGACAGTTGCTCCTTCATCTCGCGGATGTCCAGGCGCAACTCCAGCAGGGCCCGGTAGATGAGCTCGCGCTCCCGGCCCTCGTCGCCGGGGGCGGTGCGCGAGACCGGCACGAGCCCTTCGCTGACGCCGGCCGCCGTGACCCCGCGCAGGTAGGGGCGCAGGTCGTCCGCCGTGAGCGTGTCCCCGCGGTGCAGCACCACCGCCTGCTCGGCCACGTTGCGTAGCTCCCGCACGTTACCCGGCCAGCGGTACCGCTTCAGCAGTTGCCGGGCCTCCTCGGTGAGCCGCTTGTGGACCGAGTTGTACTTCTGGGCGAAGCGGTGGAGGAAATGCTCGAAGATGGGGATGATGTCCTCCTTGCGTTCGCGGAGGGGGGGGATCTTGAGGAGGACGGTGCTGAGCCGGTAGTAGAGGTCTTCGCGGAACCGCCCGGCCTGCACCTCGCGGGCCAGGTCCTTGTTCGTGGCGGCGATGACGCGCACGTCCGTCTGGATCGGGGTCGAGGAGCCGACGCGGCTGAAGGTGCCGGTCTCCAGGACGCGCAGCAGCCGCACCTGGGCCGCCGGCGGCATCTCGCCGATCTCGTCCAGGAAGATGGTGCTGCCGTCGGCCTGTTCGAAGTAGCCGCTGCGCCGCTCGACGGCCCCGGTGTAGGCGCCCTTTTCGTTGCCGAAGAGCTCGCTCTCGATCAGCCCTTCCGGGATCGCCCCGCAGTTGACCACGACGAGCGGCTTGTGGCGGCGGTGGCTCATCTCGTGGATGGCCTGGGCGAAGAGCTCTTTGCCGACGCCGCTCTCGCCCTCGATCAGCACGGTGATGTCGGTCTGGGCGACCTGGCGGGCCCGGTCGAGCTCGCGCAGGAGGGCCGGCGAGCTGCCGATGATGCCGAAACGTTCCTGGATGGCGGCTCTATCCATGCATCAATACCTGGCGAAACGATGGGCCGGGCGAGGATCGTACCCGGCAGAAGATGGATCTTGTCTACGGAATCCCGTTCCCGGGTGCGCGGGGCATCAGGCCCCGGCGGCGAGGGTGGTCGTGCCGAGCGGCGTCCCGAAGAGGGTGGCCGACGTGCAGCCGGTGATGCGCACGCGGACGTACTGCCCTTTCTCATAGTCGTGCCGGTCGAAAACGACCATCTTGTTCGTGTCGGTCCGGCCGCAGAGCTGTTCGTCGCTCCGGCGGCTCGGGCCTTCGACGAGCACCGTGTGCACGCGCCCGATCTCGGCCTGGTTGTTCTCCAGGGCAATGCGTGTCTGCAGGTCGATGATCTCGCCGAGGCGGCGTTTCTTGACTTCCTCGGGCACGTCGTCGGTGTATTTGCGGGCGGCATACGTGTCGGGCCGCTCGGAATACATGAACATGTAGGCGTGGTCGTACCGGACGATTTCGAGGAGGGAGAGGGTGTCCTGGTGCTCGGTCTCGGTTTCCCCGCAGAAGCCGGCGATGATGTCCGTGGAGAGGGAGATCCCGGGGCAGATCGTGCGGGCCCGGTCGATGAGGGCCAGGTACTCCTCGCGCGTGTAGGTGCGCCGCATGCGCCGGAGCACGTCGGTGTTGCCGTGCTGGACGGGCAGGTGGATGTAGTTGCACACGTTGTGCCGCTCGCGGTGCACGTGCAGCAGCGCGTCGGAGCAGTCCTTCGGATGGCTCGTCGAATACCGGATGCGCAGCTCGGGCGAGAGCCGGCTGATGCGGTAGAGCAGCTCGGGGAAGTCGACCGTCGTGCCGTTCTGCACGTAGCGGTAGGAGTTGACGTTCTGGCCGAGGACGGTGACTTCCCGGTAGCCCTGCGCGATGAGCTGTTCGCATTCGGCGAGGATGCTCTCGACGGGCCGGCTGCGCTCGCGGCCGCGGGTGAAGGGGACGACGCAGAAGGCGCACATGTTGTCGCAGCCGCGCATGATCGAGACGAAGGCCGAGACGCCGTTCGTGTCGTAGCGTACGGGGGCGATGTCGGCGTAGGTCTCCTCGCGCGAGAGGTGCACGTTGACGGCGGCCTGCCCGGTTTCGGTGGTCAGGTCGAGCAGGCGGGGCAGGTCGCGGTAGGCGTCCGGCCCCACCACCAGGTCGACGAGTTGCTCCTGTTCGAGGAGCTTCGTGCGCAGGCGTTCGGCCATGCAGCCGAGCACCCCGAGCGTCAGGCCGGGGTGGCCCTTGCGCTTGGCGGCGCGGAAGACGTCCAGGCGGCGGCGCACCTTCTGCTCGGCGTTTTCGCGGATGGCGCAGGTGTTCAGCAACACCACGTCGGCCTGCTCCGGGTCGCGGGTCAGCCCGAAGCCGTGCGCGCGCAGGACGGCCGCCACGATCTCGGAGTCCGAGACGTTCATCTGGCAGCCGTACGTTTCGATGTAGACCCGCCGCCCTGCCGGGGCCGGGGTTTCCTCGGCGAGGTGTTTCGGGGCGTCGAGGTCGTCGAGAACGTCGAGGTCGGTGATCAACTCCATGAGGGCGGGCAGCGTTGAAGCCGGAAACAGGATGGCGTGGTGGCACCCGGAGAGGACCGCTCCCCTCCGGGGCGATCACCATAAACGCCGCGCCGCCGCCTCAGGTTCGGCCGGCGCCCCGCTCCCCCCGACGATCGCCGGCCGCTCCGGGGTCCTGATCCGTTTCTCGCTCGCCAGCCGGTGTCCGGGATTCGCCTGAACCGGGGCCGGTGTGCTTCATCGTGCGTATTTCGTAACTTCGCCGGGCGTCGTGCGGGCCTGTTTGATCGTTGCGCACGACGTACGTACCGTGCATGAAGAGAACGACCAATGCGACGCACCATCTGGGGGCTGGGCGGGCTCGTGGCCGTGCTGGGGCTGCTGTGGATGCTGGGGCCGCGCCCGGCGGTGGAGGAGCCGGCCGGCCTGCCCGTGCTGCCCGGCGACCTCGACGCCTACCTGGCCGCCGCCGAGGCCCGCTTCGACGACCTCCGCCCCGGTGTCGAGAAGACGATCGTCTGGGCCGATCCGGCTACGCGGTCGCGGACGCCGGTGGCGGTCGTCTACCTGCACGGCTTCTCGGCCACGCGCGAGGAGACGCGCCCGCTCTGCGACACGCTGGCGGCTCGCCTGGGGGCCAACCTGTTCTACACCCGCCTGACCGGGCACGGCCGCACGGGGGAGGCGCTGGCCGCCGCTACCGCGTCGGACTGGCTGCACGATGCGCTCGAAGCCCTGGCCGTCGGGCGGCGCCTGGGCGAACGGGTGATGCTCGTGGGCACCTCCACCGGCGGCACGCTCGCCACCTGGCTGGCGGCCCGCTACCCCGAGGCGCTGGCGGCGGTGATCCTGATCTCCCCCAACTTCGGGCCGAAGGACCCGCGTACCGAAATCTTCCTCTGGCCCTGGGGCGATGCCCTCGCCCGCGCCGTGGCCGGCGACGAGCATGCCTGGGAGCCGGCCAACGAGGCACAGGCCCGTTTCTGGACGACCCGCTATCCCATCGAGGCCCTCCGGCCCATGATGGCCGTCGTCGCGCACGTCAACGACCTGGACCTGGAGGCCATCACGACGCCCGTCCTGGTGATCTATTCGCCGAACGATCAGGTGGTGGAACCCGCCCACATCGAGGCGCAGTACGCCCGGTTCGGCGGGCGCAAGCATCGCATCGCCATCGAACGGGCCGGCGGCTCCAACCACGTCCTCGCCGGCGATATCCTGGCCCCGGAGATGACCCTCCCGCTGGCCGACAGTATCCTGGCGTTCCTCGGCGCGGTGCCCTGAGTGCGGTGCCCACCAATCCGGTCGGGCATTGCTTTTCCAGCACATCGGACGTACCGTATGGCCGGATCGAGGTGAACGAAACCGAGCGGTCGGGGACGGAGATGGAGTACGTCAAACGGTGTTTTTCCTGAGAGCGCCCCGTCCGGGTTGACGCATGCGCCAACAAAAAGGCCCGGCCTCCGCGGGGAAGCCGGGCCTCGCGGGTGGAATCGAAGCCGGATCAATTCGTCCCGCTCTCGCCGATGACGTTGCCGTCGGGGTCGAGCAGGTAGATGGTGCCGAAGCCCAGCTCGCGGATGCCCGGCTCGATCTTCTCCCGGTCGCCGACGACGACCCAGACGAGGTTGTCCGGGTGGAGCACCTCCTTCGCGGCGGCGGCCACCTGTTCGGGGTTGAGGGCGCGCACCTGTTCGGCGTACGTGTCGAAGTAGTCGTCGGGCAGGCCGAAGCGGACGATGTCGTTGATGGAGCCCTCGACGGCGTTGATCGTCTCCCAGCGCCCGGCCAGCTGAAGCGTCAGGTTGTCCTGCGCTTTGGCCACCTCCTCGGGTGTGGGCGGGTTCGTCGTCAGGAAGGCCCGCAGCTCCTTCTCGATCTCGGCCATCGACTCCTTCGTCTTGTCCGTCTGCACGGGCGCGTAGACGATGAAGGGCCGCTGCCCGCGCGCGTCGAAGAGAAGGGTGAAGGCGCCGTAGGACCAGCCCTTGTCCTCCCGCAGGTTCATGTTGACGCGCGAGGTGAAGGCCCCGCCCAGGATCGTGTTCATCGTCTCGATGGCGATCTCGTTCGGGTTGTTGGCCGGCGGGGCCACGTGCCCGGCGAAGATGATCGACTGCTGTGAGCCGGGGCGGTCCATCAGGTAGACGGCCTGCGCCGGCCGGTGCTCCACCGTGGCGATGTTCTTCTGCGGCACGTCGCCGGGCTGCCAGGCGCCGAAGCGTTCCTCCAGCAGTGGCCGCACTTCCTCCATCGTCACGTCGCCCACCACGACCAGCGTGGCGTTGTTCGGCCTGAACCAGGTCTGGTGGAAGGCGACGAGGTCGTCGCGGGTGAGGCGTTCGAGGGCTTCTTCGGTGCCGGAGCCGGTGAACGGCACGCCGTAGGCGTGGTCCTCCCCGTAGAGCAGTTTCGGGAAGACGCGCAGGGCCATCTGCACCGGCGTCACCTTCTCGCGCTGGATGCGGGCGTGTTGCTCTTTTTTGAGCCGGTCGAGCTCGTGCTGCGGGAAGGCGGGGTTGAGGATGACGTCGGCGTAGAGGTCGAGGCTGGCGGCCAGGTTCTCCTTCAGCGCGGTGAGGGAGACCGTGGAGACATCCAGGTTGGAGCCGGTGCCCAGGCCGGCACCCAGCAGGGCCAGCTCCTCGCTGATCTCGAGCGCGGTGCGGCTCGTGGTGCCCTCGTCGAGCATCGCCATGGCCAGGTTGGCCGTGCCCGGCAGGGCGAACTGGTCGGCCGCGTAGCCGGCGTCGACGAGCAGGGAGAAGTCGACGACCGGAGTGGCGTGCCGTTCGGCCAGGACGATGTTCAGGCCGTTGGAGAGGGTGGCCCGCTGGAGATGCGGGAAGGCCACGTCCGGCGGTGTGCCGGTGTCCGGAAGCTTCGAGCGGTCGGCCCCGTCGGCGGCGGCCTGCAGGCGTGGGAAGGGATGCACCTCCAGCACATAGACGCCGTCCGAGAGCCAGGCCTGCCCGGTGCGGCGCAGGTCCTCGGCCGTGGCGGCGCTCAGGTCGGCGAACCGCTTCTTGTAGGCGTCGGGGCTGCCGCCGTAGACCTGGCTCTGTGCCAGGATGTCGGACTTGCCGCCGAAGCCGCCGATGCGCTCGATGCCGCGGATGAAGCGCGCCCGCGCCTGCGTCTTGACGCGGCGCAGCTCTTCCTCGGTCGGTCCCTCGGCCAGCAGGCGGGCCAGTTCCTCGTCCACGGCCTGCTCGACGGCGGCCAGGTTCTGGCCGGGCCGCGCCGTGGCCTGGATGAGGAACAGGCTCCCGATCTCGCGCTCGTCGAGGAAGGCGGCCACGTCGGTGGCGATCTGGTCCTCATAGACGAGGCGGCGGTAGAGGCGCGACGTCTTGCCGCTGGCGAGCACGTCGGCGAGCAGGTCCAGGTGGGCAGCCTCGGTCGAGAACGCCTCCGGCACGTTCCACACCTTGTAGATCCGGGCCTGCGGCACGCGGTCCTGCATCACCTGCCGCTGCACGCCCTCGCGTTTGGCCACCCACGTTTCGAACTTGGCGATCGGCGGGCCGGGCGGAATGTCGCCGAAGTAGTGCTGCACCTTCTCGCGGGCCGTCGCCACGTCGATGGCGCCGGCGAGGACGAGGACGGCGTTGTTGGGGCCGTAGTACGTCTTGAACCACTCGTGCACGTCCTCGAGCGAGGCCGCGTTCAGGTCCTCCATGGACCCGATGACGGTGTGGGCGTACGGGTGGCCTTCCGGGTAGACGGCCTCCGTGATCAGGTTCCATACCTGGCCGTAGGGCTGGTTTTCGCCCTGGCGCTTCTCGTTCTGGACCACGCCGCGCTGCTCGTCGAGCTTGGCCTGGTCGATGGCGCCGAGCAGGTGGCCCATGCGGTCGGACTCCATCCACAGGGCCACGTCCAGGGCGTTGACGGGGACGTTCTGGAAATAGTTCGTCCGGTCCTCGTTGGTGGTGCCGTTGAGGTCGGTGGCGCCCACGCGCTCGAGCACCTGGAAGTAGTCGTCGTTGTAGTGCTCGGAGCCGTTGAACATCAGGTGTTCGAACAGGTGGGCGAAGCCGGAGCGCCCTTCCGGCTCGTTCTTCGACCCGACGTGGTACCAGATGTTGACGGCCACGATGGGGGCCTTGTGATCCTCGTGCACGATGACCGTCAGGCCGTTGTCGAGGACGAACTTCTCATACGGGATGTCGGGGATGGAAGCGTCCTGGGCCCGGGCGGGGAGGCCGGCGCCCAGCAACAGGCCGAGTGTCAGCAGGGTAAGGGTTTTGCGCATGGCTCGATCGGCGGGTTTTGTGGGGAATGCTTCGGCGCACGTATGGGGCGGAGAACGGGTAGGACCTCACCCGCGTGGCGGGGGACTCGGCGTTGAGGAGGCCCTTCAGCGCTTCGGCCGCTGCAACGGATGGCGGCATGTTAATCGTTTCCTGTGGAACGATCAACGCAAAAAAATCCGTACGGAAGACGGGGAAAAAAGTTAGAAACCCTGTTCCCGGAGCCATTCGGGGGAGAGGCGGGCGGGCGCCGAACCGCGCAGGGTGAGCCACCGCACGACGTATTTGCCGAGCAGGTCGAACTCCAGGTTCACCCTGGTGCCGGGCGTCCAGGTGCGGGTGTTCGTGTGCTCGGCGGTGTAGGGGATGATCGCCACGGTGAGGCGGTCGTCTTCGAGGCGGGCCACGGTCAGGCTGATGCCGTCGACGGCGATGGAGCCGGTGGGGATCACATAGGGGGCGAACCGGGCGTCGAAGCGGAGGTGATAGAGGGTGCTCGTCGCCAGCGGTTCGACGCGCTCGACGGTGCCGGCGGCGTCGACGTGGCCCTGCACCAGGTGGCCGTCCAGGCGGCCGGTGGCCGACAGAGCCCGCTCCAGGTTGACGCGCCGGCCGGGCCGGAACGTTCCCAGCGTGGTTTTCTTCAGCGTTTCCTCGATGGCGATGACCTCGAAGGTCCCGTCGCCGGTGCGCACCACCGTCAGGCAGGCCCCGTTGACGGCCACGCTCTGCTCGGGTCGCAGCGCGGCGGCCATCGCCGCGGCGATGCGCAGGCGCCGCCCGCCGCCCAGGGGCTCCACGCCCACCACCTCGCCGACCTCTTCAATGATCCCTGTGAACATCGGGTGTCCGGATGAACCGCGTCGTTGCGCTGCTCCATACGCCGGACCGGTTCAAAAGATCACCTTCAGCTCGATGGTAAAGCCTTCGAGCAGTTTCGACGTGACGGCCCCCGTGCCCTCGGCGCGGCTGGCGGGGGCAAACTGGCCGGAGGCGTTCAGGAAGAGCTCGATGCTTTGCTCCATCGGATCGACGATCCAGTATTCTTTCACCCCGGCCTGCTCGTAGATCCGCTTCTTCTGGCGGAGGTCGTAGTAGGCCGTGGCCGGCGAGAGTACTTCCACCACCAGGTCGGGTACGCCTTCGATGCGCTGCTCGCCGATGAGGCGCAGCCGTTCCCTGGCGATGTAGAGCAGGTCCGGTTGCAGCACGTTCGTCTCGGAGAAACGCACCTCCACGGGGGCCGGCAGTACCTTGCCCCGGTCGTGCTTGCGGGCGAACTGGAACAGCTCGACCCCCAGGTTCATCACGATCTCCTGGTGATAGGGGGTCGGCGGTGGCGAGACGACGACGGCGCCTTCGATCAGTTCGGCAGCCTGGTGCGCGGCACCCTCGGGCAGGGAGGGATACGCATGGGACCGGCCGGACGTGAGGTTTCCGGGGCGAGGGGTGGTAGCGCTTGGCATGGCAGGCGGGTGCTTTGCCGCGCGCGGGCACGGCGTGCGAAACGAGCGATGACGATCCCTGCAGCATACCCAACCGCCCCGGCGGAGGTATCACAAAAGCGCGAAGAAATGGTGGTGCTTCTTTCGGCGTGGCCGTCAGCCCAGCGGCAGCAGCAGGGCCAGCAGCACCGTGACGGCAAACCCGGCCAGGCCCAGCACGGCCAGCAACGGAGTCCACGACTTGAGCGTTTCCACTTCGGTCAGTCCTCCCATCTTGGCGTAGATCCAGAAGCCGCTGTCGTTCATCCACGAGCCGACGAGCGAGCCGCAACTGACGGCCAAGGCCAGATAGACCAGGTTGTAGCCCGGCGCTTCGGCCGTGAGCATGGCGGCGATCATGGCCGAGGCCGTGATCATGGCGACCGTGCTGGAGCCCTGGGCGAACTTGAGCAGGCTGGCGATCCCGAAGGCCAGCACGAGCAGGAACAGGCCGCTTGCCCCGGTTTCGCCGGCGAACAGGGCCTGGATGGCCGGGCCGATCTGCGCCTCCTTGAGCATGGCGCCGAAGGCACCGCCGCCGGCGGTGATCAGGATGATCAGGCCGCCGCTCATGAGGGCGCTCTCGACCAGGGCGGTCGTCTGCTGCCGGGTCGGGCGGCACTGCCGGTGGTAGACCCAGAGGGACAGGCCCGCCGCCAGCAACAGCGCCAGGTTCGGGTTCCCGGCGACGGCGGCCCAGCCGGCTACGAACGCCAGACCGGAGCCGGTCGCCGCCCCGCCGGCAAACCCCTGAATGACCGTGTTGGCGGAGATCAGCACCACCGGCAGGAGGATGGGCAGCACCGACAGGCTCAGAGGCGGTAACCGGTCTGCGGGCAGCGGCTCCGGTTCCGGGCGGTCGCTGATCGGGCGGAAGGGGACGTTCAGGCGGGGGTCGAGCCAGCGAGCGAAGAACAGCCCGGCGAGGGCCGCCGGTACGCCCACCGCCAGCCCCAGCAGCATCATCAGGCCCAGGTCTACCCCCAGGTTGTCCGCGATGACGAGGGGGCCGGGCGTCGGCGGCACCATCGCATGGGTGACGGCGCTGCCCCCGGCGATCGCCATCACGTAGATCAGGTAGTGCCGCCGGGTGCGCCGGTACATCGAGCGAGCCAGCGGGATCAGCAGGTAGAACACCGTGTCGAAGAAGACCGGTACGGAGAGGACGAAACCGCTCGAAAGCAGCGCCGTGGCGCTTCGCTGCTCCCCGAGCCGGTCAAGGAACCAGCGGACGATGCGGTCGGCCGCGCCGCTTTCCATCATGCACTGCCCGATCACGGCGGCCAGCGCAATCACGATGCCGATGCTCCCGGCCGTGTCGCCGAAAGCCCGTGCCACCCGCACCACCTTGTCCGCGAGCGCTCCGGGTGCGAGCAGGCTGACGACCAGCGCCGCCGCGATGAGCGCGAAGAAGGCGTTGATCCGGAGTACGACGATCAGGCCGATGACCGTCACCAGCCCGACGAGCAGGATCAGCAGGGGGCTTATCGTGAGGTCCAAGGAGAACAGGGGCTACGCGATGGAAAACAGGCCGGCGGGTCGAAGATAGGGGATCCGCTCGGAAAGCGCGAGCCCTTCCACGCCTCCACCCTTCCATCCATCATCCCTCTTTTCCGAGGGCTTTTTTGCCGGCTTCGAGCAGTTCGAGGATGGCATCGACGTCATAGACGCAGCCGCCCCAGATGCCCCCGCCGGCGTCTTGCAGGGCGGCCCAGAGGCGGGTGTCGTCGGGCAGGTGGGGGGCGCGGGTCAGGTCGTCCCGGAGGGGGCGGCGTGCCAGCTCCTGCGTGCCCCAGCCGGGGCCGTGAACGGTGTCGCCGTGCCCGACCAGGTCGATCCGTCCTTCGAGCCGGTTCGGGTCGACGACGATCTCGATCAGGTCGCCGTCGCGCACCTTGCCGATGGGGCCGCCGGCCAGGGCTTCGGGGCCGATGTGCCCGATGCAGGCGCCGGTCGAGAAGCCGGAGAAGCGGGCGTCGGTAAGCAGGGCGACGTGTTTGCCCCAGGGCAGGTAGCGCAGGGCCGAGGTGAGCTGAGACGTCTCCTCCATGCCGGTGCCCATCGGGCCGCAGCCGGCCAGCACCAGCACGTCGCCCGGCTTGACGGGTTCGCCTGCCCGCCCTTTGATGGCCGCGATGGCCGCCTGTTCCGAGGTGAACACGCGGGCCGGTCCCCGCTTGCGGTAGACGCCGTCCGCCTCGAGCACGCTCGGGTCGACGGCCGTGCTCTTGATGACCGAGCCCTGCGGTGCCAGGTTGCCCACCGGGAAGACGACCGTGCTGGCGAGGCCGTGCGCCCGGGCCGTCTCCGGGTCGAAGATGACGGTGTCCGGGTCGACGCCGTCCTTTTCGCGGAGCAGGGCCCGGAAGCGGCGGCGGCGGTCGGACCCTTCCCAGCGGTCGAGCGCCTGTCCCAGGGGCTCGCCCGTGGCCGTCAGGGCGTCGAGGGCCAGCAGGCCGAGCCGGCGCAGGTGCAGCATGACCTCGGGCACGCCGCCGGCCAGGAACACCCGCACGGTGGGGTGGTGCACCGGTCCGTTGGGCAATACGCTCACGAGCCGGGGTACGGCGCGGTTCACGGCCTGCCATTCGCGCACGGTGGGGCGGGGCAGCCCGGCGGCGTGGGCGACGGCCGGGAGGTGCAGCAGCAGGTTGGTCGACCCCCCGAAGGCGGCGTGGACCACCATGGCGTTGTGCACGGCTTCCGGCGTGAGGATGTCGCCGAGCGTGAGGCCCTGCTGTTCCTGCCGGACGAGAGCGTGGGCCGAGCGCCGGGCCATGTCGAGCCAGACGGCCTGTCCCGAAGGGGCCAGCGCCGCGTGGGGGACGGCCAGCCCCAGGGCTTCGGCCACCACCTGTGCGGTCGCCGCCGTGCCGAGGAACTGGCATCCGCCGCCGGGCGAGGCACAGGCCCGGCAGCCAAGCACGGCCGCCTCGTGCAGGGTCAGCAGGCCGTGGGCGAAGCGCGCGCCGATGGTCTGGACGGTACCGGCATCCTCGCCCTCGACCGGCGGCAGCGTCACGCCACCCGGCACCAGCACGCACGGCAGCGTCTTCATGCCGGCCAGGGCCATCATCATCGCCGGCAGCCCTTTGTCGCACGTGGCCACCCCGAGGACGGCACGCCGCGTGGGCAGGGAACGGATCAGCCGGCGCAGCACCAGGGCCGCATCGTTGCGGTAGGGCAGGCTGTCGAACATGCCGGTGGTGCCCTGCGTGCGACCGTCGCAGGGATCGGTGCAGAAGCCGGCGAACGGGATGCCGCCGAGCGCCCGGATCTCGCGGGCGGCCGCCTCCACCAGCAGCCCGACCTCCCAGTGTCCGGTGTGGTAGCCCAGCGCCACGGGCCGGCCGTCCGGTTCGCGCAGGCCGCCCTGGGTGCTCAGCAGCAAAAACTCCTTGCGCCCCAGCTCCGAGGGATCCCAGCCCATCCCGGCGTCCTGCGACCAGCCGAAGAGGTTACCGCTCGGTTCCTCCAGCAGCTGCCCGGGCGTCAGCGGCAGGGCGCCGGCGGGGCCCGGCGCCGACGTGCGCAGGTCGTACACGGCCGGGTCTCCCGAATCGAACAGGGTCTCCAGGGCTACGGGTTGGGTCTGCATGGGATTGCGGGTCGAGGATTTCGGATATTGAAGGCTTCGGGTGCCGGGTTTGCGCGGGGGCGTTCAGTCGGCCCGCTGGTAGACGCGCACGTAGTCGATCTCCATGCGCTGCGGCCAGATGTCCGGGTCGACGCCCTGCATGCCGCCCCAGCTTCCTCCCACGGCGACGTTCAGCACCAGGTGGAAGGGGTGGTCGAAGGGCCAGTGGCGGTAGTCGGCTTCGGGGTTGGAGAGGCGTTCGTTCGGGAAGGTGAAATACAGGCTGTCGTTCACGAAGGCCCGGATGGCCTCCGGCGTCCACTCCACCGCGTATACGTTGAACCCGGTCCGGGCGGTGGGGACGTGGATCCGTGCGGTCTTCTGCGTGCCGATGGAATGGTGGTAGGCCCGGGTATGTACGGATGCGTGGACGACGTCCGGGTCGAAGCCGACGTGTTCCATGATGTCGATCTCGCCGTTGTCCGGCCAGCCTCCGTTGCCGTAGGGGCCTTCCGTGGGCAACATCCAGATGGCCGGCCAGGTGCCCCGTCCCGAAGGCAGGCGGGCACGGGCCTCGAACCGCCCGTACGTCCAGTCGCCTTTGCCGCGCGAGACGAGCCGGGCCGAGGTGTATTCATGGCCCTGCCAGCCGTCCCGTCGCGCCTCGATGATCAGGCGCCCGTCCTCGACACGGGCGTTCTCCGGACGGCGTTCGGTGTAGTACTGGCGTTCCTGGTTGCCCCACCCGTGCCCGCCGACGTCGTACCCCCACTTCGCCGGGTCGGGCAGTCCCTCGGTCTCGAACTCGTCCGCCCAGACGAGTCGCCATGCCGGTTCGGGTGCTTCCTCCTGCGGGGCCGGCTGGCATGCCGGCAACAGGAGAAGGAGAACAAGGGTAGAACAGAGACGTCGGTCGTGCATGGTCGTTCCGGGCTGGTTTGGTTGGGGTGCGTGGCAGGCGGCTGCCCGCGCTTCGAATCCGGTTCCGGGCTTGCCAAAAAGAAGGAGGAACGCTCATGGCCCTGCAACTCACTTCCACGGCTTTCGCGCACGGAGAGGAGATCCCCCGGAAATATACGTGTGACGGAGAGGATCTTTCACCGCCGCTCTCGTGGTCCGGGGTGCCCGGGGGGACCCGGAGCCTGGCTCTGATCGTGGACGATCCGGATGCGCCGGATCCGAGGGCCCCGAGAAGGACCTGGGTGCACTGGGTGCTCTACAACCTCCCGCCCGATGCCGCCGGGCTTCCCGAAGGGGTCGAGGCGGGCGCGTTGCCCCCGGGGACGCGGCAGGGACTCAACGACTGGAAACGCCCGGGCTACGGCGGTCCCTGCCCGCCCGTGGGCCGCCATCGCTATTTTTTCAAGCTGTATGCGCTGGGCGAGGTGCTGGCGGCGCCGGACGGGATGACGAAGGCGCAGCTGGAACGGGCCATGGAGGGGAAGATTCTGGCCCGGGCGGAGCTGATGGGCACCTACCGGCGGTCTTGAGGCGCCCGCGCCGGTCGCCCGGCGCCCGGATGCGAATCGGAAATCTCGACGAAGGGCGGGTGCCGGCGGAACCGGTCTGCTCCCGGCCGGTTCAGTCGATGGGCCGGAAGCGCTTTCGGGACGAAAAAAGCTCCCACGGGATGCGGAAACCCCGAACGGATCGCCCGCCGTCGGGTAGGCCCGAGCGGGCAACGCCGTTTTCCAGATACAAACAGCGAGGTATGCTATGGCGATTGGCAAGCTGAAGTTGAAAAAAGTCTCCGAAGCGGATCAGCAGATGATCCGGGACATCGAGGTGATGATGGGGCCGGAGCCCTCCGAGATGGGCTTCATCAAGAACCTCTTCTGGGGCCGCTTTCGGGACGATCTGGTGTTTCCGTATCCCCGTGAGACGAAAGCCGAGCGCGAGAAGGCCGATCGGTTGCTGGCCGAGCTCGAAGCCTATCTGAAGCACGAGCATCCCTCCATCGAAATCGACCGGGAGCAGTATATCCCCGACTGGGCCATCCGGCGCCTCTTCGAGATCGGCGTGATGGGCATGACGGTGCCCGAGGCGTACGGCGGGCTGGGGCTGGGCGTGACCAGCTACAACCGCGTCCTGGCCCTGATCGGGCGGTACTGCGGCTCCACGGCGGTGATGGTCTCGGCCCACCAGTCCATCGGCTGCAAGGCCATCATGCTCTTCGGCACCGAGGAGCAGAAGAGGAAATACCTGCCGAAGGTTGCTCGTGAATACCTCTCGGCGTTCTGCCTCTCCGAGCCCAACGTGGGCAGCGACGCCGCCGGGCAACAGACCCGCATCGAGGAGAGCGAGGACGGCCGGTACTACATCCTCAACGGGGAGAAGAAGTGGTCCACGAGCGGAGCGCTCGCCGGTGTGTTCACCGTGATGGCCAAGCACCGCATCAAGAACCCGAAGACGGGCGAGATGGAGGACAAGGTGACGGCCGTCATCGTCACGCCGGACATGGAGGGCGTGGACGTCTTCGAGAAGAACCGGAGCAAGTGCGGCATCCGGGGCACGTGGCAGGCCCGTATCCGCTTCACCAACGTGAAGGTGCCCAGGGAGAACCTGCTCCACAGGGAGGGCAAGGGGCTGAACGTGGCGCTGACCTGCCTCAACTACGGCCGGTGCACCCTCTCGGCCGGGGTCTACGGCGGGGCGCGGCAGGCCATGGACCAGGCCGTCAAGTGGGTGCAGACCCGCTACCAGTTCAACCGCCCCCTGGCCGAGTTCGAGCTCGTGCAGCAGCGCATCGCCCGCATGGCCGCCTACAACTTCGCCATGGACGCCGTGCTCTACATGATGACCGGCATGCTCGACCGGAACGACCGGGACATCATGGTGGAGACGGCCGCCACGAAGGTCTTCTGCTCCGAGATGGGCTGGCGCGTCATCGACGACGCGATGCAGATCATGGGCGGCGAAGGGTACATGACGGAGAACGAGCTGGAGCGCATCTGGCGGGACAACCGCATCCACCGGATCGTCGAGGGCTCGAACGAGGTCATGCAGCCCTTCATCTTCGGCTACGGTGGCAAGCAGCTGGCCGAGCAGATGCTGGGCCTGCAGGAGGCGCTGCTGTGGGATCCCGACGAGTCGCTCTCGCAGAACCTGAGCCGCATCCTGAACAACGCCCTCAACCCGGAGGTGCTCAAGCGCGCCGTCCCGCTCGGGCTGGAACTGTTCCTGGGCCTCAAGCCGCCGCCGCCGGTGGTGGCCGGCATGCACCCGTCACTCGAGCCCTACGCCGACCGGCTGGCCCGGCTCGTGCAGCAGCACGCGCACTTTTTCAAGATGGCCAGCAAGTGGCACCGGGAGGAGATCGTGACGCGACAGGCCGTGCAGGCCCGCCTGGCCAACAGCGCCATCCTGCTTTTCGCGCTTTCGGCCTCCCTCTCGAAGATGGACGACCTGCTCCGCTCCGGCGCCCACGGCGTCGCATTCGACCGCGACCGGGCGGCCTTCGAGCACGCCTTCGACCTGTTCGAACTGGAGATCCGTGCGAACTTCGGCGAGCTGCGCCGGAACGCGGACGAGAGCATGCGCAAGGCCGCCGCGGCGGCCCGCCGGCACAACGACACGCTGCCCAACAGCGACTTCTACATCCACGAAGCCTCGCCCGTCGCCAGGGGGACGGGCAAGCCGGTGCAGAAGGAGCACATCAAGCAGTTCCCCGGCGATCGCTACGTCGAGGCCGGCGGCGACGGGCATGCCGTCACGGCCGGCGTCGAAGCCAAGCAGAACGGTGACGCGGCCGAGAAACAGGCGAAGGCGACGTCGAAAAAATGATCCCGCCAGCGGCCCGAGCACCACGAGGCGCGGCGTCCCTCCCCCGGGCGCCGCGCTTCGGTTTATGGCAGCGGCGGGAAGTGTGGCTTCCTCGAGGCTCGAGAGCCTGCCATATCTGCTTGATCTTCAACGCGAAAGGCCCGGTCGCGGCCCGTGAAAGTTTCATATCTTAAACGTATCTTGTCCGCAGGGTCTGCCTGTACGCGTATGCCGCGGGGGCGTAGCAGAGCGGGAGGATCCGCCAGAGGATAACGGTCAGAAAAAAATCGCCCCCCGGCCTCCATTTTGGATGAATCAATGGCCCGGCGGGATGGGTGACAGGGAGAAACGTGCGTGGGCCGGGCGTGCTCTCCTGTGTATGATCCATGGCTAAGAAAGGTGATCCGCCGGTAAGGGTACGGATCGGGGTTCTGCTTCTTTTCGCACTGTGGAGTGGCCTCATTGAGGCAGCCTCACCCGTGCGGGCGCAGCCGGCCGGATCCGGATCCTACCTCCTCCGCGCCTGGACGACGGCCGAGGGATTGCCGGCCGGCTTTGTAGGCGATCTTGCGCAGACGCCGGACGGTTACCTCTGGCTCGCCACCGGCGGCGGCCTCGTCCGGTTCGACGGGATCGACTTTCGCACCTACGACGAACTGCCCGGCTGGATGAATCACTACGTGAATGAAGTGTTCGCGGACAGCCGGGGTACGCTCTGGTTAACGTCAGGGGAAACCCTGGACATAGCGCGTTTCGACGGGGTGCGTTTCCTGCCCGGTGGGTCCGAGGCCGGGCTGCCGGACGTGCCGTTTGTGGTAGGGCTCGAAGACCGGCGCGGGCGTCTCTGGCTTTTTTCCGAGCCTTTGCCTGGTAGGTATGAAGTGTACGTCTGGGATGGCAACGAGATTGTGATCACGCTGGAGGGGGGAGGCAAGAAGAGTCTCCTTTTCGAGGATGAAGAAGGTGTTGTCTGGGGCTTTGGCCGTGATCAGGTGTTCCGGGTCGAGGGAGACGAGGTGACGTACTTTTCCGCCCGCGAGGGTCTTCCGGGTGGTTCGGTACGCTGCGTGACCGGCTCTGGAGGAGCGGTGTGGGTCGTGACCGAGCAGGGCATGGCGGTCTGGGACGGCCACCGCTTCGCGCCGTTCCCGCGTCCCCTGGCGGGACGAACGGACCTGCTGAGGGAGCGCACCTGGGGGTGCCGGTCGGATCGCTCCGGCACCGTGTGGCTGTTCAGCGACGGCGACCTGGTGCGCCTGCGGGACGGGCGGGTTGAGCGGGTCCGGGATGCACGCGGGCAGCCCATTCTGATCCGAGGGATCGGAGGCTGGTATGAAGGCCGTGACGGCACGCTGTGGGTGGGGACGATCGACGGCCGCCTGCTCCACGGGCGCGGCCGTCGTTTCGAACGGATCGCCCTGCAGGACCTGCTCCCCGTCAAGGTCGTGAACCGCGTGTTCGGGGATGCCGAGGGGAACGTGTGGGTCGCCACCGACGCCGGGCTGATCCGCGTCACGGCGCGCAAGTTCCCGGCGTACACGCCGCATGAGGGACTCAGCGAGGCACAGGTGTTCACCGTCTACGAGGACCGGCGGGGGACGATCTGGGTGGGCACGTGGGGGGGCGGGCTGAACCGGATCGAGGACGGGCGCGTCACGGCCGTCTACACCACGCGAGATGGCCTGCCCGACGATTACGTGCGTGCCCTCCACGAGGACCGGCAAGGCATGCTCTGGATCGGTACGCGTGACGCGCTGGCCCGGCTGGTGGAGGGAAAGATCTCGGTCGTCCACGCCGGGATCGGGTACGTGAATGACATTCTGGAGGATCGGGACGGCAACCTCTGGTATGGCAGCGACGGGTATCTGGCCTGCCGGTGCGGGGACTCCGTACGCGTCCTGCGCGAAGGTTTCTGGGCCGGGCGACCGGCAACGGTACGGGTGCTGCACGAGGATCGGAACGGCAACCTGTGGGCCGGCACGCACCGCGGGCTGGTGCGCCACCGGAACGGGGCGCAGCGGGTATTCACGACGGCCGACGGCCTGCCCTCAAACTACGTGCTCTCGATCCACGAAGAGGACGACGGGACGCTGTGGCTCGGGACGTTCGGAGCGGGACTGGTACGCTGGAAGAACGGGGCGTTTTTCACCTTCACCACCGAACACGGCCTGCACAGCGACGGCGTCTGGCAAATCCTGGAGGACTCGCTCGGCCATTTCTGGATGAGTTCGTATACCGGCGTCTTCCGGGTGCGCCGGGCCGAACTCGACGCCGTGGCCGAAGGGCGGCAGGCTCGCCTCACGTCGGTGGTCTACACGGAGGCGGACGGGCTGCCCAGCGCCGAGTGCACCCGGGGGCACCCCGGCGGCTGGCGCAGCCGGGACGGGAGGCTCTGGTTCCCCACCATGCGCGGTCTGGTCGTCATCGACCCCGACGACGTGCCCGTCAATGACCGCCCGCCGCCGGTGCACGTTCAGTCAGTCCGGGCGGGCGGGGTACCCCTCGGCCCGCCTTTTCCCGACGCGCTCGCGCCGGACCGCCGCAACCTGGAGTTTCATTACACGGCGCTCAGCTTCGTGGCGCCGGAGAAGAACCGGTATCGTTACCGGCTGGAAGGGTACGACCGCACCTGGGTGGAGGCCGGCACGCGCCGTTACGCCGCCTACACCAACCTGTCGCCCGGTACGTACACGTTCCGCGTCATCGCCGCCAACAACGACGGCGTCTGGAACGAGGCCGGAGCCGCGTACCGCTTTCGGATCCGCGCCGCCTGGCACGAATCCTGGTGGTTCCGGGGTCTGCTGGCGATGTTGTTGGGGTTGATCGTCGCGCTCACGGCCGGATACCGGAAAAAGTTGCTGGAAGCGCGCCGGCTCAACGTCCACCTCGACGAGCGCGCGCGGGCCCTGCGGGAGGAACAGGAACGGACCGAGGTTCAGGCCCGCCAGCTGGCGGATCAGGCGGAGCGGTTGCAGGAGATGGACCGGCTCAAACGCCGCTTCTTCGCGAACCTGTCCCACGAGTTCCGCACGCCGCTGACGCTGATCCGCGGGCCCGTCGACGACCTGCTGGCCGGCCGGCTGGGGCCGCTGGATGAGCGTGTGAAAGCGCAACTCCGGGTGGTTTCCCGCAACACCCGAAGCCTCGAGCGGCTGATCGCCCAGTTGCTAGACCTGGCTCGTCTCGAAGCCGGCAGCCTGACCCTGTCGGCCCGCCGGGGGGACCTGGCCCGCTTTGCGGAGGAGGTCGTGGCGGGATGCGCGCCGCTGGCCGAGCGGCGGGACGTGCAGCTGTCTTTCCGTGCTGCCGTGACCCCCCTTACGGCCGATTTCGACCCCGACAAGCTGGAGAAGGTGCTCGTCAACCTGCTCTCGAACGCGATCAAGTTCACCCCGGCCGGGGGCAAGGTGCAGGTGGACGTCGAGGGCGACGACGCTCAGGTGTTGCTCCGGGTGCGGGACACCGGCATTGGCATCCCGGCGGACGAATTGCCCCGCGTCTTCGACCGGTTTCATCAGGTGGCGGAGCCGTCCCGCCAGCCCCATGAAGGCGTCGGGATCGGGTTGTCGCTGGTGAAAGAGCTCGTCGAGTTGCACGGCGGCGAGGTGCTGGTGGAAAGCACCGCCGGTTTCGGCAGCACGTTCACGGTGCGCCTGCCCCGGCGGCAGCCCGGCGTGTGCGAGGACGGAGAAGAGCCGCATCCGTCGCTGGACGAGGAACCGCTCGTGCCGGCATACGCCGTGGAGGAGGAAACCATGCCGCCGGGTGCAGGCGATGGCGGTGCGGTGCCGGAGAGCGAGGTGGCGGAAAGGGAGGACGCTGTTGCCGGTGAGCGGCCGGTTGTGCTCCTCGTGGAGGATAATCCCGACGTGCGGGCCTATCTGCGCCGGCACCTGGCTTCCGCGTACCGGGTCGAGGAGGCCGGCGACGGGTACGCGGCTCTCGAAGCCGTGCAGGCACAGCGCCCCGACCTGATCCTGTGCGACGTCATGATGCCGGGCATGGACGGGTATGCCCTCTGCCGCCGCTTCAAGGCCGACGACCGCTTTTGTGACATTCCGGTGATTCTCCTGACGGCCCGCGCCGAAGAGGCCGACGCCGTGGAAGGCCTGGACGCCGGCGCCGACGACTACGTCCGCAAGCCGTTCGAGGTGGGCGAGCTGCTGCGGCGGGTGCACCATCTCATTGCCCGGCGCCGGGACCTGCAGGCGCGCTATCGCCGGGAACTGGTCATCCGCCCGACCGACGTGGTGGTCGCGTCCGAAGAGGAGCAATTCATCGCCCGGGCGCGCGAGGTAGTCGAGCGCTACCTGGACGAGCCCGGCTTCACGGTGGACCGCTTTGCCGAGGAGATGAACCTGAGCCGGAGCCAGCTCAACCGCCGGCTCAGTGCGGCCACGGGGCTCTCGGCGGCGGCGTTTGTGAGGCACCTGCGGCTGGAGCGGGCGGCGCAGCTCCTGGGCGGGAACGGTGGTCGTGTTTCGGAGGTGGCCCGGGCTGTGGGGTTCAACGACGTGGATCATTTCTCTCGCCTGTTCAAGGCGCATTTCGGCGTTTCTCCCTCCGAATACCGGGCAAACGGCGCATAGATACCGGACAGACGGCGCACGCGCCACCCTTCCCGGAAGAATGCGGCACATGGGATGGGGCGGCGGTGGTACCGTTTCTGCGAGGAGGTTGTGCAGGCTTCGTGGACTCGACCGTAGCGTCGACCGGGGACCAGGACACTACCACCCGTGAATCGTGCACGGTCATGCAGAGACCTGGCGCCGCACAGCCTCGGCTTCGCCCGGGACAGGCTACGGCTGCGCTCGGGACCGGCTTCAGGGTATCGCCATGGGTAAGGCCCGCCCGTGGGCCTGAGTTCGTGACTACGTAGCCCGCACGGGCATTATCCCGCTCGCCAACGACAGCCAGGCCTCAATATGGTGTGGGTCAATGTCATTGAGGCGTCGTTGCGGAGAACCGTGTAGCCGCACCCTTCACGGGTGTGCTCCATTGCCCGCAGGAGAGCCCACGGCTACGCGGTTGGTTCGGCTAGCCAGGGGCAGCCATGTTCCGGTCACCGGTGACTTCCGCTATGGTGCTCTCTTCAATATCAGAGGGTGCGTACCGGCGGTGGTCGAAGGGCATAATCTTGACATTCTTCCTGTCCGACGGCTTAGAATGAGCACGACCTCTCTTTTTCGAGTTCAACTGTTGTTGATGCTCTTCTGCCTCTTGGGTTGTGAGAGCAACCTTGCCCGTCGCGTCAGCCAGTATGAACAGGTACGTGATGACGAAGGGGCACGCCGGTATCTGGAGCAGGTCGTTCGGGCGAATCCGGCGCAAGCGGAAGCCTGGTTTCTGCTGGGCCGTCTTTACCTGCGCCAGGAGGCGTTCACCGAGGGACGCAAGGCGCTGCTGGCTGCGCGTGAGGCGTCACCTCGCTTTGAGGAACAGGCGGCCTATCTGCTGGAGCTCAACTTTCGCCGCGAGTACCAGGCCGGCGTGACGGCACTCGAGAACGGCATGTTTCCGGAAGCCGTCGAGCACCTTCAGCATGCGGTGGCCCTGCAGCCGGAGCATGCGGTCGCACACCGCACGCTCGGTCACGCCTATCTCGCCCTCGAGGACGCCGCCCGTGCAGCCGACGCCTATGGCCGGGCGCTTGCGCTCGATCCCAGAGATATCCAGACCCTGAACAACCTCGCCCAGCTTGCCTATGACCGGCGCGATTTCGGTCAGGCAATTCGTTTTTCTCGCGATGCACTCCAATACCTGGGTGACAAAGGGCCGCCGGGTATGCGGGCACAGATCATGGAGCGTCTGGCCTACGCACTTGCGCAGCATGGACGGCTGGAGGAGGCCGGTAATGTTTTTTCCCATCTCGCCTTGTTGAAGAACACCCCCGAGATCGTTCGCAATCGTGCCCTTGTGCTTTTCAACCAGCAGAACTATGCGCTCGCCCTTCCGCATCTTGAACGCGCACTTCAGCACCAGCCCGATGATCTGGAGATTCTGCGCGCGCTGGGAGAGACGTATTACCATCTGGAGCAGGTGGAACACATGATCGAAACCTATGAGAAAGTGCTTGCCGTAGCGCCGGGCGATCCGGATGCCCTGGCCAGCCTTGTCGTGGGATATGAACGGCTTGGCCAGGACGAGCGCGCAGAGGCCTATCGCAGGCAACTGGTACCTCGTCGGACCTCTTCCCTGTATCGCTAAGCCAGCTCTAGTCTATGTCGCGCCGTTGCCATGTGCTGCTCTGCCTGTCGTTTCTGGCAGGGGTGTTCCCAGGCTTCGTTCCGGCGGTGTGGGGACAGGTGCTGTCCGTTCAGGCGGTCTATCCCACTCCCCACGCTCTTGCCGTACCGGCGGACGACTCCGTGACGGTTACGTTTTCCGAGGCGGTCGACCCGGCTACGCTCACGGGAAACCTTATCGTCAAGGGGGCACAGTCGGGATGTGCCGACGGGACGGTCCGTTACGATGCCTCGACGCGGACGGCGACCTTTCTGGCAACCTGTGCTTTTGCAGCCGGAGAGACGGTTACCGTTACCGTCACGCCCGGTGTCCGATCTGCCGGCGGGGCAGCGCTGAGCCGGCCCTATACCTGGCAGTTCACCATCGACGCCTCGTATGGTGCGGGGGCCTTTGAGGAGGCCGTCCTGGGCGATGCTCCGGCAACCAAGCGGGCCGGAGCCTTCCAGGCGACATTCATCGCGCGTCCGTTTGCCGGGGATCTCAACGGGGATCCGCTGATGGACCTGGCCATCGTCAACCGGGCGGCGGATCGGCTGGTCGTCTATCTCAACGCGGGCCTGCGGGTTTTCACGGCCCGGGAAGTCAATGTGGGGCCTGCGACCGGCGTCACCGGTGGGGATTTCGATGACGATGGAGATGTCGATCTCGTCGTTTACGATGCACTGGGGCGAGAATTGCGTGTCCTGCAGAATGCCGGAAACGGTACCTTCGGGCCTCCCCTGACCGTGGTGACACAACTGAGGCCGGTGGATCTCGCCGTGAACGATTTCGACGGGGACGGCAGCCTGGATCTTGCCGTTGCTGCTTTTGGTTCCGATGCGGTCGCGTTGCATTTCAACGATGGAACGGGTCGCTTCGGCGCCGCCGTCGTTCTGGCCGTCGGTAGGGCGCCCGGCGCAATCGTTGCACGTGACTTTGACAACGACGGGGCACTCGATCTGGCCGTGGCCTCTCAGGGAGAACGGCAGGTCGATATCCTGCTGAATGACGGCACCGGCGCCTTCACGCGCGCCGCCTCCGTCGGCCTGTCGTTCGTGCCCGCCGCCCTGGCTGCCGGTGATGTCTTCGGGGGCGACGGCCGGGCCGACCTCCTGGTGTCCGCCCGGGATCGAGGGGAGGTGCTGGGGCTCCGCAACACGGATGCCGCCTCTCCGCCCACCTTTGCGGAAGTGTTTGTTTTCTATCCGGAAGAGGCCGGTGGGGCGCAGGACTTTGTTCTGGGTGACTTCGGCGGGCCGGATTTTCCGTTCGAGGTGGACGGCCTGCTGGACCTGGTCTCGACGCATCTGGGCTCCCGTACGTTGCAGGCGCGCTTCAACGCAGCCGGTACCACGCTGGCCGTCGGGCCCGTGAGTGCCTATGATACTGCCGTCGGCCCCAATGGGCTCATCAGCACCGACCTTGACGGCAATGGCAGCCTGGACGTTGTCGTCGCCGGTCTCTCCGGCGATCAGATGAGTCTTTTCTTCAACACGGGAGGGGATCCGGGGCCGCTGCGTGTTGCGCCGGCGGAGCTCTCCTTCGGAGAGGTATGCCTGGGTGAGACGAGTACACAGACGATCACGGTTGAGAACACCTCGGAGCAGGATATACCCGTTCAGGTCGAAGTTGTTGGAGGGGCCTATGAGGCCGGCTTCACCACACAGACGCTTCAGGCCGGTGCCGTCGTTTCCATTCCGGTCACCTTTCGTCCCGGTGAGAGCGGACCGGCGGAGGGTACCGTTCGCATCATCGCGGAGGTTCCCACGACGGTGTGTGGTGTCGCCACGACGCAACGGGCTCTCTACGAGGTAGAGCTGGATGGGTCCGGGAGCGGTGCCGTCCTCTCGGCCGTGCCGGGCGCGATCGATATGGGACAGGTGCTGCTGCCGGGCAATGCGGTGGGGGCGCTCACCCTGACCAATACCGGTAACCTCGACGCCGTGTTGACGTCGACCACCCTCGACGATGTCAACGCTCCTTTTCGCCCGCTGATCACCCCACCGGTGGCCATTGCGGCCGAGGACCAGGTTGACCTGCAGGTAGCCTTCGAGCCGGTCGATCCCGGCCTCTACGAGACGACCCTGCGCCTGCATGTGGCCAGTGCGTGCCGGGATACGACGCTCGCCGTTGGGTTACGCGGAGAAGCATTGCCCCGGCAACCGGACCTGCGGATCTCCTCCCTCACCCTGGTGGGCGGTGCCGGTGATGATCTGATCGTGGGAGACCAGCGGCAGTTTGAGGCCTTGATTCAGAGCGAGTTTCGGGACGTCACGCAACCGTTTGAAAACCACTTTCAACTCACACGTCCCGATGGTAGCACGAGCATCGTCGGGCAGGCGACGCTGACTTCCCTTGCGGCAGGTACCTCGCAGGCGTTCAGGAGCAACGTCGTCTCGTTCGAAGCTCCGGGTGACCATGTGCTGTGCGTTCTGGCCGACGTTACCGATGCCATTGCGGAATCCGACGAGACCAATAACTCGCAGTGCCTGGAATTGCAGGTTCGTGTTCCACTTCCCGATCTCGTTGCCGTACGGCTGGAGCTGGTACCGGGCCAGGAACCACAGATCCTGGTTTCGCAGCAGCGTACGGTGTCGTGCACGTTTGAGAACGACGGGGAGCTGTCGGCAGGTGGTTTCGATGTTGCACTCTTGCGCAATGATCTTGAGGTATCCCGCTGGCACGTCGATCAACTGGCCGTCGGTGCCTCGACCGCAACGACCTTCGAGGTGGCCTTTCCCGAACGCGGCTCCGTCGTGTTGGACTGTTTCGTCGATGTAGGCGATGCCCAGACGGAGATGCGGGAGGATAATAACCGGGTGACCCTTTCCCTGCTCGTCGAGGTGAGTCCGGAGCTGGTTGTTTCCCCCAATCCCTTCACGCCGAATGGAGATGGGATCAATGAGCCGGTGCGGTTCAGGGTCAGTGAGGCGGGCTATCGGGGGGCGGTACTCAAGATATTCAACTTCGACGGTCGTCTGCTGCGTACGATCAGCACACTCGATGGGTCCGGTCATCTGACATGGGATGGGCGCGATGAGGCCGGCACAGCCCAGCCGCCCGGGGTCTACCTGTACATCGTTGAAGAAACGGGTGCCGTGCGGGCTTCCGGGCATGTAACCCTGGCGCGTTGATTCGGCCCTCTCACCGTACTTGTTTTCATGTTCATGCCGGTATTGCGCATGTCGTTCGTCTCTTCATCATCAGACTTCCTGATTGCAGGGCGCGTTCGGCGGTTTAGTGGGACGGGCAGGCGATCCGTCATACCCCGGCTGCTGTGGGGTATGTGGTTGGTGAGCCTCTGCTTTTATGAAGCCGGGGCGCAGCAGGCCATACTGGGTTTGCCGACGAGCCTCGACGACCCGGCGGCGCTGCAGGCCAACCCGGCCCTCATCTCGTTTCACCGGCCCAAGGTGGTGCTGGGCGCGCAGGGTTATTACGTGGGGTTGAGCAGGGCAGAGACCCTGCCGCTGCGGCAGGGCTATACCCTGTTGTCGCTGCCCTACATGGTGGGAGACTGGCTTGGCATGGGGGTACATGCTCAATATTTCGACAGCCCGGTTTACAAGCGCCTGTTGCTGGGAAGCGCCCTCTCGTGGCGGTTACTGCGCGGGGTTTCCCTGGGCGTGAGCGCTTCGGCCTACCATGTTTCCTACAATGAGGAAGCATTCGTAGAGGTGGACATGAGCGACCCCGTTTTTGCGGGCGGCACGAGCAAGGAGACCTTCACGGCGGCGGTCGGCTTTTTTGCACAGGTCTTGCCGGGGTTGCACCTTGCCGGTGGTGTGCGCCATCTCAACGAGCCGAACCTGTCGCTGGTCGGTGCTCCCGAAGGGGTTGAGCCCCGATCTTTCTTCGGTGGGATATCCTACGCCCTGGCCGGCTTGCGTGCCCATGTGGTTCTGACTACCGGGCGCAGAGGTCTGGAACCACAGGTTGCGCTCGAAGCCTACAGTACGCAGGGGTCTTATGTGCGCCTCGGCGGTTCCCCGGCAGACGCGTCCGGCTTTGCCGAAGGCCAGCTGTACCTGGGCGGGCCGCTGAGTGTGAATTATCGTTACCAGTTGCCGGTTTCCGATTTGACCGCCGCCACCTCGGGATCGCATCGCCTTACCCTCGTCTTCGAGTTTGGTCGCGTGCCGCGCCTGCTGGATCCGGTATCCCCGCCCGGCCATTTTCTCGAGGTCACGCCTCCCGATCTTGATCCCGCCTTCGTGCCCCGGGTCTATCTGGACAGCAGGGAGCCGTACCTCGAGCACTTCGAGAAGCGCGTCGAGCGCACGATCGATCCGCGGCTTTCGGAGGAGGCGCTTCGCAGCCTGACGGCCGAGGATCTCGTCGTGCTCGACAGCAGCACGGCCAGCCGGCGTCGCCCGATCCCGACGGAGCCGGTGGAGCGGCTCGTGCCCGGGATACGTCTGGTGGATCTGCTCTCCGACACGTACCAGCGTTCCCTTCAATTGCTGGGAGACGGTCTCAAGCAGGATAGTACCCTGCAGGTTGCGATCACGGGTTTTGATGAAGGAGTCGTCAAGGCCATGGGGCTGCGAAACTGGCTGCTGGCCGGTCTCCAGGTTCAGGCCTCTCAGATCAGTGTGGAACAGCCGGACAGCACCGCGCTGCCGCCTCGTCCCCTCGGTTTCCAGCGACCACCGGCCTCGGAAAGCCTGACGGTGCTGAACCCGGAGGTCACCACGATCTACGTGCTTGCGGCTTATGCCGACCCGACGCGCGACTGGGAACTGACCGTTCGCCGGGATGACGGGGCCATCGTGAAACGCCTCAGCGGGTCCGGCACACTGCCGCAGCAGATCGAGTGGGACTGGCGGGATGATCGCGGCCGTGCCCTCGAGGCCGGAGTCTATCGGTACCGGCTGACCTGGCGAACCCCCGAAGGCGTGCAGTACGTGTCGAACGAACAGGCCTTCTATGTTCGCAAGGTCGTTCGCAAGATCCACGTGTATGTCACGCAAGATCCGGCGACGCTTTCCGTACCGGCCGATCTGCTGGAAATCCGTCTGAACGACAAGTAGGACCGAAGCGCCCGCGTTCTTTCCCCGCAATGTCATTTGCTCCGTTCATAGCACTCATTTCCCGGTTACCGTGATGAACCGATTTTTTTTCCTCTTCGCTCTGCTCGGGATTCTCGGTGAGATGCCGGCGGCATACGCCGCTCCTTTGGAGCTTCTCGGAAGCGAGCATGGCCCGGTTGCTCTCCTGCAGGTCCAGGAGGCTGCTGCCAGCGCGGATGCCGTGCAGGATACGACCTCTGCGGCAGCCTCCGAACAGGGATTGCAGTTCAACGATCTCTGGGACCTGGTCTCCGGTGCGCAGGGGTTCCAGTATCCGATTTTCCTCACCCTGATCCTCGGGCTTTTCCTGATCTTCGGGAAAGTCTATGAGCTCGTGGCCGACCGGCGGGCCGGCAACGTACTGGAGCGGGTCGGCTTCCATGGGATGGATCTGCGCCGCATCGTGCTGAAGGTCTCGAATCAGCCCGACAGCATGATGGCGCGTCTCGCCGCCACGTTGTTGAACGTGTTTCAGACCCAGGGCCGGGCGGAAACGTTGCATGACGAGATCGTCAACTTCGTGCGGTTTCAGCAAGACCGGTTCGATACGTTCAAGCGCCGGGTGGACTTTCTCTCCGACACGGCCGGTGCGCTCGGCCTGCTGGGCACCGTCTGGGGGATCTTCTCGGTCTTCTCCGCCGGCACGAGTGACAAGCAGCAGATCCTGATCGGGATGGGGGTGGCACTCATCACCACGTTGCTCGGGCTCATCGTGAGCATCATCCTGAATCTGAGTTCGACGGAGGTCTTCAGCTTCTTCAACCGGCGCCTCGATCAGATCACCAACAAGGCCGACGAGTTACGTTTCCGGCTCATGGAGATCGCCATGCAGCAAGAAGAACTGCTGCCCGACCCGGAGGCGAGCTGGCACGAGCCGGGGCCTGCGCCGGGCCTGGTGGTTGAGCAGGGGACCAACCGGCAATCTAAGGGCACGGCGGTCCGGCCGGCATCGCCTCCCCGTGCCGTGGTTGAGGCAGAGGTACCGTCGCCGCGGGCCGCCGTGGCTACGATGGCCGGGGCCTCTCCCGAGACGCTGTTGCAGGTGGAGGAGATGGACGTCACCGCCCTGCCGGCCTCGGCAACCGTCGGAACGTTGCTCGAAGGGCTTCAGGTACAGCTACGGGCACGGGACGGGGTGCCGGTTCCGGGCGAGCAGGTGGTGGTCGAGGTGCTCCGGGGCGAGGGCAGGCTCGGCACCGGGCAGGACCGCCTGGTATGCTCGACCAATGATGCCGGCACGGCCTCTTTCGACTGGCGCCTGGGCACGAAGGCTGGCCCGCAAACGATCCGCATCCAGGTGGCCGGCGATCAGAGGGGAGACCTCTCGCGGGAGGTGACGGTCATGGCACGGGCGGGCGCACCCGAACAGTATGCGCAGCACGGCAACAACCAGGGGGCCCCCGTCGGGCAGGCGCTTCCCAAACCGCTGGCGGTATGCCTGCAGGATGCCTACGGCAATCCGGTAGCCGGCTTCCCCGTGACGTTTGCCGTCGAGCAAGGGGACGGCACCTTTTCGAACGGTGCGCCCTCGATCACCGTCACCACAGACGACCGGGGATGCGCTTCGGCCGGCTTCGCGACGGGCAAGATGCCCGGACTCAACACCATCAAGGCACACGTGGAAGCGTACGAGCTGACCTTTCATGCGATGGGACTTGAGAACTGACGGGCCGGAACAGGGACCGGTGTGATTCTGACGAACCGCCTATGAATGCTTCCGGATACATCCTCCGCTTCGTCGATGTGGTGCTGATTCTGCTGTTTGGCTTTATCAGTATCGCCACCATCCGGCAGAGCGCCATCGAACTGCCGAAGAGCACCGAGACGCCCCCCGGCCAGATCAGCGGGGAGGAGATCATTTTCGTCGGCGTGCAGCCCGACGGCACCTTTCTGGTCGAGGAAGAGACCCGGCGCCTGGACAGCGTCGCGGGGCTTCGGGCTTACCTGTTGCAGCGCCGGTCGCAGTATGCGACCACGGTGCCCGTGCGCGTGCGCCTTCGCAGCAGCTGGCAGGCTCCCATCGAGCACCTGCTCAGCGCCGCCCAGCTGTGCGACGACCTCGGGCTACCTAAAGAGCTGGAAGTCGAACTCAGAAGTCTCTGATCCATGGCACGTGTGTCCTACATCCCCCGGGGCAGCGGATTTCTGCTCCGATTCATTGACATCGGCCTGATCATCCTTTTCGGTTTTTTGATGATCACGGACATACAGATTTTTTCGCAGATCAAGATGCCGGGTCGTGCCGAGGATGCGACCGTTCCCGATGCGCAGCGTCTCTCGTTCGTCACCGTGGAGATCCTGCCGGGAGGACGATTCACCGTCGTCGAGCGTGAACGGGAAGAGGTGTTCTGTCACAACGTGACGGCGCTGGACCGGCTGGAGGCCTGCCTGGTGGCCGTGCGCGATGCGCTCCGGCAGCGTGACCGGCAGCCGGTCGTGCTCATCAATCCGGCCCGGGGGTCCATTGTGCAACACACGGTGGATGTGCTCGACATCTGTGATCGAAACGGCATTCTCAAGAACATCAACCGGGAGGCGATCAAGCTGTAGCGATGATTCTCCTTCAGCCGCGTGCCGATCAGTCGAAGCAGCGTCGCGTCGCCCTGGGGTCTACGGGCGCGGTCGTCGCCGTCGTGATGCTTTTGCTTGCCTTTGTCAACCTGCCCGCCCACGAGACCACGCGCGACCTTTACCGCAAGATCGACTACCAGCGGTTGGTCAGCATGCTGCCCGAGCCCGTGAAGGCCGAGCAGCGGCCCGACCGTACGCAGCCGACGGAGGAGCAGGAAGAACCGAAGGAGGCCCAGCGGGAGCCGAATCCGAGAAAGGCACCGGAACGGGTGGATCTGAGCGACATCATGCAGGAAGGCCTCCAGGTTGACCTGGCCCCGAACCCCTTGCCGAGCCAGTCCACCGAGACCCGTCTGAACACGTCTACCGGAGGGAACACGACGGTTCGCCTGAAGCGGGAAGACCTCGGAAAGATCGGCGGCATCGAATCGCTGGCCGGTGGTGAGCTGGCCCTCCCGCAGGGGCAGGCGGGCCGCCGGAGCGGGGTGGCGGATGCCGGCGTGGCCATGAGCCAGGGGGTGGGCCGGGGCATTGGCGTCACCTCCGGAGAGGATCTCGGCACCGGGCGGGAAATCCTGGCCGGTACGCAGGGACGGGCCGGCAGCGGGGAGCAGGGGAGCAAGGCCTTCGAGGTGGGCCTGAAAGACCTCAGCGAGTTTCAGGGCGATTACCAGAACCTCGACGTGAAGTTGCTCATCGAGTGGATGAAACGCCATCCGGGCCTGCTTCCACCGGGCGTACGGCAACACGTCGGTGCCGCACCGGAGCACCTTTCGTCCGTGGTCGAATTCATCGCCGGAGGCACGCGCTATGAACTGTACCTCATGGTGAAGGAGAGCCTCTATGAGGTGCACATCGTGCTGGTGAAAGAGGCGGAGACAACCTATCTCGTGGACCGGAGCTTTCAGCAGCAGAGTCGTAAGCTGCGGGTAGGAACCGCATCACGCTCGGATGGAGAGATCGTTTCGATCCAGTCCCGGCAGATCGAGGCAGGCGATGCGCGGGCAAAGCGGTTCTACCAGCTCTTCCTTTCCTGGTGGGACGAAGCCAAAAAGAGTATCGAATCATGAACGCCATCCTTTCCGTCGTATCGAGGTCGCTTGTCGTTCCCCTAACCTTGCTGTTGCTGGTGGGGTGTGCTTCGAGTGGTTCGTCCGTGCCGTCGCGTCCGGTGCTGCCGGAGGGAGCGTTCGGGGAGACGCGCCCGCTGCTGGTGCCTCCGGGGGTGGACAGCACGGCCGCGCAAAAGGCCGACTCGCTGGCGCAGAAGGCCTTCGTTCCCTTCGAACAACAGGATCAGGCCCGTGCGGAAGCCGACCGGGGACACCACTACGTGGCCCTCAGCGACACGCTGTGGGAATACCTGGAAATGAGCCGGGACACGACCGGCTCGGTTTCCGAGGAGCAGGCCTATGCGGCCATCCGGGCCTTCAACGAAGGCGCGCGCGTCTTCCGGGCCTATGCCCAGGCCGCACAGCAGACGGACCTCGACAGTCTCCAGCTCATGCAGATGCAGGCACAGCTCCTGGATGAGGCCCAGCAGCACTTTGAACGGGCCATCCGCCTGAACCCCTATGACCTGCAGGCCCAGGACGTTCTGGCGAGTGTCTACGTATTGCAGGCCCGTCGCCTGAATCGTGCCGGCCAGTACACGGAGGCCATCTCGATCCTGGAAAAGCTGACCCGGTTGCGGCCCGAACAGTATGGCCTGTTCGCCTCGCTGGCCAATGCCTATTACGAGAGCGGGCAATGGTACAAGGCTGCCGAGAACTATGCGAAGTCGGCCGAGACCTATCGCCTGGCGGCCGAGTTCGGCGACGTGGCGCTGGATTCGACCCAGCTCTACCAGTTGAAGCGGGCCGAAGGCAGTGCCTATGTGGAGGCGCGCATGGCCGCCCCCGCGCTCGAAGCCTACCGGGAAGCGCTGGCCCTGGCCCAGGCCGAAGACGAGCGGGCGTTCGTGCAGGGCGAGATCGAATACATCAACTGGGACGACGGCAACCTCGCCGCCAACTTCGCCCGCGATTCATTGCTGGCACTCGTGGACCGGGGCGCTCTGGAGGAAGCGGCCCGCGGGTTCGAAGAACTCAAGCCCAGGCTGAAGACGCAAAAGGCACGCGACTGGACGGACTGGCGCCTGGCGCTCATCGAGTATAACCTTGGCCGGAAGGACACGGCGGCGGAGCGGCTGCAGGCGCTGTACCAGCGTACGCCCCGGGCCACCGACGGCAGCCCGGTCGATACGACCTACGTGCCGTACTTCGATGCATACGGCACGATCGTCTACAACCTGGGCCTCGAATACCTGGCCGAGCGCCGCAGCCTGCAAGGAGCGCTCAGTTACTTCGAACAGGGCACACGTTTCCCCTGGTCCGGTCGTCCTCGCGCGGCCATGGAGGCCGCCAAGATCCTGCAAAACGACCTGCAGTCGGCGCTCAATTATGCGCACATGGCGCTCGAGGAAAAAGAACTACTCAATCTCGAGGATCAGCAAGAACTCTATCGTATGCTTGTCAACCTGAGCCGCCGGCAGGGCGATCTGGAGCAGGCCCGTAGCTACATGCAGGCATACCGCGCACTCGCGCAAGGTAACCAATGACCATCGTCCCCATGTTTCGCTCCCTGCTGAGAACCGTATCGGGCCTGCTGATGCTGGTGATGGCCACGCTGGGCCGCGGTGTGCTTCCCGGCGCCGCCGCGCAGCCGGCCGGTACGGTGCGCTTCGATCAGGTGACCCGCCCCGTGGCCGCCATCACCGACCCGCAGGACATCCAGTTCCTGCTCGACGCCCTCTTCATCGTTCCCCAGCAGGACGAGGTGCCGGAACGCGTGGAGGTGATCGACATCACGAACAACGGATACGGACCGGACGACATCTTGGTGGTCTATCCCTCCCAGGAAGCCTTTATGATCGATCCCCTGGCCATCTCGGACGAGGTGCAACAGTTCATGAACAGCTGGGCCCTGGAGGCGGATTTCCAGGTCGACTCGGGGCCGGTGCCTGCACAGGCGTTCGATCCGGAGAACTATACCCTGCAGCAGGCCGAGTATGCCATTCTGTATGACCTCATGCGAAGCATCGAGCGAAATTACAATGCCGCTCCGATCAGCCTGCGTTTCGAGCGGACCAATGCCGGGTTCACGATGCAGATGTGGGAATACCAGCCCGAGGCGATGCGGTACGTACCGCCTCCGCCGGCCGAGCCGGATACCCTCATCCAGCGGGACGTCATCCACATTGTCCGCAGCGACTCGGTCCTGTACGACATGCTGTACCTCTACCACGTCATCGAGGAGACCGAGTATATCCCGGAGGCCGCCATCTCGGCCGGCTTCGTTCCGGGACGACCGGAAAACCGGCCGGCCACGCCGGCTCCGGCACAGAACGCAGGGACGCCTGCCCGCCGTGAGACATCCGGAAATGACGGGCACGACCGCTGAGGAGAGACCGGCTCAGGGAACGTCCCGTGCCACCCGAAAGCCAATCTCGTTGGATCGAAAGCCTTCGGAGGCATTGTTACGAAGGATGAGCCAGCCGGCCACGTTGTCCCGCCAGCTTCCCCCCCGCACGACCCGCAACGTTCCGGTTTCGGGACCCTGTGGGTCCAGCCGGGGACTCCGGGCATAATAGCCGGCATCGTACCAGTCCTGAACCCACTCCCACACGTTGCCCTGTATATCGTAGAGGCCCCACGCATTGGGGGCTTTTTGCATGACCGGCCGGGGATGGCCTTCAGCGTTGGCGGCGTACCAGGTGGTTTCGCCGGGGGCCTCGTTCCGGCGTTCGCCGAGCCGCTGGCCCATCTCGCCGGCCCGGGCGGCATACTCCCATTCGGCCTCCGTCGGGAGGCGCACGCCGGCCCAGTCTGCAAAGGCGCGGGCGTCGTTCCAGCTCACACAGACCACCGGGTGCCGGTTCGTCTGCGGATAGCCGGGATTCCGCCACGTCAACCCGTTCTTCTGGACGTACGACCCGTTCTCCCAGACCCAGGCCCATCCGATCCGCTCGGCCTCGGTTCGGTAGCCCGTCGCCTGCACGAAGAGGCCGAACTGTTCCACCGTGACTTCGTGGGTGCTGAGTTGAAACGGGGCGTCGAATTGGACGCGGTGCCGGGGGCGGGTGTCGGGGGGGCCCTGGCTGGTGCCCATCAGGAAAGAGCCGGCGGGCACGGTCACGAACGAAAGGTTCAGGTGGGCCGGTGTGATGGAGGTGTCCGGTTCATCCGGTACGGGGGGCGGCGGGGCGAAAAGATCCGAGAGGTCGATACGCTCCAGCCGGACGGTGACGGTGACCGTGGCCGGTGCTGAGACGGCCTCCCCGTCGGTGACCCGGTAGGTGAAGATGTCGGTGCCTTCAAAGCCCTCATTCGGGTGGTACACAAGGGCGTCTCCGGCTCGTTCCACCGTCCCGTGCTCGGCCGGCGTCACGTCCGCGATCTCCAGCGCGTCTCCGTCGGCGTCCCGGTCGTTGGCGAGCACAGCCAGGGTGAGGGGTTCGCCCGGTGCCGTGTTGCCTTCGTCGTTGCGGGCTATCGGCACATCGTTGACCGGGGTGACCGTCACCTGCACGGTGAAGGTGTCGGCACCGGTGCCCGTTTCAGCAGGGAGGATGCGGTAGCGGAACGTGTCGGTGCCGTGAAAGTCCGCCGCCGGTGTGTACCGCGCCGTGGGGGGGTCGAGCGCCAGCGTTCCATGCGCCGGCGCCTGCACGACCTGTACGTCGGCCTGGGGCGAAGACGCAGATAGAGGGATCTCGACGTCCGTATCCTCGGGGGTCGTGACGGTTTGTGGGGCCGGGGTTCGATTTGCCGGGGCGCCCTCGAAGCCGGCCTGCAGCCATCCGGAGCGCCAGGCGTACCAGGCGGCGGCCAGCAGAACGAGCACCACCAGGACGGCGCGCCAGGGCCGGGTTCCGCCGGTGGTGCGTTTGCGGGGGCGGATGATCCGGCTCGTGCCGGCGGCCATCGAGTCCCCTCCTACGGGCAGGGCGGCCTCGTTGAAGCGGATCGTCACTTCCTGCACCTGGCCGGCCCGCACTTCGACGTGCCGTTGCCAGCGCGCTCCCGCCTCGTCGACGGCCTCCACCAGGCAGGTGCCCGCCGGCACGGCGAGCGACGCGGGTTCTTCCGCCTTCAGGGTGAGCAGGTGCTCCCCGTCGATGTAGAGGCTGCATGCTGCGTCTGCCCGAAGGTAAAGCCGGCCGGTCCCGACGGTGGAAGAAGCACGCGAAGTGGGCATGATGACAGCGGTCCGGATGTTCGATGGAAGGCGTGCGGAAACCGGTGCTTCGAAGCCAAACGAGTACGGGTAGGTGGCTGTGGATGCCGGGTCGGGGAGTACCTGCCTGAAAACTATCAAAATCCGGTGCCACAATCAACGCGATGTCGGCTTTTACGGGGTGCAATTCCGGTCTTTTTCGTGAGGCCGTTGTCCCGGGCAAATGACGCATAATAGCAGGCAGAAGGCACGTGCGTCGTTTACCCCGTAAAAATGCGCCATACGTCATGGAGCGGTGATCGTATGGTGCAGTGTGCGCGGGGGTGGGCGCCTTCGGTCCGGTTGCCGTCCGGAGCGGCCGGTGCATGCAGCATGAGGGCGTGCTTCCGGCGGCGTGCATGCCGGGGAGGGGCTGCACACCGGGGACGGGGCAGGACGTCTATAAAATGTTGAAATCATGAAAGTTTTCCACCGTGCATGTTCCCGTCGCTTCGGCTGCTCCGCACTGCCGGATGGCCGGTACGGTTCGGCTGTTCCTCGTCGCGGCGTCCGTTGCACCGGAGACCTGTTGCCGGGTTTGACCGGCGGGATTACGAAACCCTCCCTTTTCAGGCCGGCCGGAAAGCCACAGGGTGAAACGACGCAGGGTGGCAAAGGACAGAATGGCGTGGGCAGAAAGTGTGGTATGCCTGTGAGAGAAATGTGGGAATTTTTATTGGATTGAACAGGGTATGCTTTTTCGTATGCCGTATGTTCGGTGTTGCTCCGTGTTCTTGATCATACTCCTGTTTAAATGTTGAGAGCGAATTGATGGGATTTATTTGCAATTTTAACCGGCTGTGAGGTGCAGGTCATGCATCCTAAGCGAATGGCCGGGTCATGGGAGTGTGTTATACGGCCCGTCCGGGACCGCACCCTCCCCGGCTTTGCCCGGGGCGGGCTTCAGGGCATCGTCACGGGTGCGCTTTACCGGTGGCCATGCCTCTCGCCTCGCCGGCGACGGCTATACCATCAACAACCATGACCTTATGCCAGGTCTTGTCAGGTGCGGGGCGGGGGCCTGTCTCGTTTTCGAGGGCAGGTTGCCGGCGGAAGCGCACGCGGGTTACGGGCCGGGCAGGGTTGTTCCATGAGGTCTAACCTGGAGGCAGCACATCATGAACTGTCCGAATTGTCATCGCGAGATCGCCCCCGGCGTGCGGTTCTGCACCTGGTGCGGGGCGTTCGTCGTGGCGCCGGGGAAGGGGAGGAAGGCCAACCTGTTCCGGCGCTGGCTGGCGCTGGCCATCGACCCGCTCATCGGCCTGGGGCTTTACCTCATCGCCATTGTCCTGTTCGGGGCCGTCTCGGAGACGCTCGGCGTCATTATGGCGGTCGTCTTTCCGCTGGGGTACCTGGTCTGGTACGTGAGCCTCTTCCGGCAGGGCCTCACGCCCGGGAAGAAGCTGCTGGGCCTGCAGGTGGTCCGGGAGGAGACGGGCGAGATCCCGGGATTCGGCACGATGCTGCTGCGGGAGGTGGTGGGCCGGTTCTTGAGCGGGCTCTTTCTGGGCATCGGCTACTTCTGGGCCCTTTTCGACCGGGACGCCCAGGCCTGGCACGACAAACTGGCCGGCACCGTGGTGCTGCGGCGCCGCCACCATCCGGCCGCTCCCGGCCCGCCGCCCGTGCGAACCACCCCCCGCGTGAAGGCGGGAGCAGGACCGGTGGTCTGACGGGGGTGGAAAAAAAAGAAGACTTGAGCTATGTATCGTATGACTTCCCTAGTTATACTTTGATGGTGATAAATCATGGCTTCTCTGTTATTTTCCATAATATGCTTATATGCAGGTGCTGTCAAGCCTGCCTTATTTGGGGTTAGTCCGACCATGACGAGCTTTGTGATGCAACAATATGGTCTACCTGAGATCGGTAATAATTTGTATAATGGTGAACAGGATAATATGACCGACACTCTTTACGTAAGTGGTACGATCGGATCTGAAGAAACATGGGTAACAAATACCGTCGTTTATCTTACAGGTGATATAACAATCACCTCGGGGGTGAGGTTAACGGTTGCACCGGGTGTGGATGTGTACATGAAGGGTAATCGAATAGATGTTTATGGTACACTCATAGCGATTGGTGACAAGGAGAATCCTATTGAATTTGTAGGGGAGCGATTGGGAGGACGCATCGCTTTCTTTGAAGGAAGTGATGCGTCAGTCTTAGATAATGTCAGGATTGAAGGATTGGGATATTCATTTATTGGAGGTAATGGTGGAGGGGCATTGCAGATTTATGCATCATCGATGTTGATATCGAGCACAACCGTTGTAGATAGTCCTACAATTGGTGTTAAGGTTGGATCGGGGGCAAGTCCAGTTTTTGAAAATTGTAAGTTCGAAAATAATGAATATGGATTTTATGTGGAGGGTATAAATGGTAGTTTTCCTGGCTACCCGGTAATCCGTAATTCGGTCTTTTATAATAGTAAATATGGCATTTATATCAAGGAAGGTAATCCTGATTTGGGCACAATTGAAAATTATGGTAATAATGAAATTTATAATAATATTTATAATGTTGCTAATTTGTCGACCAATGTTGTCTATGCTATCGGCAACTATTGGGGCTACGAAGATGCTGATTCAGTAGATGCATATATATATGACGATGAAGAGGGTGTTTATTATGGAGCTGTTTTGTTTGAGCCTTTTGTCCGAAATTCCAGTTTGCCGGACCTGGTACCGGAGGAGCTGGTCATAAGCCCGAACCGGGTACAGACAGGTGGAGCGGCCGCGGTGTCGTTCGTGGTTACGAACCGGGGGGGAGGTACGGCGCCGGCTACCAGAACGAACGTGCGCCTGAGCGCGTCGCCCACGGAGGTCACGGTTCAGGACCCCCTGCTGGCCACGCTGGCGACCCCGTCGCTGGCGCCCGGTGAGTCGGTTACGCATGAAATGCAGGTAACGATTCCCGGCAACCTGGCGCCCGGCACCTACTACGTCTGGGTCATTGTGGACGTGGAGAGCAGTGCGGGGCAAAACGACGAAAGCAATGACAGGATTTTCGTGTCGCTGGGCGTAGAGGGGGAAGATGGGGGGAATACGACCGCTTTTCGATGGCCCGTCCCGGACTCTGATATCCCAGACATACAGGTGACGCAGGATTATGCAGAGTATGACGGTGTAAATCATCCGGATTATCCGACTCTAGAAAATAAATATCATGGAGGTATAGATTTTTATACGAATGGCAAAACAGTGGTGGCGGCCGCAGCAGGCAAGGTGTTTGACAAAAAAGACAACATAGATGGATGGGGGAATGCTGTTATTTTGTATCACGAGAGCCTCGGTTTTTACACGTTATACGCACATCTTGAGGATCCGGTGCCTTTGGAAAAAGACTCTACGGTGAATATGGGTGAATACATTGGTAGAATGGGAAATACAGGTACAGGAACGGGCGTGCATCTTCACTTTTCGGTTATGGAAGCAGGAGGATGGCCCTTAGGGTATCTGGTCGATGTTCCTGACGGGAATAGTCTTCGAGATCCGCGAATCTATATATATCCTTTTGAAGAAACGCCAGTTGAGCCTGTTGTATTCAGGGTGGATACGGACGAGAATGTAAATGTGCATTCGGGGCCGGGTGCGGCAGGCGGCAATACGCAGAGATACGCCGTGCTCACGCAGGTGAGGCCCGGACAGCAGGTCGTTGCCTATGCCCGGTCTGGCGAATGGTACAAGATTCATCTGCCCAATGCCTATGGAAGCGTATCCGGGTGGATCTGGGGCGGCGCGGGCAGCGAGGGTTTCCTGGTTGAAGAGCCCTCGACCGGTCAGATAGAGGTTAAGGATACAGCCAGTGTGGGGCTCAACGTCCGGAAAGAACCCGGTGTGCTGACAGACGCTACCAAGGTGCTGACCCGGAACGGTTTAGACGCCATCAAACTGTGGCCGGGACAGCGATTCGCTGTGCTCGATCGGCAGGTTGTCGGTGGCACACCATGGTACAAAATCAATCTCCCCATAGCTGCAATGGATTCGGAGGGCTGGGTTAGTGGCGACTTCGTTGAGCCTGTTGATCTCATGCCTGATTTGACGATCAGGTCGATATATTATCCTCAGGCTACGGCATTAATACCTGCCAGTGTGGAGTTTGACGTCATGAATGTAGGTAATGTACGAACGAGTGCCGGGAAACTGCAGGTGGCTTTATTGGTGCTGACAGACGATTTGAAAGCTTCACAGGGAGAAATCATTGACCTTGGCACCTTTGATCCACTTGAACCGGGGGAAATTAGAAAGGTGTCGTTTGAATATGTTTTCAATTCTAATTCATATGCTGAATATCTGGAATTAAATCTGATCGTTGATCCGGCGATGGACTTAAAAACTTATAATAATGTGAACAGGATAAATTTTAAGCCAGAGCCTAACGAGGATGTGTATTATAATTGCATAGGTGAGATTACAACAATTTTTTCTCTGGGTCTGGTAAATGGCAGGGAAGATGTGGAAATAATGAAAGATCTTGTATTTTATTTTTGGGATAACAAAAATAATTTTTATGATATGTTAACTGGAAAAGATATTAATAATCTGGAGGATTATCTAGAGAGAATGGAATCTGTTACTATGGGTACCCTGATCAATGTTCTCGGATTGTCGGGCGAAAGATTGGCTGCAGAAATGTTATCTTATATTAAAGATGTTTCTGTGTTGTTGGAGGCTGTGAAGAATGAGGGTGCTTTTGCGGGATGTGGGGAGGTGGCACCCAGTTTATTTGATACGGTTTGGAATTTTTTTAAAGATATTACTTCTTCTCTATGGGAGTTGATAAAAGGAGCAGGAGATTGGATAGGAAATAAGTTTTTGTATGCATTTCATTTGAATTCACCTGCTGATATATGGGTTCAGAGTAGTGATGGAAAGGTTGCGTTCGTCTCGCAGTACGAGGCTTTGCTGGAGATAGAACATTCGTTTGGTTATACTTTGAACGAACACAAATCTATTGTTATCATCGGAAATGATGTTTACAATCTAAGGGTTCAAGGGGTCGGAGAGGGGACGGCCGGCTTGCAGGTGTATAAGCCTGATGTGGCGAACAACCTGATTGCACTTACCTACGGTGATATCCCAACGGTCGCAGGTTCCGAAGCTGCTCTTACTGTGGCGAGAGAAAATGAAGACTATACGTTAAGTTTGGATCAGGATGGAGACGGAACAGTGGACGAGACCATGCAGCCTGAAACGGTGGAAGTGGTTACGAGCATAGGGGGCCATGTTCCCATTACTATTCCTTCAGTGTTTTTGCTGCACCCCAACTACCCTAACCCCTTCCGTACCGCCACCACGTTCCGCTTCGACCTGCCTGCGCCGGCGGAAGTGTCGCTCGTCGTATACGACCTGCTCGGGCGTGAGGTGGTCACGGTGGCCTCGGGCATGCTGCCGGCCGGGAAACACGTGTATCGCTGGGAGGCAGGTGAACTGCCTGGCGGCGTTTACCTGTATCGCCTGCATGCCGGGGGCTACACGGCTACGGGTAAGATGGTGCTCGTAAAGTAGGGCGGGCGGATACGGGAAAGGAAATAGCTTCGAAAAAATGATCCCGCCAGCGGCCCGGGCACCACGAGGCGCGGCGTCCCTTCCCCGGGCGCCGCGCTTTTTTTCACCGCTCCCGTGTCCCGGAGGTGTCTCCGGCGGCTGGTGAGGGGGCGGGGGGGCGGCCCTGCTCAAAGAAGAGGCGCTCGCGGATCTCGGTCACCCGTTGCCGGGCATAGTGTTCCATCTGCGGCAGGGCGCCGGGCTGGACACGTTCGAGAAAGGCCTCGTACTGGCGGAGGGCCGTCGTGGGGTCGGCGTAGTAGGCATCGTAGAGGGCGGCCAGGTGAAACAGCACTTCAGGGCGCTCGGGGGCCAGCGCGTTCACCAGGCGGTAGGTGCGGATGGCCTCGTCGTCGCGGTCCATCTGGTCGTACGTGGCGGCGAGCTGGGCGTAGACGTCGGCCAGGGTGGTGCGGCCGAGCAGGTCGGCGGCCCGCCGGAGGAAGTGCAGGGCGCTGTCATGGTCCTGCCGGTACTGCTTCGTCATGCCCAGGTAGAAGGCCGTCATGCCGTCGAGGCTGTCTGCGGCGAAGGCGCGGGTGAGGACCGAGTCGGCTTCGGGCAGGTGGTTGCGCAGGTAGTGGACGGCCCCCAGGTTACGGAGCGTCAGGGCCGAGGTGTCCCCCAGGGCCACGGCCCGTTCGAACGAGGCCTGGGCGTCGGCGAGCTCCTCGCGCCGGAGGGCCACCTCCCCCCGGCGCTGCCACAGGACCGGCTCCTCGGGCAGGGCTTCCACGGCGGCGTCGGCCACGCGCCGGGCGGACTCCAGCCGCTCCGTCTTCGCATAGACCTGCATCAGGCCGAGCCAGGCGGGCAGGCTACGGGGCTGGAGCCGCCGCGCCCACTCGTAGTGGATGATGGCCTGGTCGGTGGAGTCGAGCATGCGGTAGAGGCCGGCCAGACGGGCGTGCAGCGTGGCGTTTCCGGGCTCGCGGGCGAGCAGCCGGTGGTAGAGGACGCGGGCTTCCTGCGGGCGACCCGCCTCGGCCAGCAGCGCGGCCAGGTTACCGGCGATGCTCCGGTCGGTCGTGTCCCGGGCGTGGGCGCGGCGGTAGGCGGAGAGCGCCTCGCGGGTCCGGCCCAGGCGGCTCAGGTTGCGCCCCAGCGCCGCCAGCACGCGCGCCTTCGTCGTGTCGGCCTGCCGGAGGGCCTCCACGGCCCGGTCGTACCGCAGGAGCTGTTCCTGCGCCAGCCCCAGCAGGCGGTAGCCTTCGGCCGAGAGCGGGGTGCGGGCCGCAACGGTTTCGAGCGTGTCCACGGCAGCCTCGTAGGCGCCGTCGGCCAGGGCCAGGCGGGCGGCCTGCAGCACCGGCTCGGGCGGGGCCGCCGCGTCGAGGGCCGGCATCAGCAAGAGGAAGGCCAGGAGCAGACGCTTCATAACGTGGCACGCCGGATGTTGAGGGCGGGCGTTATACCCCGGAAAGACACCGGGGGGCGGCTGGAGTTGCCCGCGCCCGGAAACGCCGTGGGGAGCCCGGCGTCGAAAGGAGCGTCCGCGGGGATGCGGGGCCTTTCGCAACCGCTGCGGCTGTCCTTCCACCGGACCTGCCTGCTCTGCCCATGCCTTCTTTTGTCCGCCGCCTGCACGTCAGGGAGATGATGGACGACTTCTCCATCGCCGACGACCGGCTCGTGCGGGCCCTCGACGAGCTGCGCTGGGTGAACCGGCTGCTCGGCGGCTACGCCGCGACGATGGCCGTGCTGGCACCCTACCTCCGCACCCGGCGCGGGCAGGTCGTCCACCTGCTGGACCTGGGCACCGGGCTGGCAGACTACCCCGAGCACATCGTCCGGTGGGCCGCCCGGCAGGGCCTCGACGTGCAGGTGACCGCCCTCGACGCCAACCCGGCCACGGTCGCGCACGCCGCCCGTACCCTGGACCGTCGCCTGCCGCCGGCGCTCCGGGCCCGTATCCGCCTGGTGACGGCCGATGCGTTGACGCCCCCCTTCGACGACGGCACCTTCGACGTGACCATGGCAGCCATGTTCATGCACCACCTGGCGCACGGCGACGCGGTGCGGCTCGTTCGCGAGATGCGGCGGCTCGCCCGCGACGGCCTCGTCGTCAACGACCTGCACCGGCACCCGCTCGCCTACTACGGCGTCCTGAGTCTGGCCCGCCTGTTGCCCGTCTCCCCCATGTTCCGGCACGACGGACCGATCTCCGTGCGGCGCGGCTTCCGGCGCAACGAACTGGAAGCCATCGCCCGGGACGCCGGGCTGCCCGCCTTCCGCCTGCGACGCCACCGCGTCTTCCGCTGGGTGATGACGACGCTCGGGGAGAAACGGCGGATCGGGGGATGAATGCCCCCGGCAGGATGGCAGGGGGCGGTTGCGCATCGCAAATTGAAGATTCCATCTCTCCCGGCTATCTCTCACTTTGACAGCGGTATGATGCATGGGTCAAAAGTACTCCTATCTCCGGGCCCGCGTGTGTCCGTGTGATGCGGCCTGTCGGTCCATCGGTCGGGGGAAGCGTAGCCCCGACCGGCCGGGCGACGCTGTGGCGCCTTCCCTTCCCCTTGCGAAGGAGAGAAGCAGGGCGCGTACCCGATTTTCCAGTCTTCAACCCTCCCGACCATGACGCCGGGCGTCTACGAAGTCGTCATCGCCGGCGGGGGGCCGGCGGGGTGTGCCGCCGCCATTGCGCTGGCCCGGGCGGGCCGGTGCGTTCTTCTCCTGGAGAAACGCCGCTATCCGGCGCACCGGCTCTGCGGCGAGTTCCTTTCCGTGGAGGCGGCGGGCCTGTTCGAACGGCTGGGGGTGGGAGAAGCCGTGCAGCGCTGCCGGCCGCATCCGATCCATGCAGCACGCCTCGTCGCGGCGGATGGGGCGTCGGTCCGGCTCGCCCTGCCCGGGACGGCGCTCGGGCTGAGCCGGTATGCTCTCGACGCGCTGCTCCTCGACCGTGCCCGCGCGGCTGGTGCCGCCGTGCGCGACGGGGTCGCTGCGACGGGCATCACCGGGGGGCTGGACGGGGGGTTCCGGGTGATGACGACGGCCGGGCCGGTGAGGGCACGGGTCGTGCTCGGTGCCTGGGGACGCCGCAGCCGGCTCGATGCCCGCCTCGGTCGTGCCTTCCTGCGGGCAAACCATCCGTACGTCGCCTTCAAGGCCCATTTCGAAGGCGTCATGCCCGGGGGGATCGTGGAGCTGCACGCGTTTCCCGGCGGCTACTGCGGGCTTTCACGGGTCGAGGGGGGGCGGGTGAACGCCTGCTGGATCGCCCGTGACACGGTGCTCCGTGCCGCCGGAGGACGGCCGGACGACATGATCCGCCACACCTTCGGCCCGCAGGCTATGCTGGCCGCCCGCTTTGCCGCCCTGCGGCGGATCACCCCCTACGAAGCCGTGGCCCAGGTGTCGGTGGCACCCCGGGAACCATTCGCCGGGGACGTGTGCCTGCTCGGGGATGCGGCGGGTATGATCGCCCCCCTCTGCGGCGACGGCATGGCCATGGCGCTCCAGAGCGGGCTCATGGCGGCAGATCTCCTCCCGGCTTTCCTCGACGGATCGGTCACGGCAGAGGCTTTCCGGCAGGCCTATGCCGCGGCCTGGCGCAGGACCTTCGGGGCCCGCATGCGGCTCGGCCGGTTGCTGCACCACGGTCTGACGAGCCCTTTCGCCCCGGTCTCGGCCGGGCTGTACGTCCTCCGCCGGCTTCCCGGCCTCGGCGACTGGCTGGTGCGCAAGACCCGGGGAGCCCCTTCGGCAGGGCCGGTCACGCCCGGCTGGCGCGGTGCAGCCGGTCCATGAGGGCCAGGCCGATGCCTTCGGGGGCGACGCGCTGGCAGTAGATGGTGCCGAGGCCGGCGGCCTCGCATCGCCGGAAGAAGTCGAAGAGGGCATGGGCGTAGGCGTCCGCGTCGGCACAGACGCGCACCAGGCCGAAGGCGCGGGGTTCGGGGGGCGGGACGAGGCCGATGTAGGCGGCGTCTTCGGCGGGCATGGCTTCTTCCGGCGCGTCGATGAGGCGGACGCGGGCGCGGGGCGCGTAGTGGCGGTAGCGGGTGCCGGGGCTGCGGGCCAGCACCTCGGCGGTGTCCCCGGCCAGGCGGGTCTGCGGGAGCACGGCGCGGAGCCGTTCGAGCGAGACCGCCCCGGCGCGCAGCACCACCGGCACCGGCCCCGTGCAGTCCACCACCGTCGACTCGAGGCCCACCTCGGTGCGGTCCCCCCGGAGGATGCACGGGATGCGCCCGGCCAGGTCGGCGTAGACGGCTTCCCAGGTCGTGGGGCTGGGGCGGCCGGAGCGGTTCGCCGACGGCGCGGCGACGGGCACCCCGCAGGCCGCCAGGAACGCCTGCGCCACCGGGTGCCGGGGCATGCGGACGCCCACCGTCGGCAACCCGCCCGAGACCACGGCGGGCACCGCGGGCGCCCGGGGCAGGATCAGGGTGAGGGGACCGGGGAAGAAATGCGCGATGAGCGTTTCGGCCATCGGCGGCACCGAGGCCGCCACCTGCCGGAGCATGGCCCGGTCCGCCACGTGCACGATGAGCGGGTTGTCGGCGGGGCGCTCCTTGGCTTCGAAGATGCGGCGGACGGCGTCCTCCCGGAGGGCGTCGGCGCCCAGGCCATAGACCGTCTCGGTGGGGAAGGCGACGACCTCCCCGCGCCGGATGAACGCGGCGGCCTCTTCGGGCTCGGTGGTGAGCAGCGTTTCCACAGGATGGGCTATGGCATTGAACGTTGCGCGTGGGACCGGGCGGAGCGCCACGGATGAAGGACCGACCCGTACACGGCAGGTCAAAGCCGGTATCAGGCCGGGGTTCCCCCATCGTCGCGGCGGCGCATCGCTTCACCGCGGCGGCAGGCGGCCACGAGGTGCTGCATGCGCTCGTAGTGCGAGCCTTTCCAGTAGACCCGGTCGCACGAAGGACAGCGCATGAAGGCGTCGAAGACGTCCCGCACCCGTTCCGGCAGCCGCCCGGACACCGCGTCTTTCTCGACCGGCCGCAGCCGCGTGTTGCAGTCGAGGCAGCGCGTGAAGGGCGCCATCCAGTCGCGCAGGGCAAAGCGGTCGACCACCTCACGGAGCTGCCCTCCGGGGTGGCGTGCGCGGACGAAGTAGCCGTGGACGACCAGGCTGCGCTTGAGCAGGCCGCGATCGCGCGTGAGCAGAACGCGCCCCTCCGCGTGCGCCTGCCGGGCGAGGGCGTCGTCGCCGGCGAAAGGGTTGTACGCGGCGTCGAAGCCCAGCATGCGCAGGTACCGGGCCAGTCGCCGGAGGTGCACGTCGAGCAGGAAGGCGGGCGGGACCGGCAGGGCGGGCTGCAACGTGTTCGCAGCCGAAAGCAGGAAGAAGTGGGGGAAGACGGCAATCCGATCCCCGTCGCAGAGCGGGTGGCCGAAGTCGACCGGCGTGCCGTTGGCCAGCAACAGGGCCACCTCCGGATGGGGCACCCCGAGCGCTTCGATGGCATCCTTGACGGCGGGACGGCCCGTGAAGGTATACCACACCTCGGCGTGCCGCGCTTCCACGGGGAGGAAGTCGTTCAACCCGGCATAAAAGCGGAAGGTGGCGCAGGACATTTCGGCTTGCCGGTTGAAAGGTTGGAAAGGGTAGGACCTATAGCAACGCTGCACATTGCCCGTGTACTGGATTCACGGACGCAGGGGTATAGCGTTGGTCCATGCTATTGTCCATGCTATTGAAGGCGTCGTTGTGCAGCGCGATGTAGCCGCACCCTTTATGGGTGCGCCCCATGGCCCACAGGGGAGCCCGGACCGACGGGACGCGCAACACGTCCCGGGACGCGCAACGCGTCCAGCTCCGCGGCTACACGTGGGCCGTTCGCTCAGGGCAGCCATGCCCTCAATAACCATGACCTCCGCTATAGTCCGACGAGCAGGGCGTGTACGTTTCATTTAAAAGTGACAGGTAGCTGGCGCTGAATCTTCGATCTTTCAAGCGGCAAGCCGCGCAGGGTTTCAGGTTCCGGGCGTGAACATTCGAGGGCAACGCCGGGCCGGATTGCGCAAGAGCAGGAATTGCGGTAGACTCGAAAGGTTTTTTCGTCAGAACACGGGCGAGGAGGCGTCGAGGCATGACGTTAAAGAGCGGCATTCAGCCGGTACCGGGGGGCGCGGGGGCCTGCCTGATGGTGCACGGCGGGGCCTGGGACATTCCCGGCGACGTGCACGCCGACCATCTCGACGGGATGCGGCAGGCGCTGCGCCTCGGGCGCCGGCTGTTGCGCGAGGGGGCACCGGCCCGGCGTGTCGTCGCGGAGGTCGTCGCGGTCATGGAGTCGCACGGTGCTTTCGACGCCGGGCGGGGGGCGGTGCTCACGCTGGAGGGGACCGTCGAGCTGGATGCCGGCCTGATGGACGGCGCCACGCTCGACTACGGCGGGGTGCTGGGCGTTCGCCGGATCGAGAACCCGGTCCGCGTCGCGCACCGGCTGCTCGAAGCCTCCGACGGGCGGATGCGGCTCCTGGCATGCGAGGGCGCCGAGCGTTTCGCCGCCGCCCAGGGGTTCCCCCTCGTGGAGAACGAGGCGCTGATCTGCGCGCGCGAGCGGGCACGTTACGAGCAGCTCCGGCGGGAGGCCGTGCGCTATCATACCAGCCATCCCTTTCTTCCGCCGCAGGACCGCGCCCCGCAGGGGACCGTCGGGTGTGTGGCCCGGGACCGGCAGGGGCGGCTGGCCGCGGCCACCTCGACCGGCGGCACGCCGTTCCGGCCGTCCGGGCGCGTCGGCGACACGCCGCTGCCGGGGGCCGGCTACTATGCCACCGCGCAGGCGGCCGCCAGCGCCACCGGCTGGGGGGAGGCCATTGCGGCGGTGCTTCTCTGCGCGCGCGCCGTCGACCGGGTGGCCGAAGGACTCGGTCTCGAGGCGGTGGTCAGCGACCGGCTCCGGCACATGCACACGCGCATTCGCAATCCTGAGGGGCGGGGGGCCACCGGTGGCCTCCTCCTGCTCGATGCACACGGCCGGGGTGCCTGGGCCTTCACCACGCCCCGCATGGCCCGCGGGGGCTGGTACGAAGGCGGCGAGATCTGGGTGGAGGTCTGAGTCCGGTTGCAACCGGCGGTGCGCTCAGTCGAACACCAGGTTGAGGCCTGCCTCCAGCGTGCGGCCCGGGGCGGGCTCGAAGTAGCGCCCGCCGAAGGCGTTGATACTCACCGAGCCGCTGTACTGCACGTCGAGTACGTTGCCCGCCTTGAGGAAGGGTTCGAGCCGGGCCGTGCCGAGGTCGAGGCCGGTATGCCCGGCATATACGTCGAGGAGGGTATAGCCCGCGTTTCGGGTGGTGTTGGCGTCGTCGGTGTAGTGGGCGCTCACGGCTTCGAGTGTGAGGCGCCCCCAGAGGCCGTGGTGCGTCGTCTGGAGGCCGGCGAAGAGCCGGTGGTCCGGGACGCCCGGAAGCCGGTTGCCGTCGTGCTCGCCTTCGGAGAAGACGAATCGCCCGGCGGTGTAGGTCGTCGCCAGCGTGATGGACGGGTGGAGGGCCCAGGAGAGGGCCACCTCGACCCCGGTGTGGGTGAGCCCACCGCTGTTGCGGAAGAACGTGCGGTCCCCGCCCTCGGCCGTCTGGAAGGGCACCAGCCGGTTCATGACGTCCAGGTGGAAGACGGCCAGGTCGACGTCGAGCCGCAGGCGGGGGAGGGTACCGCGCAAGCCGGCTTCGAGGCCGCGGGTTCGTTCCGGTTCGAGGTCGGGGTTGAAGCCACCGGTGAGGTCGGGCCGGTTGACGAGTTCGGTCGTCGTGGGGGTTTCGAAGGCGGTGCGTGCGTTGACGAAGAGCTGGATCGGGTTCAGGGTGTAGGCCAGCCCGGCGGAGGGACTCAGGGCGAAGAAGGTACGGTTGCCCGACTGGTCGCCGTTCGAGAGGAGCCGGTCCGTCATGGCGAAGCGGAGGTGGTCGGCCCGGAGGCCGAGTGTGAGGTGCAGGCGGGCCGAGAGCGGCAGGCGGGCATAGCCGGCGGCCGCCAGGTTGCGCACGGTCTCGATCTGGTCGAGGAGGGGGCCGGGGCCGGGCCGCCCGCCGTCGTTGTCGAAGTTGCGCCGGTCGTCATGCTGGATGGCGGCGTCGAGGGCGAGGCCATAGGGGATGCGGGCACCCTCGTTGCGCCAGGTGAGGCGAAGGCCCCCGGCACGCCGGTCCAGGGCGATGTAGGCGAAGGGGAGGGGGTTGTCGAGGTCGCGTACGAGGCCGAAGGCGGTGGTGGCAAGGAGGCCGTTCGGGGTCTCGTGCAGGAGGGTGACGGCGGACTGGGCCTGGAAGCTGGTCTTGCCCGCGCCGGTGCCAGCGAAGCCGGGGTTGGCGGCGCGCGGGTTGGCGTTCATCTCGGCCCGGGTGAGGGAGCCGGGGTGCTCGGCGTCCTGGTCGGCCAGGGCGGTGGTGAGGCGGAGCCGGGTGCGGGGGCCGAGGTCGAAGTCGCCGTGGAGGCCGGCCCGGGTGAAGCGGCCGGCGCTGTGGGCGCGGTAGCCGTCGCGGCGGAAGTCGGAGGCGAAGCCGTGCAGGCGATGGCGTCCGGCGGGCAGGGCGGCCTCGGCAGCCAGGTGGCGGGTGCCGTAGGAGCCGGCCAGGGCCCGCACGCGGCCCGTGGGGTGGTCGGTGAAGGCGGCGGTCGTGAGGAAGAGTGCACCGCCGCCGCCGTTGCCCCAGAAGTGGGAGGCCGGTCCCCGGATCAACTCGGCGCGCCGGACGAAGGCGGGGTCCACGATGTCGAGCACGGCCTGGCCGTCGGGCATGGTGAGGGGGACGCCGTCGAGCAGGACCTGCACGCCCCGCACGCCGAAGGGGGCCCGGCTGCCCATGCCCCGCACGGCCAGGCGCTCGCCGAGGGCGAAGTGGCCCCGGTCGTTCACCCAGAGGCCGGGCAGGGAAGCGAGCACGTCGTCCAGGGAAAGGCCGGGGGTCCACCGTACGAGCGCCGGCGGGCGCGCCAGCACCGTCACGGCCAGCGGGGCTTCGTGTACGGTCTCGGTCCCCCGGGCCGCCGCGACCTCGATCTCGGGCAACGTGCCCGCCAGCGTGTCGGGTTGTTGCGCACGGGCGGCCAGGCATACAACCAGCAGGCCCGGGAACAGGGCGCACGCTGCGGTGAGGCGGAAGACGGGTCCGTTCATCTCGGCGGCGGGGTGGAGGGTGGTGCCGGGCAGGCGGTGCGTACACGCCGGAACGCCGCGCCGTTCCCCGGCGTTCCGGCCGGGTTACCAGCCGATACGCCGCCCGGGCCGCCGGGCGTCATCGCGGGCCGGGGAGGCCGAGGTCGCCGGGCGGAACACACCGGTCCACGAGGGCACGCCGGCCCCCGGTGTCACGGTGGGGGGCGGCGGGGCGGCTTCGGCGGCGGCCCGCCGGGCGTTGCGGGCTTCGGCGGGCCCTGCGCCCGAACGCACCGGGGGCGGCTCGATGGGGGCGGTCGTCGTTCGCCCGGTCACCGCCGGCGTCACCTCGCGTTTGAGCAGGGCGGCATAATCCGCTCCCTTCTGGAGGGTCACGTTCGTGTAGTAGAAGGCGAGGATGTCGCGGTAGGTGTGTCCCTGCCGGGCCATCTCGTGGGCGCCCCACTGGCTCAACCCCACGCCGTGCCCGAAGCCGCGCCCGTCGAACACGTATTCGTTGCCCCGGACGCGGGCATCGAACAGGGTGCTCTTGAGACTCGTCGTGCCGAAACGACGGAGGACGGCCAGGCGGAAGTCGTTGCCCGAGACGCTCCGCTCGGGGTTACCGAGCAGGGTGATGGTTTGCACACGCCCATCCCGGCTCCGCGCTTCGATGAGGAAGCCCTCGACACGGAAGCCGAAGGCCTCCGACAGGGCGTCGAGGAGCGCTTTCCGGGGCGCGACGAACTGCCAGGTCGCGTGGGGGGAGCGGTCATAGGGGTCGGGCCGTCCCCGGAGGTACGGGCGGGGAGGCGTGTTCCAGACGGCGTCGTTGTCGGCCGTGTGCCCGCCACTGGCCGCAAAGTAGACGGCTTCGACGGGGTGGCCGTCGTAGGTGAGAATCTCGCCGGCCGTCAGGCGGGCGGCTTCGCGGGCCGTCGGCGTGATGGCGTCGAGGCCGGTGTAGACCTGGGAGAGGGTGTGGTCGACGTGGTCGTAGGCCTCGCCAAACTTGCCGAGGGCGCGCAGGGCATACGTGCGGATGATGACGGCCATGGCCTTGGCTCCTTCGAGGTCATCGAAGCCGTACTCGCTGCCGACGACGCTGGCCACGTAGGTCTCGACGTCGATGTGGTTGACCAGTTGCAGTTGCCCGCCTTCGGCCGAGACGGACAGGCTGCCTCCGTACCGGCGGCTGAGGCCGGGGGAGGCACCCCGGGCCACCCGGACGGTGAGGGCGCCTCCGGCCGTGGGGACGGCCCGGAGCGAGAGCGCGTTCAGCCGGAGATCACCCATCTCCACGAACACCTCGCTTCCGCGCACGGATAGCGCGGCGATCTCACCGGGTGCAAGGCGATGCAGGGGTTCCACATTGGCACCGGCAAAGAGCAGCAGCCCCTCTTCGCCGGAGAGTTCGACGGTCTCGGGCTGGTGGCGGGTGAGGATGCGGATGCGCAGCAGCTCGTCGGCCGGCAGGGCGGCAGCCCGGGAACAGACCAGCACACAGGCCACCACCAGGAGGGCGGGGGAGCGTCGGAGGGAAAGCGCGGACATGGCGTCTCGTCCGGTTGACGGGGCGGTCGGGGCAAGCGGGCGTCTTCGACGGCGGCACGGCAGGCGGAGATGGAGGCCGGCCACGCTCGAGTCGCCGGAAAGATAGGCAAGCGGACCCCTCTCGTTCAAGTATCACTCGAACTGTAGGATGATAGGGGGTCAGAACGCCGGGGTGATGCGGAGCCAGAGCGTCGGGTCGGTGCCGGTGCCGGGGTCGCGCAGGGGCCAGACGAGTTCGAGGCGCAGGCGGCGGTCGTCCAGGCCGATGCCGAAGCCGGCGGCCGGGAGGACGTCGTCGAGAGCGAACGCCTGGCCGGGAGCGCCGGTCCAGCCGGCATCGAAGAGGCCGAAGACGTAGAGGCCATCCCACAGCAGGTCGTCGAGGGGGGAGTCCTCATAGAAGGCCAGTTCGGCGTTGGCGAGCAGGGCGCGTGTACCGGTGAAGGCGTTCTGGGGGTAGGCCCGCATGGAGCCGATGCCGCCGAGGGTGAACCACTTCTGGGGGGGGACCTCGCCCGTGGCCAGGCCGCCGCGCAGCCGCAGGTTCAGGCCGGTGTGCCCGGCCGGCAGGAGGTAGAGGCGGAGGTCGCCCGTGTAGCGGTTGAAGGCGAAGTCGCCGCCGAGACCGTCGCCGAACTCGGCTTCGAGCCGGAAGCCGGCCCCGCGCGGGCGGTCGTCGAAGTCCTCGACGCGGCCGCCTTCCAGCGTGAGGGCGAGCGTGTTCATCTCTCCGACCCGGATGTCCGGGTTGTCCCGGAAGCCCGGACCGCCGAAGAGGGACCACGAGGTGGTGCGGTTCAGTTGCGTATGGGACTCTTGCCGGAAGCCCGCGCCGGCCTGCAGGTACGGGGTCAGGTGGGTGACGGCGTAGATCGTCCAGCCCTCGGTCTCGAAATAGTCGAAAAAGTCGTTTCGGAAAAGCAGGGCGGCGGCCGTGTTCTCGAGCCAGCTCGACTTCCAGAGGTCGTCGGTGGTGGTCTGTTTCCGGTAGGCCCCGCCGAGCTTGACGTCGAACCCGTCGTTGCCGTAGCGGGGGCCCAGGCGTACCTCGAGGCCGGCTTCGTAGCGGAAGCGTTCGAGGCCGAAGGCATAGGCGACCTGTCCGTAGAGGCGGGACCGTTCGTAGCTGTCCCAGTCGAGCGGTCCCCGTCCGATGCCCAGGACGAGCCCTTCGACGCGGTTGTACCGGATCGCCGGGATGGGACGGTAGAGGGCGGTGGCGGGATACGGCCAGCGGTTCCAGACCTCCCCGACCATGGCGTAGGGGGTATCCCAGTCCGGTCGCCACCGGGCAGGGTGTGCGAAGGGGGGCCGGCGGTCGGGTGGGCGGTGCCGGCCCGTCGTCCGGCCTGCGGGTTCGTGGCGGGGGGACCGCAGGGTTCCGGCGTCGACGGCCGCGGCATAGGAGGCGTCATCGGGGGCGGTGAGGCGGCGCACGGTCACGAGGGCGTCGCGGAGGCTGCGTTCGATCGGGTAGAGGCGGTTGGCCAGGGCAAACCGCTCGCTGTCTTCGAGCTCGTGCCGCAGGTCGCGGAGCTGGTCGTAGAGGTCGAGCAGGAGCCGTTCGAGCTGCCGGAGGTCGTCCTCGCGGGCGGTGGAGACGGGACCCGGCGCGAGGCCGAGTGGCACGGTGGCGTCGGTGAGGTGACGGCGCATGGCCCGGAGACGCTCTCCCAGTTCTCCACTGTCGTGCTCGGCCAGCACCTCCCGGATGACACCGAGGACCGTTTGCAACGCCGAGACGACAAGGTTACGCTCGGCGGTGTAACGCGCCGTCGGAGCAGGGGCTTCCTGGGCGAGGGCCGGAAGGGCCAGCCCCAGGATCATCACCATGAGCAGGAGCGTGCGGCAGGCCGGGGTAACCAGCATGGCATCAGGGACCGGTGCGTGAGCGGGTGGAGGTGACGAGCGGGCAGGGCCGCCACGGAAGTACGCACCACGCCCCCGGATGGTTACAGGCGGGTCAGAGCACGCTGAGCGGGTGCCACGCCGGAGCCGGTATGTGTGCCAGGGCAACCCAGTCGAGGTGTTTATGGGAGGGACGCCCGGGTCGTCGTCCGGCCGGGAAGCCGGGGGAGGCTGCGGTACGCCGGCGGGCGGCATCCTCCGGAGACGCAACGGAGGAACCGGCCCGCTCCGGTGCGAGCAGGCGGTCAACGGGCTTCCAGACGGGCATGGTCATGTAGAAAAGGGAGATGGGCGATGTGCCGGTGAGGCAAAAGCCCCGGCCTCCTCTGACTAGAGGGACGCCTGGCCGGATCGCGTTTCGGGTGGTGAGACGTGACGTGCGCCGTTTTGGGAAAAATGCCTATGTGGAAAGGACGCGTTCGAAGGCGTCGGTGATGCGCTCGAGGTCGAAGGTGCGTTCGGCGTAGGCGCGGGCGTTGCGGCCGAGCCGGGCGCGCAGGTCGCCGTCGGCCAGCAGGGTTTCGGCGGCTGCCACGAAGGCGCCGGCATCGCCGGGGGCGACCACGCGGCCGGCCTCCTCCCGCGCGACGATGCGGGCGGCCAGGTTTTCCGGCGGCACGGCCAGCAGCACCGGCCGCGCGGCACACAGGTACGTGAGCACTTTCGACGGCACGGAGAAGACGCCGGCGTCGGGTTCGAGGAGGGCCAGGAGCACGTCGGCCGCGCCGAGGACGTCGGGGAGCCGTTCGAAGGGCTGGAAGCCGAAGAGGAGCAGGTTGTCCAGGCCGTGGGCCGCCTGCTGTTCCCGCAGCCAGTCCGCCCCCAGGCCTTCGGAGACGACAACCACCCGCACGTCCGGCGTGTCGCGGAAGTGCCGGGCCAGGCGCACGAGCAGGGCGGGGTCGTGCTTCATGCCCAGGTTGCCCGAATAGAGGAGCACGCGCCGGCCGGCCAGCCCGTGGGCCCGGCTCCAGGCGTTGTCCTTCGGGCGCACGGGCGTCTTTTCCAGCGGGGCCCAGTTCTCGATCACGTGCAGCCGGTCCGCCGGCACGCCGCGCCGGGTGAGCAGGGGAACGAAGTCGTCCGTGATGACCACGGCGGCGTCGCTCCGGCGGAGCAGGCGGCCTTCGAGGCGCACATAGTAGCGCCCGACGAGGTCGCCGGCGAGGGGGAGCTTGCGCCGGAGGACCCGGTGGGCGGCCTCCCCGAGCAGGTCCTGCACCCAGAACACGAACCGCGTGCCCCGGCGACGGCAGGCGGCCAGGAGCCGGGCCTGGGCGTCGAGCGGGGTGTTGCCCGAGAGGACGACGTCCGGCCGGAAGCGTACCACCACACCGGTGAGGCGGCGGCCGTAGTCCACCTCCTGCCGCCACCGCCGGACGTAGCGGTACTTGTCCAGCGTCTCGGGCAGGCGGACGGCCTCCACGTCGAACGCCGGCGGGTCCTCGGCGAGGCGGTGCATGATGCCGTGGGCCGTGTTGGGCAGCGAGCCGCAGTAGGTGTGCAGCACGTCGTGCCCGCGCCGCGCCAGCGCCCGGCTGAGCTGCACCTGAAACGGGTGGCCGGCATAGTCGTGGACGAGGATGCGCATGGGCGGGGTCGCTTGAAGTCGATGCGTTTAACGGTCGGACCGGATGATATTGCAGGCAGGGTGCGTTAGATTGATAGCGGGCACGGTGAGCCGCAGGAGGTTTCAGCGTCGCTGCATGAACCGGTCGATGCCGGTCAGGTTCAGGCCCCGGGCCGTTTTTCTGAAAGGATCCAGCACAGGTTCATGATTGCTACACTGGAGTGGATCGCTTGTCCATACTGCGGGGCGGATGACGCGGCCCCCTGGGGCGAGGAAGCCGGCTACACGGCCGTGCAATGTCGGCCGTGCGGCTTCGTTTACGTCAACCCGCGCCCCCCGCTCGACGCCATCGATGAGGCGGCGCAGACGGGTATTCACACCACGGAGCGCGGGACGGTCAACGTGGTGAGCAGGATAGGTTTTCGCCGTGACAAGGTGCGCATGTTCAGGAAGCGGATGGCCGCGCTGTATCCCGAGCATGAACTGCGTGCTCGCCCGGTACGCTGGCTGGATGTGGGGGCCGGGTTTGGAGAGTTGCTGGCCGCACTGGAGAATCTCGTGCACCCTGCTTCCCGCCTTGAAGGGATCGAACCCTGTTTGCCCAAGGTGGAGGTGGCCCGGCGGCACGGATTGTACGTGTCGGCCCGAACGCTCAGCGAAGTGCACGAAACGTATGACGTCATCTCGCTCATCAATGTCTTCTCGCATCTGCCCGACCCGGCCGCTTTTCTCGGAGAGCTCACCCGGCGTCTCGAACCCGATGGGGAGATCGTCCTTGTGACCGGGAACGGGGCGGATGTGCGCAGGGAGGAATATCCGGATGCACTGTGCCTGCCGGACCATCTCGTCTTTGCCGGAGAGCGGCACGTCCGCGGCCTGTTTGATCGCCTGGGATTCGAAATGGTGCAGGTGCATCGATACCGGTACTTTCTCCTGGACCCCTTGCCCCTGCGTGTCGTCAAGAACGTCGTCAAGCGGGTGCTGGGACGGCCTGTGACGCGTCCCAACACCGGACCGTTTCGGTCCCTTTTCGTGCGTGCCCGGAGGAAGGCTCACGTGCCACGCCGGTAGGCTTGCCGGCGTCGTAGGGGATGGGCGAGGCGCGTAGCCAGCGGGCGCAACCGGTAGTGGACCGTGACCATGAAGTGCCGGCGGCTTTGCCCGCGAAAGCGGGGGCCGCGATAAAAGACCGGTATGTGGAGCTTGGCGCTTCCCTGGCAGTGCAGGGCCAGAAAATCGACGGGACGGCCGAGCCGGCGATGATGGCCCCGGGGATAGGGGGAGGCGGACCAGTCGAGGCGTTTGATGGAACCGGCCATCTCGTAAGCGTCGGGGATTTCGTTTTCAGGCGTGTTGAGGTTGAGATCGACCGTCGTGTCGTTGGAGACCTTCAGAAAGTTGGCGGTTCGGTCCAGGCCATGTTCGAGCGCGAAGCGGTAGAGGGCCGTCATGTCGCAGAGTCCACCGGGAAGGCCGTTTCGAAGATGGTACTGCCATTTTTCCTGAAAGGGGGCGAAGGCTTCGGGCCGGGTATACACGTCCATCAGGAAGTCGCAGAAACGGTCAATTGTGGCTTGCGTCCAGTAGGAGACATGGGGGAAGGCCGCCCAGCGATACGCGGTCTGCATCTCGGGGAGGCACAGGCCCAGGGATTGCCCGTCGATATGCCGGGCGTCAAGAACACGGGCGCTTGCATAGAGCATGACGTCTGAATCCAGAACGAAGGCCGTCTCCAGGCCAGCCGACCGCATGAAGGCGCGCAGCAGAAACCAGCGCTGAAAGCAGACCAGTTCGAAGTCGTATCGGTTGGTCGAGTGATGCCGGTAGACTTGGGCAAAAGCCCGGGTGGCACCGGCGAACTGTGCGGCGTCGACGTGGTGAAGGAAGGGAAATCGTGCATTGGCCGCATTGCCCAGAAGGTATATGTCGTTTTCCGGGTCGGCGGCGCGGGCTTGCCGGAGCGTGAAGGGCAGATAGTCGCTGAATCCTTGATGAATGAAAACGAGGGGGGAGGGCATAGGGCGGCGTCTCAGGCGGAAAGATGATGGGCGGGGTCTTCGGCGTAGCGGATGGCGGCTTCGAGGCCGTCGACCATCTGGGTGAGGGTCAGATGGGAGCGGGCATACGCGAGCGCCTCGTGTGAAAAGCGCGCCTGCTGGTCGAGCACCGTCTCGAGCGCGGCCAGCAGCGCCGCCGGATTGCCGTGTTCCGCGAGCATGCCATTGCGGCCCGGCTTCACGAAAGCGATCTCCGGGCTGTGGAAGCGGCGGCCGTCGGGCGGTGCGGCCTGCGACACCACGGGTACGCCAAAGGCGAAGGCGTGGTTGACCGAAAGGCCCAGATAGCCCGGCTGAAACATCACGTCTGCGGCGAAAAGGTAGGGGGCGGACGCTTCCCATGTCTTCATGGCACCGAGGAAGCGGACGTTTTCAATGTGGTCCTTCCGCACGCGTTCTTCCATGGCCGTGCGGTCCGGCCCGTCGCCGATGATGAGCAAGTGGGCCGGTCTCCGGGCCTGCAGGGCCGAGAAGACGTCGAGCAGCAGGCCGGTGCCCTTTTCCGGGATCAGCCGGCCAATGAAAACGAGCACCGGGTGATCCTCGGGGAGGTTCAGGCGGCGACGTACGCGGGCTTTCCCTTCGGCGGCCAGGTGGTCGTAAAGCGCGAAGAGCGTGTCCGTGTCCAGGGTGTTGCGGGCCACGAAAAGGCGTTCTGCCGGTATGAACGGGCGCAGGAGATCCGCGATCTCTTCGGTGTAGCATACCACGGCCTCGGCCTGGCGGGCCAGCCAGATGCGGTAGCGATCCGCCCGGTTCTCCGGCGAAAAGGGGCGGTTGTTCGACGAAAAGTGTCCCCAGAGCACGCGCCCGATTCCATGGCGCCTTGCGTAGCGCAGCAACCAGGGCTGGGTTAAGGTACGGGGGGATTCCTCGGCCATGATCACGGACGGCCTGCCGCCTTCCCGAAAGGCCCGTCCAAAGCATTGGGCGTGTACCTTCTCCCCGCGCCACCACAGGTTCCGCAGGTGAATAACCCGGTAGCCCCGCTGCTCCTCGTCGGTGATCGATTGCAGGGCGGTTGCCTCCGGGGCCTGCCCGGAGCACACGATCAGGCGCCCCCCGAGACGTTCGTTCAACCGCTCCAGCACCGCTACGCGGTAATTGAAGGGGAGCATGCGGGGGAAATAGAATATGGGCGATTCCATGCCGGGCATATGTCGAAAGGAGGCAGACAACAAGGGTCAAAGATGCGTGTCGAAGGGTCTGGGGGAGTATGCCGGCCAGGGCATGAAAAAGGCGTAGTAGGTGGCGTATACCGCCGTTATGAACACTTCCGACAGGACCGTTACCAGCGCCGCGCCGTCGATGCCGTAACGTGGAATTACCAGAACGTTGGCCCCTATGTTCAACAGGGTGGCCAAGGCCAGGGTCAGAATGGGGAGACGATGACGATTCATCGAGATGAAGGCCACGTAGAACAGGCTACTCAGGCAGGTGAACGGAAAGGTCCATGCCAGGATGCGGAGCGTCTGGATGGCGGGCGCGAAGCCGGGATCGGGCACCAGCAGGTGGATGATGAACGGGGCCAGCCACGTCAGCGCCAGGGCTGTGAGCATCCCGGTTCCGCCCAGGCCTGCCAGGCCCTGGTATAACAGCCGCCGAAAAGCGGACGGGTTGGTTTCCTGGTAGGTGGCCGACAGGCGCGGGAAAAGGGCGCTGTAGGCCACCACAAAGGGGATGAGGCCCAGGGCTTGCAGGATGCGGTAGGCCTGGGCGTACTGGCCGGTCGGGACCTCCCCCAGCATGACCTCGATCATGACGAGGTCGGTGCGGGTATAGAAAACGGTCAGAAAGCCCGCGATCCCGAGCGGAATCATGGCCGGGAGCGTCGGTCGCAGAAAGGAAAAGGTAAAAGCTCGAAGACGGAAAGGGGCAAGGTGGCGGGCCACCCAGACGAGGTTGACCGTGGTGACGAAGGCCATCCCGGTGGCCATGCCGGCCAGGGTCCAGGTAGCCTGCCGGGTTTGCCAGAGCATAAGGGTGCCGCACGCAATGACGATGGCCTTTTCCAGTACCGTCGAAATGGCCTCGACGCGCAGGATTTCGAAGGCACGAAAGTAGACCCGTACGTAATAGAGCAGGTTTTCCATCGACCAGTAAAAACCGGCGAAGACGACCGCAAGCAGTCCGTCGGGGGTGTAATGCATCAGATAGGCCGCGATCACGGCGACCAGGATGCCGGCAAAGAGAAGCGTGCTTCGGAGCGGGATAAAGTTGGAGAAAAAAGTGCCGGCGTGCTCGGGATGCCGGGCTACTTCCCGAAGCGTGTACTGGGACATGCCGAGGTCAGAGAACGAGCCGGCCATCGTAGCCAGGGCCAGGGCCGCCGACAGGACGCCGTATTCGTAGGTGCCCAGCAGGCGCGGGCTGAGTGAGACAAGAAAGAAGATCCAGAAAGGCTTTACCGCCAGGCTTGCAGCCCCCAGCCACGTTATGTTCTTTAAAATGTGAGAACGCATAAGGCCGGGCGTCAAGACTCGATCGGGTCAGCCGCTTTGGATGCCCGTTCCCTTATTCCGGCGACCAACCCGCCGAGTATACCGATCATAAGCGTGCGATCCGAGTTGGTGAACGGGTTCTCGGTGTTGGCCACCAGGGCCTCTGCGGTGAAAGCGGCAACGACGATCAGGCCCGTGATTCGTGGCAGGAACGGCAGGTTGGCTTGGCGCCAGAGGCGAAGGGCTTGCCATATGGTACTGAAATAGAAAAAGAAAAGCAGCGAAGCACCGGTGAGTCCATGCCGGTACAGAGCCCCCAGATAGCCGTTATGTATGAAAGAGGTTTCGTGGGTGAATTCATATACGATGCTGTAGTAGTGATAGGGTACTCCGAGCCCATATCCGAGAATCGGATTGTGCAGGATATAATCCCAGACGGCTTTCATTTCTATGAACCTGTTTACGAGAGAAATGTCTGCCGTAGTTGCCGTTTCGAGTGAACCGAGGCGGTTGATCAATCCCAGTACGACCAGGGAAAAGAAGTCGTCAAACAAAAGAATACCCAGTAGAACGAATACGGTTATGCCTGATAGGATGATAAGAAAAAGCTGAGCTTTTCGTTTGCGATCTATCAGGATAAAGATGACAAAGGTTCCCAGGGCAAACGAGATCCAGAGCGCCCGGCTCTGGCCGATGACTACGCCGGTGAATAAAAAAATGAATACAAGCAGTAGAGGTATTTTTCTCCGGTAATGCTGCACACCCAGGAAAAGTGCCAGGCACGCCAGGCTCATCATCATGAGTACATGTTCGTTTTCTGTGACCCTGCCGCCTGCAATTTGCCACAGGGCCGTTGCACTCCGGAAGCCGAGCCAGTATTCATACAGGTTGCGCAGTGCGATGAAAAAGCCGATCCATGCAAGGATGATGAAGAAGTGGCGTAGAGACGACGCACGGCGTGAGCAGGCCTCTTTGACGGGAAAATAGAAGGCCAGCATGCTGAGCGACAGCCACTCGCTGAGCATCACGGTACCATCGCCGCCATGTAAAAAGGTGAAAGGAAAGGAGAGGGTTACGTAGATCAAAAAGAGCCAGAGCGACCAGTCGGTCGTGGTCTGGAGGACTGGATCGCGGTAGAAGAAGAAGCGACTTGTGAACCAGTAGCCCAGAAAACCGAGATACAGTAGACCGTAGAATATTTCCTCAACCTGAAACCCTTCCTTGTACCGGGCCACCAGGACGAACGCGGCCAGGGTGAAGTACAGGAAACGTGTCGTGTTTTTTCCCAGCCACCATAACCAGAGCAGCCCCAGCAGCACGACCGGCAGGAAAGCGACCAGGTCCGGGGCGCTCCAGGTCAGGTAGAGCACGAGCAGCAGCCCGAACGCCAGGCCGCTCCACAGCGCAAAGCGGCCCCGGGCGCCGAGCGTCTCGGGGGTGAGCGCGGAAGCATTCATGAGGACGGGGCGGCGGCGTCGCGCAGGCGGCGGGCGAAATACGCGTGGTTGCGCTGCCACCAGGTGTAGACGAGCACGAACACGACGGCCAGGATGAAGGCCGACAGCGTGGCCGCGATGCAGATGATCGAGCGTTTCGGCTTGGCCTTGCGCTCGGGCGGCACGGCCGGATCCACCACCTGCACGGCCTCGACCCGTTGCTGCTCCTCGAACCGGGCCTGCTCCAGCAGGGGGGCCACCAGCTCCAGGATCCGCTCCTGGATGATACGCTCCATCTCCAGGTTGGCGTACTGCCGGATCATCTGCGGGGCCTCTTCCTGCGAGACGGGCAGCACCTGCTCGCGGCCGGCCAGCGCCTCGCGGTACTTGCGCTGGGCCGCCTGGACCAGCTCGCCCAGGCGTTGCACCTGCGGGTTCTCCGGTCCCAGTTGTTCGCGGAAGGCTTCATACTGGATCTCCAGTTGCAGCGCGCTGGCGCGAAGCTGGGCCAGCTGGTCGAAGAAAGCCTCCGTCTGGGCCTGCAGGTCATAGACCCCGTAGCGTCGCTGGAACGCCGCGAGCGAGTCGAGGAGGGCGTCCCGCATCCGCCGGGACTCGTCGTAGCGCAGCTCCACATACCGCCGGAAGCTGCCCGCCGTCTGCGACGAGAGCTCGGCGTTGCGCCGGTTCAGCTCCTCGACGAAGAAGTTGGCCATGGCCGCCGCCCGCTCCGGGTCCTTGTCGAGCACTTCGATCGAGAGGAACTCGTATTCGTTGTCGATGACGAACTCGACGTTTTGCCCAAGGGTCTTGATGGCATCCTCGCGGGGGGTCTGCTTGCCTTCGAGTTCGTAGACCCGGATCAGATCGAAGCGGTCGATGACGTTTTCGAACGTGGTGCGGCTGCTGAGGATGGCGAGGTAGCGGGTATAGTCCCCGCCGGCACCGCCGATGAGGGAGCGGGCGGCCGAGGAGAGGTTCCCCAGGATGGCGGAGGCCAGCCCGCTGGCGCCGCCGCTTTCGGGCAGGAGCAGCCGGGCTTCGGCCCGGTACCAGTTGGGCAGGAGCAGGCTGATGACGACCGAGAGGACGGCCACGGTGCCGGTAACGCCGGCGATGAAGCGGCGCCAGCGGTAGAGCGTCCCCAGCGTGTCCCAGAGGTTGTTCTCGGCCCGCTCACGCCGTGCCTGTTCGTGCCTGCCGGCAGGGAGCGTGTCGCCTTCGATGCGTTGTGCCGTGTGCGTCTCCATCGCGTGCGGTTCTAATTTCGGCTGATCGTGACGATCAACGCCACGAGCGAGGCGATGGTGCCCGCGGTCTGGAGGATCGTCTGGACGGTGCGGATGCGGGCGTCGGCACGGAAGCGCCCCTCTTCCAGAACCAGCCGCTGCATCTCGGGCGAGTCGGCGATGTCCTGCTTGCGGTCGAGGAAGATCAGGTCGCCGGACTCGATCCTGGCCTGGTCGGCCGGGACGTAGGCTCCGGTGGCGCCGTCGACCACGTAGGCCCTGGCGGCCAGCGGGCCGGCCCCCCCGGCGGCTTCGATGTAATAGCGGGCGTCCTTGCCGGGCACGTAGGCCACGAAGCCGGGGCGCACCACCTGCCCGAAGACGTACACCGTCTGCTCGTCGCGCGGTACCACCAGGCGGTCCCCGTCGCGCAGGTAGACCGGGTCGGTTCGCTCCTCGAGCAGGTCCACCAGGCTGACGGAGACCCGGTTCTGCAGGCGAAGCTCCCGGGCGAAATAGGCCCGGCTGAGAAAGTCGAGGTCGGCCATGCGGAGGCGCTGCAGGATCTCCACCGAATCCCGGGGAACGACGACCGGGGGCGGGGGGCGCAGCTCGAAGCGGTTCTGGGTGAAGCGTTTCGGGGTGGGCTCGGGCAGGACGATGCGTTCGAGGTAGGCCATGCGGACGGAGGCCTCCGGGCGCAGCCCGCCGGCGAGCGCGATGAGGTCCTGCACGGTGGTGCGTCCCTGCTCGATGGGATAGGTGCCGGGGTGATGGACGAAGCCCTCGATGGTGGCCGTGCCGCCCGGGAGGCGGGCCGTGCCGATGGAGAGGTGGTCCCGCGGCTGGAGGACGATCGACAGGTCTTCCGGCGCCAGCAGGCGGGTCTCGACGGTGCCGTCGGCGTGGCGGCGGGTCAGGCGTACCGGGCCGAGCGATGCCGGGTCGGCCTTGCCGGCGGCCAGGGCCAGCAGGTCGCCGGCCGTCTCCCCCGGGTGATGGTCGTAGGCGCCGGGGAAGGGCACCTCGCCGTCCACGTAGACGCTGGCGAAGCGCGGGTCGTAGGCCGGCACGTAGATGACGTCCCCGTCGCTCAGGTACGGGTTGTGGGCCGTCTCGCCGGTGACGAAGTAGCGCAAGAGGTCGATGTGCCGCTCGGTGCCGTCCCGGCGTACCAGGGTGATGTTGCGCAGCGAGGGGCGGTAGTTGAAGTTGCCAACGGGGGTGCGGGTGGTGTCCGCAAAGGCCATCTCGAGCACCGTGGCGACACGGGCCACCGGCATGGCCAGGTAGCGCCCCGGCACGGGCACGGCCCCGGTGACGTGGACGTAGAACTGGCGCGGCTGGGCCAGCGACACGTTCACCGCCACGTTCCGGAAACGGGCCTTCAGCGCCCGGCGGGCCCGGCTCCGGGCCTCGGCCAGCGTCAGGCCGGCCACCGGAACCCCCCCCACGTCGGGCAGGATGAGCTGGCCGTCCGCCGTCACCGGGATCGGTGGGATCTCGGCCTCCAGCCCCTCGATGACGACGCTGAAATAGTCTCCCGGCCCCACGACGTACGCCGACGAGTCGACGGCCCCTTCCATCGGCAGGAGCGCGCTCGAAAAGACGGACTCGGTGAGACGGCGACGCAGCAACTCGACGGGATTGCCCGTGCCGAAGTCGAACAGGCCGGTGGTGCCGGTGCGCTGCTGGGCCTGCCCGGGATCCGGCAGGAAGGCATACCACAGCACCAGCAGGCAGACAGCCAGCTTCCGGACCGCGCCGGCCGTGCACGGAACCGGTACGCGCGGCGATACAGGATGCTTCATGGATACGGGGTCAGGGGAATGGAAACAACCGGACGGGTACATGTCCGCAAAAAAACGCGGCGGTCTGTCAGGGACGCAAACGGGAGCGATTCGTAACAGTCGCGTATAGGCGCCGGTCGCTGGAGATGGGGCTTCAGACTTGCGCAAGCGTTTTTTAAACTACGGCATCGCACCTGCCGGTGCAATGAACCGCCGGAAAACACATACGCTCTTCAAGTGCTGCTCGAACGCCTCGCACCCGCCAAGATCAACCTGGGCCTGCACGTGCTGTGCCGCCGGCCGGACGGCTACCACGACCTCGAAACCGTTTTTCTCCGTATTGGCTGGGCGGACCGGCTGGCGGCCCGGCCCGGCGCGGACCTGCGCATGACGTGTTCGGACCCGGCCCTGCCCACCGACGAGCGCAACCTGTGCGTGAAGGCGGCGCGGGCGCTGCAACGGGCCTTCGGCGTCACGCACGGCGCGGCGCTGCATCTGGAGAAGCACGTGCCCTACGGCGCGGGCCTCGGTGGCGGGTCGAGCGATGCGGCCGCCACCCTGCTCCTCCTGTCCGACCTGTGGGACCTCGACGCGCCGCCGGACCGGCTCCATGCCCTCGCCGCCGGGCTGGGTTCCGACGTGCCCTTTTTCCTCGGCCCGGAGGCCGCCTTCGCCACCGGGCGCGGCGAACACCTGACCCCCCTCATGGATCCGGCCACCGGCACCCCGTACCGCTTTCCGTTCGCCCTGGTGGTGGCCGTGCCGCCCGTGCATGTGGCCACGGTAGAGGCCTACCGGCTCGTCCGCCCCCGCGCCACGGGCCGCCCCGACCTGCGCGCCGTCGTCACGTCGAACGACCTGGCGCGCTGGCGGGCCGAACTCGTCAACGACTTCGAGGCGCCCGTGATGGCGGCCTTTCCCGGCATCCGCGCCGCCCGCGAGGTGCTGCTGAAGGCAGGGGCGGGCTATGCGGCCCTCTCGGGGTCGGGCGCGGCGGTCTTCGGGGTCTTCGAGGCGGAGGCTGCCGCCCGTGCCGCCGCCGAAGCCGCCCGGCAAGCCGGCTGCCGGGTCTGGACCAACGTAGCGCCGTAACACTGGGCGCGCGTTCGCCGAAAAAGAACGGGGCCGGCTCCGCGAACGGAGCCGGCCCCGAAGAGGCATGAGGGGAGTTGTGGAGACCTGTTTCAGGTTTCGGCGCGCCGGCGGGCCTCGTATTCGGCTTCGAGCTCGAGGGCGGCCTGTAGCAGCCGGTCCTTGAGCGGGGCGAGTTCGTCGTGCTGGGCGATGTAGCGGGTCATGGCCTCTTCGAGCGAGGACTCGCGGGTGACGACGGTGCGGCGCTGCCGCTCGGCAGGGTCCACGGTGCGCTCGATGGAGGCGATGACGTGGGCCGTTTTGAGGGCTTCGCGGATGCGGGGCACGTCCACGAGTGCCGCCTGGTCTTCCTCGATGTGGTAGCGCACGCGCACGATGGCGTCGGCGACCTCATGCCGGGCGAGGGCCGTCAGGATGACCTCCGTCGGGTCGGCGGCCCCGCGGGCGTCCACCTGCACGTGCACGAAGGGGCGGGCGGGCGTCTCGACGAACCGGTAGGTGGTGCGCTTGCCTTCGGGCGTCGTCTCGATGTCGACGAGGAAGAAGCCCTTGCGGTCCTCCCACTCCTTGAACGAGATGCGTTCGATGCTGCCGCAGTAGACCACGGGGGGTGTGTTGCCCTCGTTGCGGTCCTGCGGCCGGTGGATGTGGCCGAGGGCCACGTAGTCGAGGCCGGGCCGGGCCAGCTGGGCGGCGGTGAACTTGGGCTCGTGTTCGATGAGGCTGGTGCGTTCCGAGCCGGCCAGTTCGGCCCCCTGTACCGTCAGGTGGGCCGCCAGCACCGCCGGGACGGCCGGGTCGAGGTCCTGCATCATCAGGTCCAGGTATTCGAGGTACTTCGCCTCGATGAAGGCGCGGATCTCGGCGGGCGACTTCTTGCGGTGCTCCTCGCGCGAGAGGAGCATGCTGCGGATGGGCCAGGGGAGCGCCAGCAGTTGCACCGGGCCGCGCTTTGTCCGGATCGTTTGCATGTCCGGCTTGCGGAAGACGTGGACCTCGCCCTGGATGAAGCTGAAGATGTCGAGCGCGGAGGCCTTGCCGAAGGAGACGGGATGGTCGTGGTTGCCCACGATCATGGCGATGGGGATGCCCCGCTCGGCGATCGGCTGGAGGCATTCGGCGAAGGTGCGCTGCTGCGTGGGGGTCGGGTCGGCCGTTCGATAGGCATCGCCGCAGAAGAGGAACAGGTCGATGTCCTCTTCGAGGGCCCGCTCGACCATAAAATCGAAGGCACGCTTGAAGTCCAGCAGGCGGGTGTTCAGCCCCGTTTCCGGGTCGATGCGGCCGTAGGTGTTACTGCCGAGGTGGATGTCGGCCGTGTGGAGGAGCTTCAAGGTTCGGCGTTCGGACGGCAGGTTGACGGTTGGGATTTCGCGTTTCGGGGGGTTACCAGCTGATGCGGTCCCGGTCGCGGTGCCGCTCGGGCTGCGGTACGGGCAGGCCGAACTCTTCGGGTGCGGGGAAGCGGGTTTTGCTGACGAGGTCGCCCGCCCGGGTGGCCCGCCGGAAGAAGTCGCCCACGAGGAAGAGGGCATTGTGGGCGCCCTGTCCCCAGTAGTTGCTGCGGAAGGCGATGCGGCGGTCGTTGAAGCCGACCCAGGCCCCGGTGACGAGTTCGGGATGCATCAGGACGAACCAGCCGTCGGCGCTGTTCTGGGTGGTGCCCGTCTTGCCGGCCAGGTCGTATTCGCCGAGCCCGAACTGGGTGCGGATGCGGATGCCGGTGCCTTCCTGGATGACGGCCCGCAGCATGTCGACCATGGTGTAGGCGGTGGCCTCGGAGAGGGCTTCCTGCGGGGCCGGCTCGGCCTCGAAGAGCACGTTGCCGTTCCGGTCCTCGATGCGGGTGATGACCACCGGCTCATGGTAGAGGCCGCCGTTGGCGAGGGTGCCGTAGGCGGCGGTGAGCTCGAGCAGCGTCACGTCGCTGGTGCCCAGGGCCAGGGCCGGCACCTCGTCGAGCGGGCTCTTGATGCCCATGCGCCGGGCGAAGAAAGCGACTTCCGGAGGGCCGATCTCGAGCATCAGCCGGGCCGTGATGGTGTTGAGCGAGCGGGCCAGGCCCTGCCGGAGCGTCATCATCTCGCCGGTGGAGCCGCCGGTGTTTTTCGGGCTCCACACGTTGCCGGCTGCGTCCACGTATTCGAAGGTCGAGTCCGGCAGGGTGTAGTAGGGCGACCAGCCGTTGTGGATGGCAGCCGTGTAGACGAACGGCTTGAAGGTGGAGCCGGGCTGCCGGCGCGTCTGGGCGACGTGGTCGTTCCAGTCTTCCTCCATCTTACGCCCGCCGACCCAGGCTTTCACGTGCCCGGTGCGCGGGTCGAGCGCCACCAGGCCCGCCTCCAGGCGCGTCTTGTTCGTCTTGAGCGAATCCATGAAAGCCCGGTTGCGGCGGAGCGAGTCCAGGGCGGCTGCCGGGCCGAGGCCGCTGCGGCGCAGGGCCGCAAAGCGGGGGGTTTCGCGGATGAACTGGTCGACGAGCTCTTTCTGGGAGGACCAGAAGTGGGCGAACGGCTCGAAGGTGCCCTTCTTGGCCAGGTAGGGTTCGACGTCGAGGCCGAGGCTGTAGCCGGAAGGACGGCTCCACTCGTAGTCGACGACGGCCTGCAGGCCTTCCATCTGGGTGAGGACGGCCTGGGTGGCCAGTTCCTGCAGGCGGGCGTCGAGCGTCGTGTAGATGACGAGCCCGTCCGTGTACAGGTCGTGGCCGTGTTGCCGGGCCCAGGCCTCCACCCGTTCGCCGACGTAGCGGGCGAAGTGGGGGGCCAGGCTGTTGGTGATGGCGGCCGAGTGGTATCTGGCCCCGACGGGCTCGTCCCGATGGGCCAGGTAGTAGTCTTCACTCAAATGGCCGTGTTCGACCATCAGCCGCAGCACGACGTTCCGGCGCTGCCGGGCATTCTCGGGACGGGTGACCGGGTTGTAGATCGTCGTCCCCTTGAGCATGCCGATGAGGGTGGCACTCTGGAGCGGGTCGAGTTCCATCGGGCTCGTGCCGTAGAACGTGCGGGCGGCGGCTTCGATGCCATAGGCGTTGTACCCGAACTCGACCGTGTTCAGGTACATCTCGAGGATCTCGCGTTTGGTGTAGCGGCGCTCCAGCTCGATGGCGGTGATCATCTCCTTGAGCTTGCGTTCGATGGTCACGCGGCGGCCGATCTGCTCGTTGTAGAGGTTGCGGGCCAGCTGCTGCGAGATCGTCGAGCCGCCCTGCCGGTCGCCCAGCAGGGTTTTGGCGACGGAGACGACGGTACGGAACAGGTCGATGCCCCAGTTTTCGTAGAAGCGATGGTCTTCGGTGGCGATCAGGGCGTTGATGACGTGGGGTGAGATGTCTTCGAACGCCACCCAGGTGCGGTTCTGCCGGGCGTAACGGGCCAGCTCACGTCCGTCGGCGGTATAGGCCACGGAGGCCAGTTGAAAGTGCGGGTTTTCGAGCTGCTGGAGCGAGGGGAGCTCGTCCCAGATCAGCACCGTGTAGAAGCTCAGGAAAAGCGTGACGGCGAGCAGCAGGCCGGCGATCGCGGAGAGGGCCATCGCGGCCTGGGCCTTGCGGGTATCCCGGAAACGCCGGTGGAAATAGCCGGCGATGCCGCGCCGGGGCGGGCCGGTACGGCCGTTGCCGTTCGACCGGAGGCCGTGACGGGCTTCCGGGCTCTTGAAGTACCGGTCCAGCTCTTCTTCCGTGTAGGGCCAGTTGGACATGGTGGTGAAGGGATAGGGGCTCGGTGGCCGAAGGGACACAGCGGCTCACCGGGAGGGTCGGGGGTTGAATGCTACAGGGCAAGTACCGTTCCAACGCATGAGCCGGGGGCCGCGTTCGTCGAGGAGGCCGAAGGTGCGTTCGTCCCGCCAGCTGCCCAGGTTCAGGTAATCCCCCTCGGGCCAGCGGACCTGTTCGGGGTGGTGGCTGTGGCCGAGGATGACCAGCTCGGCAGGGGTGGTGGCAAGGATACGGCGGGCGTGTTCGCGCAGGCCGGTGATGGTTTCCTCGCTGACCTGCTGGTGCCCGAAGCGGTTCTTCACCCACCGGGCCAGTCCCAGCCCCAGGTCCCCGGGGAGCAGGGTCCGGTACAGCCGTACGGGTACGGGATGGCGCAGGATCGGGCGGAGCCGCCGCTGGAGGCGGTCCGCCGGGGCCAGCCCGTCGCCATGGGCCATGTAAACGTTGCGGCCGAAGAGCGGTTCGTGCAGGGCGTCGAAAACGACGCGGACGCCCAGTTCCGAGGCGAAGTAGTCGCGGTGCCAGGGGTCATGGTTGCCCACCAGGTAGGTCACGGGTACGCCCCGTCCGGTCCATTCGGCCAGGAGCGCCTGAAACCGCACGAAGCCCTTCGGGACGAGGTGGCGGTATTCGATGTAGGCATCGAACACGTCGCCGACGAGGTAGAGCCCTTCGACCGCCGTTTCACAGGCCCGCAGGCAGGCTACGAGCTCCTGCTCGTGAAGCCGTTCGGTGGCCGCGCCGGCCCGGCCGAAGTGTATGTCGGAGATGAAAAGGATCAAAGGAAACCGTGGGGGGGTGAACGATCGTGGAAACCGGATGCCGGGTCGGGGCGTGTGGAGCCCGCGCCTGCAACCCGAAGGGGGGGCGGGCACTATAAGGTCTGGCCGGGGTGCCGTTCCGCCCGGCGCCCTCCCTCTTCAGCTTCAACGCGAGTGCATGTACGATACGTATCAGCCGCCGACCCGGTTTTCCGTCTTTCCGCCGATCATCAAGAATCTGCTGATTCTGAACGGGCTCTTCTTCATGGCCGGCCTCGTGCCGACGACGCAGGATCTCCTGCTTCGCTGGCTGGCCCTCTGGCCGCTCGGGACCCCGGACGTCGTGCGTACCTCCCTCGGGCTCGAAGTCGTTCCCGGCTTCTGGCCCTGGCAGCTCGTCACGTACAGCTTTCTGCACGGCGGCTTCGGGCATCTGTTCTTCAATATGTTCGCGCTGTGGATGTTCGGCGTGCAGATCGAGAACACGTGGGGGTCCCGGCGTTTCGCCATTTTTTACTTCGTCTGCGTGATCGGTGCGGCGCTGTGCCAGCTGGTGGTTTCGTGGGGCGATCCGGTGCCCATCGTGGGCGCCTCGGGCGGCGTCTTCGGTATTCTGCTGGCCTTCGGGATGATGTTTCCCAACCAGCCGATCTATCTGTACTTTCTTTTCCCGATCAAGGCCAAGTGGTTCGTCATCGGGTACGGCCTGATCGAGCTCTGGGCCGGGATCGCCGGCACGCAGACGGGGGTGGCCCACTTCGCTCACCTGGGCGGCATGCTTTTTGGCTTTGTGCTGATCCAGTACTGGCGCGGCAAGCTGCCGGTTCGACCCGCCCGGCGGATGTACTGGTGAGGTCGGTCTGCCCGGCTCCGGCCGCCGGAATACCAAAACCTTCCTTTGCCTCTCGGGTAATAGGCAGGGAATGATTCGCTATGACCGTGTTGGATCGAGCCGTGTTGCCCGTCGTACAGGAGGCGGGGCGTGTTTTTCCCGCCCCCGGGCCGTACGAGCCGCGCAACCCCTGACTTTCCGAAAGTGACGTGAACCGATTTCAGGCCTGGTATCGCGTACAGCCACGGGCGCTGCGGGCGCTGCTGACGATCAATGTCGTCGCCTACGTGCTGTGGCAGGTCCTGCTGATTCATTTCGATGTGACGCGGCGCTTCGTGGTGGAACACGTGGCGCTCAACCCGGCGTTTCCGGGCATCCTGCTCGAGCCGTGGCAGCTCGTCACGTATGGTTTCTTGCACCTGGAGCCGGGGTTCTGGGGGCTGATCCACATCCTGTTCAACATGCTCTGGCTGGTGTGGATCGGGCGGGAGTATGAGGAGCTGCACGGGGCGCACCGGCTGCTGGCGGTGTACCTGCTCGGCAGCCTGGGCGGGGGGCTGCTGACGGTGTTCCTTCACGCCCTTTTTCCCTCGGTGGGCGCCTTCGGCGGTATCGTGCACGGGGCCTCGGCCTCGGTACTGGCGGTGCTGACGGTGGTGGCCGTGACCTATCCGTACAAGAGCATCGCGCTGCTGTTCATCGGCACGGTGCGGCTCATCTATGTGGTTATCGGTTTTCTGGCCCTCGACATCCTGTTCCTGGCCGGGGGCGGCACGTCGGTTTCGGCTCACCTGGGGGGCGCGCTCTTCGGCTTCCTCTTTGCCCGCGCCGAGGCCGGGGGGATCGACCTGTCCTCCTGGGCGCGGCTCTTTTTCCGGAGCCGCCGCCCGCGGCGGGCGTCCACACGACGCGATATGCGGGAGGGTGAGGGGCTGCTGGGGCAGGTGGAAGCCTGGCTGGCCTCGCGCCGGGCCGAGAGAGCCGGGCAGCCGGACGGTCCGGCCCGGCCCGCGTCCCCCGGCGTGCGTGAACCCCTCACGGACGCCGACGGCAACTCGCTCGAAGGCGAGGTGGACCGCATCCTCGACAAGATCAGCGAGCAGGGCTACGACGCGCTCACCGACGAGGAGAAACGTATCCTCTACGAAGCCAGCCGCCGGTAACGAGCAATGAGTCGAAGCGCGGCTGCACGACGCCTGCTCTGGCGGGGTTTTCTGGTGTTCGACGGCCTTCTCGTGCTGCTCTTTGCGGCGGGCTACGCGGCGCGGTACGTGCATCCGCGGCAGCTGTGGTGGCTCCAGCTCGTCGCCGTGGGCCTGCCCTACCTGGCGGTCCTGATCGTTGCCGCGACGCTGGTCACGGCCCTGCGCCGGCGGCGGGGGCTGCTGGCCGTTCACCTGGTGCTTCTCGTGCTCGCGGCCGTGCGGTTCGCGCCCCGCGCAGGGTTCGGGGCCGTCGCCGGTCGGATGCCCGCCTCGCCGGCGGAGGCCGCCTCCCCGGCCCTCACCGTGATGACGTTCAACCTGGGATGGGGCGGGCACCTGCGCGGCGACCCCGCACGCCCGGCGGCGCTGGCCGCGCTCGTCCGGGCCGCCGGGCCGGACGTGGTCGCGTTCCAGGAGGCGGAGATGACCTTCAGCCGCCGGCCCGCCGGGGTGCGCCCGGCCGCCTACTACGCCCCGCTGATCGATTCGCTGGGCTATCGAACCCGGGTGCCGGATGGGTCGACCCGCCACGTCTCCAAGCCGGTCCTGGCCCGATGGCCCCTGGATCGCCTGAACGAGCGTGCCTTGCGGATGAACGGCGGCGAGGTCTCGGAACTGGTGCGCGTGGTATTCAGCTGGCAGGGACGGCAGGCCGTCCTCTACAACCTCCACCTGCAAAGCTACGGGGCCCGCAAGCCCTGGCACGACGGTGCCTTTCAGGTGCTGAACCCGGCCTCCTGGCTCAGCTTCGCCCGGCAATACCGGGCGGCCATCCTCGCCCGGGCCTGGCAGATCGAGCAGGTCCGCCGCCTGATCGACACCGAGACGCTGCCGGTGCTCGTCTGTGGCGACTTCAACAACACCCCGGACAACTGGGGCTACCGCGAGCTGACGCGCGGCCTGACAGACGCGTTTGCCCGGGCGGGCCGCGGCTGGGGCGCGACCTTCCACGCCGGGCTGCCCCTGTTCCGCATCGACTACGTGCTGGCCGGACCGGAATGGGTGGTGGAGACGGCGCACGTGCCACCGGTGCGGCTCTCCGACCACCGCCCGCTCGTGGTGCGGCTGCGGTGGCGGGACCCGGGCAATTCTCGTTGAAGACCGCACCCGGGCAGACCGGGGCGGGCCGCGAGGCCGAACCCCGGCGAACCGCGCGGGTATAGAGGGCACATTCCACCGGAAAACCAATCCTTTGACGAAGAGCGCGTTATGGAACGACCTCGCCGGAAATCCCGTCCCGTGCAGGTGGGGAACGTGCAGATCGGCGGCGGTGCGCCGATCTCGGTGCAGTCGATGACCACGTCGAAGACGCACGACGTGGAGGCCAGCCTGGCCGAGATCCGACGCCTGGCCGAGGCCGGCGCCGACATCGTGCGCGTGGCCGTGCCGCGCCCCGAGGATGCCGACGCCCTGCGGGACATCGTGCAGGGCAGCCCCGTGCCCATCGTGGCGGACATCCATTTCAACTACCAGTACGCCCTCAAGGCCATCGAGGCGGGGGTGGCCAAGGTGCGCATCAACCCGGGCAACATCGGCAAGGAGGAATGGGAGCGCGAGGTGCTGCTGGCGGCCAAAGAGGCCGGCATCCCCATCCGCATCGGCGTCAACTCCGGCTCGCTCGAGCGCGACCTCCTCGACAAGTACGGCTACCCGCAGCCCGAGGCCCTCTTCGAGAGCGCCATGCGGCACGTCGAGATCTGCCGGAAGCACGGCTTCGAGGACCTCGTCATCTCGGTCAAGCACTCGGACGTGTTCTTCATGATCCAGGCCTACCGGCTGCTGGCCGAGCGCACCGACTACCCGCTGCACCTGGGCGTGACGGAGTCCGGCTCCTTCAGCACGGGCTCGATCAAGAGCGCCATCGGCATCGGCGCCCTGCTGGCCGACGGCATCGGCGATACGATCCGGGTCTCGCTGGCGACGGACTCGGTCAAGGAGGTGGAGGTGGGGCACCAGATCCTGAAGGCGCTGCGCCTGGGGCGGCCCGGCGTGAACATCATCGCCTGCCCCACGTGCGGCCGCCTCACGGGCGACCTGTTCTCCATCGTCAATGAGGTGGAGGAGGCCGTCAAGAAGCGGCGGTTCACGAAGGACCTGAACGTGGCGCTGATGGGGTGTGCGGTCAACGGGCCGGGCGAGGCCGCCGGCGCGGACCTGGGCGTCTCGCTCGGGCGCGGGCGGGCCCACCTGTTCAAGCGCGGCAAGATCGTCCGCACCGTGCCGGAGGACCAGATCGTCGAGGCGGTGCTGGAGGCCATCGAGACGTGGGAGGAGGAAGAACCGGCTCCCGAAACCCCTGCGTGAGTGGGACAGCGGCATTCCCTCCATCAAGAAAGCAGGTCACGGAGCCATCGATTTATCTCGGCGTGATCAGGGGAATCACGTCCCGTTCATGCTTGCGGTAAATGAGAAAATCGGAATCCACGGTCAGCAGTGCGCTGTCCGGGTACAACTCGCTCATCCGTACCATGCATGCATCGGCCAGGTCCATCGGTATGTCCCGGTAACGCTGCAAGAGGTTCTTGAGCGCGTCGGCTTCCTTTTCCATGTGGAATCCGACGCGCAGTGCGCCTGCCGACACCAGTTCCATCACAGCCTCCGGATAGCCGCCGCTACGATACAGGACATACGCGGCTTCCGTCAAAACGGCTTCGCACGTCAAAAATCCGTCAAAACGGCTTCGCACGTCAAAAAGGGGAGGGGAAGGGTACTGAACTGCTCATAGGCCCACCCGAAAAATGCGTCCTTCTCACGAAGATACGCGACAATCGGCCCCGTATCTGCAAGAATTACCGGCATCGCTATAGTGAACGTTCGCCAAACCCTTCGAGGTACTTCTTATTGGACGAAGCATCAGAGGGGCCGCCTTTGATGATGCCGGCGAGGTGCTTGATACGGTCAAAGGGTACGCGTTCGGCGTCATGCATCTGGGCCGTATCCTGGTACGCAGCAGGTAGATCTTCCTCCAGCTCCCGCAGGAACCGTCGAACGAAGTGCTCCTGCACGGCTGCCGGGAGCCGTTCCAGGCGCCTGATGAACTGCTGCATGACCGGATTCATGGTGTATTCCTTGCCATGGTTGGGGCGGATGATACACCAGGTTCTACGCACCATGGCGCCGGGGGTGCCGTGGCGCTGATGGGGTGTGCGGTCAACGGGCCGGGCGAGGCCGCCGGCGCGGACCTGGGCGTCTCGCTCGGGCGCGGGCGGGCCCACCTGTTCAAGCGCGGCAAGATCGTCCGCACCGTGCCGGAGGACCAGATCGTCGAGGCGGTGCTGGAGGCCATCGAGACGTGGGAGGAGGAAGAACCGGCTCCCGAAACCCCTGCGTGAGTGGGACAGCGGCATTCCCTCCATCAAGAAAGCAGGTCACGGAGCCATCGGCTATCTCGGCGTGATCAGGGGAATCACGTCCCGTTCATGCTTGCGGTAAATGAGAAAATCGGAATCCACGGTCAGCAGTGCGCTGTCCGGGTACAACTCGCTCATCCGTACCATGCATGCATCGGCCAGGTCCATCGGTATGTCCCGGTAACGCTGCAAGAGGTTCTTGAGCGCATCGGCTTCCTTTTCCATGTGGAATCCGACGCGCAGTGCGCCTGCCGACACCAGTTCCATCACAGCCTCCGGATAGCCGCCGCTACGATACAGGACATACGCGGCTTCCGTCAAAACGGCTTCGCACGTCAAAAAGGGGAGGGGAAGGGTACTGAACTGCTCATAGGCCCACCCGAAAAACGCGTCCTTCTCACGAAGATACGCGACAATCGGCCCCGTATCTGCAAGAATTACCGGCATCGCTATAGTGAACGTTCGCCAAACCCTTCGAGGTACTTCTTATTGGACGAAGCATCAGAGGGGCCGCCTTTGATGATGCCGGCGAGGTGCTTGATACGGTCAAAGGGTACGCGTTCGGCGTCATGCATCTGGGCCGTATCCTGGTACGCAGCAGGTAGATCTTCCTCCAGCTCCCGCAGGAACCGTCGAACGAAGCGCTCCTGCACGGCTGCCGGGAGCCGTTCCAGGCGCCTGATGAACTGCTGCATGACCGGATTCATGGTGTGTTCCTTGCCATGGTTGGGGCGGATGATATACCAGGTTCTACGCACTATGGCGCCGGGGGTGCCGTGGCGCTGATGGGGTGTGCGGTCAACGGGCCGGGCGAGGCCGCCGGCGCGGACCTGGGCGTCTCGCTCGGGCGCGGGCGGGCCCACCTGTTCAAGCGCGGCAAGATCGTCCGCACCGTGCCGGAGGACCAGATCGTCGAGGCGGTGCTGGAGGCCATCGAGACGTGGGAGGAGGAAGAACCGGCTCCCGAAACCCCTGCGTGAAACGGGCACGGGACCGGTGACCCGAAACAAAAAACCCGGTGGACCCGCAGGCCCACCGGGGTGTGCGATGCATCCAAGACGGGTGTCAGGGGGGCGTATCGCACGGTGGGCGACCGGACCGGCCGCCGCACCGGGAAGCAGGCGGAGGCTCAGTCACCGGTGTTGTGGTTTTCACCGCCACCGGTGACGCCAGTGTTGTGGTTTTCACCACCGCCTGTGACGCCAGTGTTGTGGTTTTCACCACCACCGGTGACAACGCTCGTGTTGTGGTTTTCACCGCCGCCGGTGACGCCCGTCAGGCTGTCGGTGCAGCCCGTCATGGCCACCACCAGCAACAGGGCGCTCAAGAGTGAAAGGAACTTCTTCATGGTAACTCCTCCGGTTTGTCGTAAACTGCTAGCAGTTCCGGCAAAGTTTGCCGGTGACGTCCCTGGCGGTGCAGCCGGTATCGAACAGGGGGCTGCGACGCATCGCAGGGGACAACATGGCCCAGTCCCGGGGCCGGGGCGGCGGGTGCCGCGCTGCATCGCACGGTGGGGTCCGGCGGCACGCCGCGCTGCCTGCGGCCTCCACTATAATGGGTACGAGAGAATTTGCGTTTTTCGCGTTTTTGAGTTAGAAAAAAATGTATCCTCCCGCTCCGGGGCAACGGACCGGGGCACGGCGCCGCCGCCGCGCGTTTAACTGTGGGCCGTAAGAGCCGATAGGATACCCTACCGGTGACTCCCCGCAGGACGGTAAGATTTACCGTCGGGTATGGTAGTTGATAAGTGTTCGTATGCCCGCGGTGCTCATCGCCCCCGGGGGACCAACCGTCTGTGCGGAGCATGCACCACCGTATGCGGATTCATCGCTCACATCTGGGATGGCTACTCTTCGTGCTGTGCCTGCCCTTCCCCGGCAGGGCCCAGCACCCGGCGGCCTTTCATGAGGGCGGCCTGCCGCTGCCGCATTACACCGTCCACTTCTCCCCGGACGAGTACGGCGCCTATCATCAAAACTGGGCCGTAGTGCAGGACGGGCGGGGAATCGTCTACGTGGGAAACAACGACGGTGTGCTGGAATACGACGGGGTGCGGTGGAGACTCATCCGGACGGGCTCCGTCGTTCGCTCGCTGGCTGTCGGTGTCGACGGAAGGATTTACGCGGGCTTGAAGGGCGACTTCGGCTACCTCGCGCCGGATTCGCTGGGGGTGCCCGGGTTCGTCTCGCTGTTGCCCGAGGTGGATCCGGCCGCCCGGGACTTCAAGGACGTCTGGGGCACGCACGCCACGCCCGACGGCATTTATTTCCAGACGAACGCTTATCTCTTCCGCTGGGACGGCGTGCAGCTGCGGCGCTGGTCCACCAGCACGTCTTTTCATACCTCCTTCTCGGTGCGGGGCCGGCTCTTCGTGCGGGAGGCGGGCGTCGGCCTCGAAGAGGTGGCCGGCGATGCCCTGCGGCCGGTTCCGGACGGGGAGCGCTTCAAGGAGGTCCGGGTCTATGCGATGCTGCCCTACGAGGCGGACCGCATCCTCGTCGCCACACGGGAGGCGGGGCTTTTTCTGTACGACGGGCAGGCCTTCCGGCCTTTTGCGACCGAGGCCGATCCGTTTTTGGAGAAGTATTCGGTTTATCACGGGGCGGCCCTGCCCGGCGGCCGGTTCGCGCTGGCCACCCTGGGGGGCGGGGTGCTCGTCATCGACCGGGGGGGGCGCCTGGTGAGCGTGCTGGCGCCGCCCCACGAACTGCCCGACAACGTGGTCAACTTCGTCTATGCCGACGCCGAGGGCGGGCTCTGGGCGGCGCTGAATAACAGCGGCATCGCGCGTGTGGCCTACGCCGGCATCGTGACGCAGTACGACCGACGCCTGGGGCTGGCCGGGGCCGTCTACGACGTGCGGCGCCATCAGGGCCGGCTCTACGTGGCCACGGGCGGAATGCCCGGAGTCTATGCGCTCGAGAGCAGGCCGCTCGGCCGGCGACTCGAAGGGGAACGGTCCGCCTTCGTGCCGGTGGAAAACGTGCCGCGCGCGTGGAGCCTGCTCTCGCTGGATAGCACCTTGTTTGTTGGTAGCGGAGAAGGTATATACCAGTTGCGGAATGGGGAAGGGGTTCTCTTTTCGGATAGGTCTCCTGCGAATGTAATCGTCACATCCCGTCTCCATGACGGGGTCATTTACGTTGGTCGGCGGGATAGGCTCGACCTGTTGCGCCATACGGATGCCGGCTGGGTACTGACCCCGGTGCCGGGGGTGACGGACGAGGTGCGGCAGATCGTGGAGGAAGCGGACGGGACGCTGTGGATCGGTACGCGTTCCCGGGGGGTGCTGCGGCTGCGTTTCACGCAGGGACTCGGCGCGCCGCCGGTGCAGGAAAAGTTCGGGGTGGAAGGGGGGCTCGTCGAGCAGAACCTGCGGGTGGCCGAGGTGGGCGGGCGCGCCCTCTTCTTCTCGGACAAGAGCCGGGGGGTGTATCGTTTCGGTACCACGTCGCCGGCCACGGCGGGGGCGACGCCGCACCGGGGGTTCTATCCTGACCCGATCCTCTCGCCGCTGGTGGAGGCGGCCGGTGACACGCTGAAGGCCGTGGCGGAGGATGCGGACGGCAACGTGTGGCTGGCCTACACCAGCCGGATGGACGTGGCACGTCCCGCCGAAGGGGGACAATACCGGGTGGAGTCGATTCCGGCCCTGCATTTCCCCAAGGGGGACGTGGAGGTGATCTATACGGAGCCGGGGGTGCTCTGGCTGGGCAGCGGCGAGATCCTCTACCGGTACCTGCTTCTTCCCGAAGACGCCGGCTCCGAGCCGTTCAAGGTGCTGGTGCGCCGGGTCAGCGTCTCCGACACGGAGGAGCTGCTCTATGCCGGTGCCTGGGGGCCCGGCGATGCCGCCACGTCGTCCGCCCTGCACCTCGCCTTCGAAGACAACGACCTGGCCTTCGAAGTGGCGGCTCCGGTCTTCACCCGGTCGGAGGAGATCGTCTACCGCTACCGGCTGGAGGGGTACGATACCGGGTGGTCGGCCTGGACGCCGGAGGCCCGGCGCACGTACAGGAACCTCGAGGAGGGCGGCTATCGCCTGCACGTGCAGGCCCGGGACGCGCTGGGGCGGCTCAGCGCGGAGACCGTCTATCCGTTCGTCGTCCGCCCGCCCTGGTTCCGGACCTGGTGGGCCTACTCGCTCTATGCCCTGGCGGTCTTCAGCCTGCTCTTCTTCGCCTGGAAATACGTGCAGATGGTGAAGATCAAGCGGCTGGCCGAGGAGCAGGCGAAGCAACTGGCCCAGGAAGCCGAGGTGCGCAGAAAGCTGGAGGAGGCCAATGCGCAACTCCAGGTCGCCAACGAACGTCTCCGGCAGGCCAACAAGCTGAAGGACGAGTTTCTGGCCACGACCTCGCACGAGCTGCGCACGCCGCTGACGGCCATCCTGGGCTTTACGGAAGTGCTCAAGTACGAACTGCCCGAAGACGCGCCGTACCGGGAGTTTCTGGGGATCATCGAGGAGAGCGGCAACCGGCTGATGCAGACGCTCACGTCGCTGCTCGAGATCGCCAAGCTCAGGGCCGGGGTGATGGAGGTGCAGCGCCATCCCGTCGACCTGGCGCGGCATGCCGCCGAAGTGGTGCGCATGTTCTCGGAGGCGGCCCGCAAGAAGGGGCTGGAGCTGGCCCTGGTTCCGCCGCCGGAGCCGGTCTATGCCCTGCTCGACGAGGCGGCCTTCGAGCGGGTGCTGAGCAACCTGGTTTCCAACGCCGTCAAGTTCACCGAAAAAGGGAGCGTGACGGTGGCCTTCTCACGCGATGCCGAATGGGTGCACGTGCACGTGCAGGATACCGGCATCGGCATCTCGGAGGCTTTCCTGCCCCATCTTTTCGAGGAGTTCCGGCAGGAGTCGGACGGGCTCTCGCGCTCGCACGAGGGCACCGGTCTCGGCCTGGCCATCACGGCGAAGCTCGTCGAGTTGATGGACGGCAAGATCTCGGTGCAGAGCAAGAAGGGGGAGGGGAGCTGTTTCACCGTTTCGTTTCGGGCCTGTGCTTCTCTCACGCCGGAGCGGGTGCCCGCCCGGGGGGCCGTGGCCGGGGGGCGGTCGGTGGGCTCGACCCCGGTGTGAGACCTGCCGGCAAGGAGGGATATGATGCCACGTGCCTGCCTGTCGCTTCCGGCGTTGATGCTGTTGGTAGCTATGGGAGCCTGTGATCCGGTCGTGCCCGAGGTGGCCGACACCATCTACACGCGTGCGCAGGTCTGGACGGGTGTGCCCGGTGCGCCGCCGGCCGAGGCGCTGGCGGTGAAAGGGGACCGGCTGCTGGCCGTCGGGACGGCGGCCGAGGTCGAGGCCTTTCGGGGGCCACGGACGCGCGTGGTCGACCTCGGCGGGCGCTTCGTCATGCCGGGCTTCATCGACAACCACGTGCACTTCCTCGGCGGCGGCTTCCAGCTGGCGGGCGTGGACCTGCGCACGGCCGCCTCGCCCGAGGCGTTCCGCCGCCGTCTGGCCGACTTTGCCCGCACGGTGCCGCCCGGCCGGTGGATCACCGGGGGCGACTGGGACCACGAGGCCTGGGGCGGCGAGCTGCCCCGCCGCGAATGGATCGACGCGGTCACCCCCGACAACCCGGTCTTCGTCAGCCGCCTCGACGGCCACATGGCCCTGGCCAACACGCCGGCGCTCGAGCGGGCCGGCATCACCCGCGACACGCCCGACCCCGCCGGCGGCACCATCGTGCGCGACCCGGCCACGGGCGAGCCGACCGGCATCCTGAAGGATGCCGCCATGGACCTCGTCTTCGCCGTCATCCCGCCCCCTTCGGAGGAGGAGCTGGACGAAGCGCTCGAACGGGCCATGGCGCACGCCGTCGCCCTCGGTGTGACGCAGGTGCACGACATGGGGACCTACGGCGGGTGGACCGACCTGGCGACCTACCGCCGGGCGCACGCCCGCGGCGCGCTGAAGCTGCGTCTCTACGCCTTCGTGCCGCTGGCCGACGCGGCCCGCCTGGCCGCCTACGTCGACGCGCACGGGCGGGGCGACGACTGGCTCCGCTGGGGCGGCCTCAAGGGGTTCGTCGACGGCTCCCTCGGCTCGACGACCGCCTGGTTCTATGCGCCCTATGACGACGCCCCGGAGACGACCGGCCTGCTCGTCACGGACAGCACCGCCCTGCGCGCGCGCATCCTCCAGGCCGACGCCGCCGGCCTGCACGTGGCCGTCCACGCCATCGGCGACCGCGCCAACGACTGGCTGCTGGACGTCTACGCCGGGGCGGCGCGCACCAACGGCCCCCGTGACCGGCGCTTCCGCATCGAACATGCGCAGCACCTCACCCGCGACGCCCTCCCTCGCTTCGCCCGGCAGGGCGTCATCCCGTCCATGCAGCCCTACCACGCCATCGACGACGGGCGCTGGGCCGAGAAGCGCATCGGCCCCGAACGGATCCGGACGACGTACGCCTTCCGCAGCCTGCTCGACGCCGGCGCCCCGCTGACCTTCGGCTCCGACTGGACCGTCGCGCCGCTGAACCCGCTCGAAGGCGTCTATGCGGCCGTCACCCGGCGCACGCTCGACGGGGCCCACCCGGAGGGCTGGGTGCCGGAGGAAAAGGTCACCGTCGAGGAGGCGCTGCAGGCGTATACGGCTGCCAACGCCTACGCCGGCTTCCAGGAAGACCGTCTCGGCCGGCTGGCGCCCGGCTACCTGGCCGATTTCATCGTGCTTTCCGAGAACCTGTTCACCCTCGAGCCGGAGGCGATCCGGGCGGTGCGTGTCCTCCGCACGGTCGTCGGCGGGGAGGAACAATTCGTCGCCGAGTGATCGTTTCTCCGTTCCGGACCCTGCTTTTCCGAACGACGACCTGCCCATGCGACGTCTCTGGCGGCTCCTACGGTTTACCGTGTCCATCCTGAGCCGGACGGGATGGCTCTGGCTGTCGGTGCGCTTCGTGCCCGAGGCCCGGCGCCCGCTCTACCGGGCCCGGGTGCAACAGCGTGCCTGCCGGGTCTTCTGCTGTATCCTCGGCGTGCGTGTGACGGTGCGGGGCACCCTGCCCCGGCACCACGCCGTGCTGGCCGTCAGCAACCACCTCGGCCTGCTGGATCCCTGGATCCTGGCCTCGCAGATGCCCCTTGCCTTTGTGGCCAAGGCCGAAATGGCGCGCTGGCCCGTGGTCGGGTGGATCTGCCGGACCGTGGGCATTATCTTCGTCGAACGGGAGCGGCGCATGGCGACGAAGGCGTTCGTCGAACAGGTACAGAGCCGGTTGCGCGAGGGGGTGCGGGTGCTCGTTTTTCCCGAGGGGACCACGACGCGGGGCGATGCCGTTCTCCTGCCCTTCAAGACGGGGGGGTTCGAGGCCGTAGCCGGTATGGAGGAGGCCGTCGTGCTGCCGCTTTACCTGCATGTGGACGCGGTGGACGGCCGCCCCGCCGCGGGGGCGTTGCGGCGGCGCGTCGCCTGGTCCGATCCCGCGGAACCGATGTTGAGGCATGCCTGGTCGCTGCTCGGTGTGCGGGAGGTGCACGTGGAGCTGCGCGTGGGTGTGCCGATCCCGACGGCCGGGCAGGATCGCAAGGCGCTCGCCCGGCAGGCCTATGCGGCGGTGCGGGCCCTGGCCGGAGACGCCCACCCGGCCCCGCCGGTGGCTTCCCCATCCGAGGGCGCCGGTTCGCGGGCGGGGGTTCGCCGGCCGGCGTGAGCAGCCGTACGGGACGGGAGGCCGGGCCTTCGTCCGCGCCGGCTTTCTTTGACCGAGACGGCACCGGTGAAACAATCCGTCCCGTGCAGGGTGGATGTACCCTGCTGCCGCTCGCATTGCAAGGATCGAGATATGGAAGGATCGCGTCGCGTTCGTCTACCCCTGTTGCTGGCCGGGATCGGTCTGGTGCTGATCGGGTTGCTGGCAGGCATCCTGGTGATGCTCGTCGTGATGAACGACCGGTTGCCGGAGCCGGCCCGTCCGGCCGTGGTCGAGCGGGTCGAGCTGGGGAGCCGGTCGCCGGGGGCGCGTTACCTGCCGGCGGACTCCAGCGCGCCGGTGGTCGCCGCGGACGCCCGCACGCTGAACCGGCTCTTCAAGGAGGTGGCACGCCGGGTCACGCCTGCCGTCGTCTACATTCAGGTGGAGGCCCGCGAAGACGGTAGCGAGCGCTGGTTCCACAACTTCGACGAGCGTTTCGGCCGGCGCAGCCCGCGCCAGAGTGTGGGCAGCGGGGTCATCATCAGCCCGCAGGGCTACGTGGTCACGAACAACCATGTCGTCAGCGGGGCCGACCGCATCACGGTGACCCTGTCGGACAAGCGGCAGTACGAAGCCACCATCGTGGGGACGGATCCGAACACGGACCTGGCCGTCCTGCAGATCGATCCGGGATCGAGTGAGCTGCCCGTGATCGCCCTGGGCAACTCGGACGAGGTGGAGGTGGGCGAATGGGTGCTGGCCGTCGGTAACCCCTTCCGCCTGACCTCGACTGTCACGGCCGGCATCATCAGCGCCCTCGGGCGGCAGGTCAACATCATCGAGGACAGCTTCGGGATCGAGGACTTCATCCAGACCGACGCGGCGATCAACCCGGGCAATTCCGGCGGCGCGCTCGTCAACCTGGCCGGGGAACTGGTCGGGATCAGCACGGCCATCGCCACCGAGAGCGGCTCCTATGAAGGCTACGGTTTCGCCGTGCCGGTCAACCTCGTGGAGCGGGTCGTGAGTGACCTGATCGCCTTCGGGGAGGTGCAGCGCGGCTACCTGGGGGTCGAGATCAGTCCCGTCGATGCCCGGCGGGCCCGGGCCCTGGGTATGGAACACATCCAGGGGGTTTTCCTGAGCCGGGTCTGGCGCGGCCTGGCCGCCGATCGGGCCGGCCTGCGCACCGGCGACGTCGTGCTCTCCATCGACGGCCACGAGGTCAATGCCCCGAACGAGTTGCAGAGCGCCGTGGCCCGCCGCCGCCCCGGCGACCGGCTCGACATCGTCGTATGGCGTAACGGCACGCGCGCCCGCTTCAACGTCGAGTTGCTCGGCCGCGACGACCCGGTCTTCGAGAACTGGGTCAGCGAACTCGAGCGCCAGAGCGTGCCGCCGGAACTCGCGCCGGCGCCGCCCCCCGGCGAGACGCAGCACGAGGTGACCGAACTGGCTCCCTGGGGGCTGGGCGTGCGGGAACTCGGTGCCCGCGAGCGCTACGTCTTCAACGTGGAGGACGGCCTCTATCTGGCCTACGTGACGCACGGCAGCGTGGCCGCCGCCGCCGGCCTCCCCCGCGACGTGGTCCTCCTCGACGTCGACGACCGGCCCGTGGCGTCCGTCGCCGAGGCCCGCGAGGCGTTTGCACAGGCTGCCGAACGCGGCGAGCCCGTCCTCCTGCGCGTCCTCCGGCGCGACGGCGTGACGGCCTTCTTCGAGCTGGACGTGCCGGAGGGGCATTGAAGGCGCCGCCAGGCGTTGAAGCGTTGAACGTTTTAACGCTGAACGTTTAACGCCTCCAGAATCCGGTCCAACCCATCCACAACGATCCCTTACCTTGATCCGTTATCTGACCGCAGGCGAATCGCATGGAGAAGCCCTCATCGGCATCGTTGAAGGGGTGCCGGCGGGGGTTCCGCTCACCGCTGCCGACATCGATGAACACCTGGCGCGGCGCTGGCTCGGCTTTGGCCGCGGGGGCCGGGCCCGGTTCGAGCATGACCACGTCCATATCTACTCCGGCGTCCGGTTTTCGAAGACGATGGGAAGTCCCATCGCCCTTCGTATCGACAATGCGGCATATCACCGGGACCGCTCCGGCTGGCCGGAGGTGATGGCCGTCGAGGGGACGGGGGAGGGGGTCGAGCCGGTTACGCTGCCCCGCCCGGGCCATGCGGACCTCGTGGGTGTGCAGAAGTATGGCTTCACGGACATTCGCCCGGTCATCGAGCGGTCGAGTGCCCGCGAGACGGCCATGCGGGTGGCCTGTTGCTCGGTGGCCCGGCAGTTCCTCAAACACCTCGGCATCGAGGTGGGCAGCCACGTCGTGCGTATCGGTGAGGTGGGCTATGAGCGACCCGAGGACTGGCGGGAGCGCGTTGAAACCCTGCTGGCCGGCGGTGCCGAAGCCCTCTACCGCGCCGCCGACGCCAGCGAGGTGCGCATGCTCGACCCCGACCTCTCGGCCCGCTGCATCGAGCACATCCGGGCCACGAAGAAGGCGGGGGATGCCCTGGGAGGGATCTACGAAGTGGTCGTCACCGGGGTGCCGCCGGGGCTGGGATCCTACGTGCAATGGGACCGCCGCCTGGACGGGCAACTCGCCCAGGCCATCCTCTCGATCCAGGCGCAAAAAGCCGTGGAGGTGGGCGACGGGGTGGCGGCGGCCTACCGGCCCGGCTCCCGGGTGCACGACCCTATCGTCCTGGAAAACGGGCGCCTCACCCGCCGGAGCAACCACGCCGGCGGGGTCGAAGGGGGCGTCTCGAACGGGATGCCCGTCATCGTGCGGGGCTACATGAAGCCGATCCCTACCCTCATCAAACCGCTCGACACGGTGGACATCGCCACCGGCACCGCACAGCCGACCCGCTACGAGCGCAGCGACGTGACCAGCGTGCCCGCCGCTTCCACCGTCGCCGAGGCGACCGTGGCCCTCGTCATCGCCAACGCCGTGCTCGAGAAATACGGCGGGGACAGCCTGGAGGAGATCCGGGCACGGATGGCGTAGGGCGGTCCTGCGACGCCACACGCCATCCGCGCGACCGGGAGGCTCAACGGGTGCCGGTGGCGGAGGCCGGCCGGCCCGTCTCGACGATGACCGCGGGGACGGCCTTCTCACGCACCAGGTCGTTGAAGGCCGGCAGGTCGGTCGTCAGCACCGTGTCCAGCCGGGCGAGTTCGGCGTCGATCTGTGCCGTCAGCTCGGCCTTGACGGCGTAGGCCTGGTCGGTGGGCCGGTAGTCGCCGGCGGCCACCGTCGAGCCCAGGGCGGCCAGCTTGTTGTTGAGCCGGATGGGGAAGTTGAGCGGGTCCTGCCGGCTGCGGTTTTTCGTCTGGTACAGGGCTTCTTCGATGGCGGTGAGCTTTTCGTTGAGGGCCCTGGCCGCCTGCTTGATTTCGTCGGCGCCGGCGTGCTCGTCGCCCAGGCGGCGCGTGATGGCCTGCGTCTGCTCGCGCACGTCCCGGATGCGTTTGATGGCGCGGTGCGTCTCGCTGAGCTTGTCGCGGATCTCGATCAGGAAAGCGAACTGGGCCTGCAGGTCTTCCAGCGTGGACGACGACCGGGGGTCCTTCTTGATCTCGAAGGGCACGGTCATCGAGTCGCTGCCGACGATGAGGCGGGCCTGGTAGCGGCCGGGGGCGGCGCGGGGGCCGCGGGTGCTGGCCGCCCACATGATCAGGCCGGGGAACGACTCGGCATCCTCATACCGCATGTCCCACGAGAAGGCGTTGGCCCCCCGGGCGATGGCGAGCCGCTCCCCGCGCTCCTTCGCCTTCGGCGTGAAGGTGCGGATCAGGTCGCCGTCTTCCTCCAGGATCTTCAGGCGGACGGCGTTGCTGTCCGGCGCGTCTTTGAAGTAGTAGCGGAAGGTGACCGCACTGCGACCGCCGAGGCGGTAGGTGGGACGGGGTGTGAAGAGCCAGAAGGCGCTGCCCGCCACCTCATCGCTGAGCTGGTGCAGCGGCGTCACGTCGTCGATGATCCAGAAGGAGCGACCCTGCGTGGCCACGATCAGGTCGTCGTCCTTCCAGTCCAGATCCGTGATCGGGACGACGGGCAGGTTGAGCTGGAACGGTTTCCAGTGGGCGCCGTCGTCGAAGGAGATGTACATGCCGCTCTCGGTGCCGGCGTAGAGGAGGCCGCGCCGCTTCGGGTCGGGCTGGATGGCCCGGGTGAAGTGCTGCGGGTCGATGCCGTCGACGATCTTCGTCCACGTCCGGCCGTAGTCGGTGGTCTTGTAGAGGTAGGGGCGGAAGTCGTCCGACTTGTACATGGTGGCGGCCACGTACAGGCCGCCGGGCTCGAACGGGTGGGCGACGATGTCGTTGATCTGGATCCACTCGGGCATGATCCGGGCCGGCGGCGTGACGTTCGTCCACGTCCGGCCGCCGTCGCGGGTGATGTGGATCAGCCCGTCGTCCGAGCCGGTCCAGATGACGTTCGGGTCGAAGTTGCTCTCGGCCACGGTGAAGATGGTGGCATAGTACTCGACGCCGGTGTTGTCCTTGGTGATGGGGCCGCCCGAGGGGCCGAGCTTCGTCGAGTCGGCGCGTGTCAGGTCGGGGCTGATCATCTCCCAGGACTGCCCGTCGTTGGTGGTTTTGAAGAGGTGGTTGCCCGCGGCGAAGACGGTGTTCGGGTGGTGCTTCGAGTAGAGGATGGGGAAGTTCCACTGGAAGCGGTACCTCATGCCTTCGGCGCCATGACCCATGGGGTTATCGGGCCACACGTTGACGAGGCGCGTCTCGCCGGTGCGGTGGTTGACGCGCTCGAGGAAGCCGCCGTAGGAGCCGCCGAAGACGATGTCGGGGTCCTCGGGGTTGGGGGCGAGCCAGCCGCTCTCGCCGCCGGCGGTGGGCTCCCAGTCGCGTTCGTTGCGGCCGTCGGAGGTGTGCAGGATGCGGACGGTGGAGTTGTCCTGCTGGGCCCCGTAGATGCGGTAGGGGAAGTGGTTGTCGGTCGTGACGCGGTAGAACTGGGCGGTGGGCTGGTTGTAGTAGGTGGACCACGTGCGGCCGCCGTCGAAGGTGACCTGGGCGCCGCCGTCGTCGCCGATGACCATGTAGTCCGGGTGGTCCGGGTTGATCCAGAGGTCGTGGTGGTCGCCGTGGGGGGTGTCGATGCTCTGGTAGGTGCGCCCGCCGTCCTTCGAGCGCCAGAACTGCACGTTGAGGACGTAGACCTGGTCGGCGTTCTTCGGGTCGGCGTAGATGCGGGTGTAATACCAGGCCCGCTGGCGCAGGTTACGGTCGTCGTTGATGCGGGTCCAGGTCTCGCCGCCGTCGTCGGAGCGGAAGACGCCGCCCTCCTGGGCCTCGACGATGGCCCAGACGCGGTTCGGGTTGGCGGGTGAGACGGTCACGCCGATGATGCCGAGCGTGCCTTCGGGCAGGCCGTTCTGCTTGCCCGTCAGTTCGGTCCACGTGTCGCCGCCGTCGGTGGACTTCCACAGGGCCGAGCCTTCGCCGCCGCTCTCCAGGCTGTAGGGTGTGCGCCGGACGCGCCAGGTGGTGGCGTAGAGGATGCGCGGGTTCGAGGGGTCCAGGATGAGGTCCACCGCGCCGGCGTGCTCGTTCACGTAGAGGATCTTCTCCCAGGTCCGGCCGCCGTCCTTCGAGCGGAAGACGCCGCGCTGCTCGTTGGGGCCGAAGAGGTGCCCGAGTGCGGCCACATAGACCAGGTCGGGGTTGCGCGGGTGGATGCGGATGCGCGGGATGTGGCGCGTATCCTCCAGCCCAATCGGCGTCCACGTCTTGCCGGCATCGACCGACTTCCACATGCCGTAGCCGTGCGAGACGTTGCCGCGCACGGTCTTCTCGCCGCCGCCGACGTAGATCACGTTCGGGTCCCACTCGCTCACGGCCACGGCCCCGATGGAGCCACCGAAGAAGCCGTCCGAGATGTTTTCCCAGGACTGGCCGCCGTCGGTCGTCTTCCAGACGCCGCCGCCGGTGCCGCCGAAGTAGTAGGTGAAGGGCTGGCCGGGTACGCCGGCCACGGCCGCGCTGCGCCCGCCCCGGTAGGGGCCGACGCTCCGGTATTCGAGCGACTTGTAGAGAGCTTCGTCGTAGTCCTGCGCCTGCGTGGCGGGCAGGAAGAAAAGGCAGAGCAGGGTCGTGCCGAGCAGACCCGGAAGAAGGCGTAGCGTCTTACGCATGGTGGGATACCTCCAGGGATTCCGGATAAACGGGCGGGAAATATTAGGCATCCGGTGGTAGAGAAGCAAAACGGTGTGGCGGAGATGCCACGGCCGGTCGTCAGGCCGGTGTGGACGGCACGCCGGTGTTGCCGGCCGGGGTGGGCCGGGCGGTGTGGAGCGGGAAGGTGACGCAGGCGCGGGTGCCTCCGCCGGGGCGGTGGGTCAGGGAGAGGCCTCCGCCGTGGAGGCGGACGACCCGTTCGGCCAGCGTGAGGCCGAGGCCGCTGCCGGGCACGTCCGGCGAGGCGGCCCGGAAGAACGGCCGCGTCACGTCGGGCAGGGCCGTCTCGGGGATGCCGGGGCCGGTGTCCTCGACGCACAGGAGGGCCCGGTCCCCCTGCCGCCGCACCGATACGCTCACCTGGCCGGCCTCGGTGTACTTGGCGGCGTTGTCCATCAGGTTGTGCACGACCCGTTCGAGCAGGTCGGGCTGCCCGTAGACGGTGAGGGCGTCGTCGTCGAGGGTGAGGTCGAGCGCGATGCCCTTCGCATTGAGGGCCGGTTCGAACGCGGCCGCGACCCGGGCCGTCAGGGCACACAGGTCCACCGGTTGCCGGGGCAGGACGTGGTGTTCGCGGTCGAGGCGGGCCATCGTGAGGAGGTTGCGTACCAGCACCGTCAGGTGCGTGAGTTCGTCGCGGAGGGTGGTCAGGGTCTGCCGGTAGGCGTCGGGCGCGCGTTCGCGGCGCAGGGCCACGTCGATGTGGCCCTGGAGGATGGCCAGCGGGGTTTGCAGCTCGTGCGCGGCATGGGCCGTGAAGCGGCGCATCTCGGCGAAGGCCGCTTCGAGGCGGTCGAGGAGGTGGTTCAACGTCAGGGCGAGCCGGGCCGTCTCGCGGTCGGCGTCCTCCGGCACCGGGATGCGCCGGGACAGGTCGGCGGCGGTGAGGTCGGCGGTGGCGGCGGTGATGGCGGCCAGCGGCCGCAGCACCCGTCGGGCAGAGGCCCGCACGAGCAGGGCGAGCACCAGCCACAGCGCACCCAGCCCCAGCGTCAGCCCCAGCGCCAGATTGCGGAGCAGGCTGTCGAGGCCCGGGTCGTAGCGTCCCAGTTGCAGGTAGGCCCGCAGGCGGCCCCGGCTGTCGCGCAGGGGCACGACTTCGAAGTAGAGGCGATGGGGGCCGAGGGTGAGCCGGTGGAGCGGGGCAAACGAGGATGCCTCGCGGGGCGGGAGGGGGAGCAGGTCGTTCGGGTAGGCGGCCTCCTTGAGGTCGTCCAGGTTGGCGGTGGCGTAGCGCAGCGTCCCGTCCGGGGAAAAGATCTGGACGAAGAACGGGTCGATGCGGGCGTCGGCGAAGCGGTGGTGGGGCTCGTACCAGGCGTAGCGGCTCACGTCCAGGCTGTCCTCCGGCGTGAGGATGTGCGAGGCGATTTCGCGGGCCTCGCGCAGGAGGAGGTCGCGGTGATAGCGGTTGAGCCAGGCCGAGGCGGCGAACCAGGCGAGTACGCCGAGCACGACGAAGGTGACGGCCAGCACCGAGCCGACCGTCAGGAGCAGCCGCTGCTGGAACGAGCGGCGCAGCGCAGGGTCAGGCGGTGTCGTCATGGAGGGAGGCAGAAACGGGGACGTACCGGTAGCCGAGGCCGCGGACCGTCTGAAGGCGGTCCGGGCAGCCGGCCTCCTGCAATTTGCGGCGCACGTACCCGACGTAGACGTCGATCAGGTTGGTGCCGCGGTCGAAGTCATGACCCCACACGTCCCGGTGGATCTCATCGCGCGAGAGCACCTGTCCGGGACGGGCCAGGAAATAGGCCAGCAGATCGAATTCCCGTGGGGTCAGGTCGAGCGGCCGGCCGCCGACGGTGCAGGTGCGTGCGGTCAGGTCGAGCCGGAGGGGCTCGTCGGTCAGTTCGGAGAGGGCCGGGGCCGTGCGGGCGCGGCGGAGCAGCGCCTCCACGCGCGCCAGCAGTTCCTCGAAGGCGAACGGCTTGGGCAGGTAGTCGTCGGCGCCCGAGCGCAGGCCCCGCACGCGGTCTTCGACGGCGTCCAGGGCCGTCAGCATCAGGATGGGGAGGGCCGGGTGGTGCAGGCGCAGGCGGCGGCATACCTCGACGCCGTCCAGGTCGGGCAGGCGGACGTCCAGCAGGACGGCGTCGAAGGGTTCCCGGCCCACGGCCTCCAGGGCCGGCAGGCCCCGGTCCACCCAGCGGACGCGATAGCCTTCCTCCTCCAGTCCGGCCAGCAGGAAAGCGGCCATGCGGGGCTCGTCTTCTACGAGAAGCAGGTGGGGCGCAGGCATGGGCGCAGCGGACGTCTTTCGTCACGTCGTGGACGCTACCTCAACGAGGGCTGTGAGGCCGGGGATCCGGGCGGTCGCCGGCCAGGGCCCTGTTCTCATGGTCTTCTCATCGGCCTCTCATCATCGTCTCATGTACGGGGCCGAAAGGTGATGTATGCTTGCTTTGCCTTCATGGACAACGACCATCTTCCATGCGATTGACCGTGTTTCCCCTTCGTATCCGCGGGTACGTTAGCCGGATCGGCCTGCTGCTCGTACTGCTGCTCGCTGCCTGTGGCGGGGGCAAGACGGCGCAGTCACCGCCCCCCGAGGTGGGTGTGCCGCCGTCGCTGCGTGAGGACGCCGGGCCGCCGGTGCAGGTGGTGCGCCTGGACGAGCGGCAGGCGGCCGAGCTGTCCGTGCAGACGACCCGCGTGCGGGCGGCGCTGGCGCCCTACACGCTGAGCCTGCCGGGCGAGGTGCTGCCCGCGCCCGACCACTACGCCGTCGTCAGCGCGCCCATCAGCGGCCGGGTGGCCCGCATCTACGCGCACGAGGGCGAGGCCGTCCGGCCGGGCCAGGTGCTGCTCGAACTCGAAAGCCTCGAATTTGCCAACCTGGCGGCGGACTACCTGCAGGCGCGGGCCGATGCGGCCTACCTGGAGGAGCGGGTGACCCGCCTGCGCACCCTCGTCGAGAAGCAGATCAGCCCGCGCAGTACGCTGGATAAGGCCGAGGCGGACCTGGTCCGCGCCCGGGCCGGTGTCGGCGCCGCCTTTGCCCGGCTGAAGGCGCTGGGCCTGAGCGACGCCACCATCGAGGGCTGGAGCAGCACCGACCGGGAGCGCCCGCTGTTGCCCGTCACGGCGCCCATCGGCGGCGTCATCGACCGGCACCTCGTTGACCTGGGGCGCTCCGTCACGGCCTACGACGAGATGCTCACCCTCATCGACCCCGCTCGCGTGCTGGTGCGCGGCTTCGTGCCGCCCGAGGAGGCCGCCTTCGTGCAGGTGGGGGACACGGTCGAGGTCGGGCGGCAGGCGGCGTCGCCGCATCCGCTCACCGGCCGCATCGCCACGATCAACCCCGCGCTCGACCCCGACAACCGCGCCGTCGTGGTCAACGTCCTCCTGACGACGGAGGCCGGCTGGCCCCGGCCCGGGCAGACCGTCCGCCTGCGCATCCGCACCGGCACGCCGCGCCCGGTCATCGCCGTCCCGCTGGAGGCCGTCACGTACGACGGCGAGCAGCCCGTCGTCTTCGTCCGCACCGCGCCGGACGCCTTCGAGAAGCGGCCCATCAGCATCGAGCGCGTCGGCCCCGGGGAGGCCGTCGTCACCGCCGGCCTGCGCGACGGCGAGGAGGTGGCCGTCTCGCAGGTCTTCAGCCTCAAGGCCCTCAGCCGCTTCGAACAGTACGCCGAAGAATAACCCCGGCCCTCGACCGCCATGCTCAACCGCCTCATCGACTTCAGCCTGCGCCAGAAGTTCGTCGCCCTCTCGCTGGTGCTGCTCATGGCCGTCGGCGGCGTGTTCGCCCTGCTGCGCCTGCCCATCAACTCGCTGCCGGACGTGACGCCGGTGCAGGTGCTCGTCATCACGAAGGCCGGGCGCTACTCGCCCTACGACGTCGAGCGCCTCGTCAGTTTTCCCATCGAGACGGCCATGAACGGCCTGCCGGATGTGAAGGAGGTGCGCTCGATCTCGCAGTTCGGCCTCTCGGCCGTGACGGTCGAGTTCGAGGAGGGGACGGACATCTACTTTGCCCGGCAGATGGTCAGCCAGCGCCTGCAGAGCGTGGCGGGCGACCTGCCCGGGGGCGTCGACCCGCCGCAACTCGGGCCCATCTCCACCGCCCTCGGCGAGATCTACCAGTACGTGGTGCGCGGCGAGGGCTACTCGCTGACGCAACTGCGCGAGATCCAGGACTGGCTCATCGCCCCGCAGCTCAAGACCGTCCCGGGCGTGACCGAGATCAACTCGTTCGGCGGCTTCGTCAAGCAGTACGACGTGGTCGTCCTGCCCGAGCGGCTGCGGGCCTACGGGCTGAGCCTGGGGCAGGTGATGGACGCCATCGCGCAGAACAACAGCGTCTCGGGCGGCAACTACCTGGAGCACAACCGCGAGCAGTACATCATCCGCGGCTTCGGGCTGATCCGCAACCTGTCCGACATCGAGAACGTGGTGGTCACGAAGCTCGGCAACCGCCCCCTCTACGTGCGCGACGTGGCCGAGGTGCGGCCCGGGCGGCAGCTCCGCCAGGGCGCCGTCACGCAGGACGGGCAGGGCGAGGTCGTCACCGGCATCGTGATGATGCTCCGCGGCGGCAACGGCCGCGAGGTCATCGCCGCCATCGAGGACAAGATCGCCGAGGTCGAGCGCGGGCTGCCCGAGGGCGTGCGCATCGAGAAGTTCTACGACCAGAGCGACCTGATCGAGCGGACGACGCACACGCTGCGGACGAACCTGATCGAGGGCGGCTTCCTGGTCATTGCCGTGCTGCTGCTGATGCTGGGTGAGATCACCGGGGCGCTCATCGTGGCCTCGGTCATCCCGCTCTCGATGCTTTTCGCCTTCATCGGCATGCGCGAGTTCGGGCTGGCGGCCAACCTGATGAGCCTGGGTGCCATCGACTTCGGCATGGTGGTGGACGGCTCGGTGGTGATGATCGAGAACATGGTGCACCGGCTGCAGGAGGACCGCGGGCGGCGGCCGGTGGTGCAGGTGCTCCGGCAGGCCGGGCACGAGGTGGCCCGCCCCATCTTCTTCGGCGTGCTCATCATCCTGATGGTCTACGTCCCGATTGCCACGTTCCGGGGAATGGAGGGCATCCTGTTCCGCCCGATGGCGATCACCGTGGCCACGGCCGTGCTGGGGTCGCTGATCCTGGCGCTCGTCTACGTGCCCGCCGTGGCGGCGCTGGCGTTCCGGCGGGGCGTGAAGGTGCGCCGCAACTACATCATGGAATGGATGCAGCCGCGCTACCGGCGCTTCCTGGAGAAGAACCTGGAGCGGAAGGGCCGCACGTTCCTGATCGCCGGGGTGTTCCTGGCCGGGGCGCTGGCGCTGCTGCCCTTCCTCGGCACCGAGTTCCTGCCGGAGCTGGACGAGGGCTCCATCCTGATCGAACAGGTGCGCATGCCGAGCGTGACGCTGCAGGAGTCCGTCGAGAACGCCAACTGGCTGGCCGGGCAGCTCAAGGCGCACATCCCCGAGATCGAGACGGTCGTGCCCAAGACGGGCCGCTCGGACCTGGCCAACGACTGGATGGGCGTGCACCAGACGGACGTGTGGGTCATCCTCAAGCCGCGCGACGCCTGGCGGCCGGGCATGACGAAGGAGCGCATCATCGAGCAGATCCGGCCCTACCTGGAGACGGAGCCGGGGCTGGCCTACAACTTCACGCAGCCCATCGCCATGCGCGTGGACGAACTGACGAGCGGCGTCAAGAGCGACGTGGCCGTCAAGCTCTTCGGCGAGGACCTGGCTGTGATGCAGCGCGTGGCGGAGGACATCGCCCGGCTGCTGCCTTCGCTGCCCGGCACGGACAACTTCTACGTGGAGCAGACCGCCGGCCAGCCCTATCTGAACATCGAGATCGACCGCGAGGCGGTGGCCGCCTTCGGTCTCAACGTGGCGGACGTGCAGCAGATCATCGAGGCCGGCATCGGCGGGGTGCCCGTCAGCCAGGTCTTCGAGGGGCAGCGCCGCTTCGACATCGTGGTCCGCTTCCCCGAGGAACTCCGCGACACGTTCCGCGACCTGATGGACGTGCCGGTGCAGTTGCCCGGCGGGGGCACGGTGCCGCTGGCCCGTCTGGCTCGCATCACCGTCGAGGAGGGGCCGCGCGAGATCGCCCGCGAGAACGGCTGGCGCCGCACGGTGGTGGGCATCAACCTGACGGGCATCGACATCGGCACGTACGTGGCCAACCTGCAACGAGCCATCGAGGAACAGGTGACGATCCCGCCGGGCACGTTCATCACCTACGGCGGGGCGTTCGAGGACCAGCAGCGGGCCATGCGGCACCTGCTCGTGGTCGTCCCGCTGGCGCTGTTCATCATCCTGGGGTTGCTCTACCTGATGTTCGGGCAGATGCGCTACGCCTGGATGATCTTCCTGTCGCTGCCCTTTGCGCTCACCGGCGGCATCTACCTGCTGTGGCTGCGCGGCCTCTACCTCTCCGTCTCGGCCAGCGTCGGGTTCGTGGCGCTCTTCGGCGTGGCGGTGCTCAACGGCGTGGTGATGGTGGCGCACCTGAACAACCTGCGCCGCCGCGGCCTCGGCGTGCGCGAGGCGACGATCCAGGGGGCCACGGACCGCCTGCGGCCGGTGCTGATGACGGCGCTCGTGGCCAGCCTGGGCTTCGTCCCGATGGCCTTCAACACCGGGCCGGGCTCGGAGGTGCAGCGGCCCCTGGCTACCGTCGTCATCGGCGGCCTCATCACGGCCACGCTGCTGACGCTGCGTGTGCTGCCGACCGTCTACAACTGGCTCGAACGCGACGACCGCATCCCCGGCGGCCCGGACCCCCTCGCCGGCGACGGCGCCGCCCTCGAACCCGCCGAAGCCGTGGCCGAGGCGGGGGCCTGACGTTCTGTTCGTTCGTAAACAGGAAAAGCACGATGCACGCTCGTACGGGACTGATTCTGTTGTTGACGATGCTGGCGCTGGGGAGGCCGCTGCGGGCGCAGCCGGCTCCCGAACGGCTGGGTGTGGTCGAGGCCGTCCGGCTGGCCGAGGCGAACAGCCCCGAATTGAACCGGCTGCGGGCCGCCGTCGAGGCCGCCCGCGCCGCCCGGCTGACGACCTTCGGCCTCGACGCCCCTACGGTGGCCTATGCCCGCGAAGGGATCGGGGCCGGTGGGTTCAACGAACAGCGGGTGGTCGTCTCGCAGGCGTTCGACTTCCCGACGACGGGGCTTTACCGCTACCGCCAGGCCGACCGTGAGGCCGAGGCCCTCGAACGCCGGCTCGACGTGCTGCGCCGCCAGACGAAAGCCCGCGTCAAGCAGGCCTACACCCGGGTGCTCTACGCCCGCGAGATCGAGCACCTGCGGCAGGAGGAGCTGGCGCTGGCCCGTGCCCTCATCGACGCCGTCTCGACGCGCCTCGAAGTCGGCGAGGCCAGCCCCATCGACCGCATGAAGGCCGACCTGCAGCTCGCGCAGGCCCGGGACAACCTCGACGCCGCTCATCGCGACTTCCTCAACGCCCGCTACGACCTGTTCCGCGCCATCGGCCTCGACCCGGAGGCGCAGCGCTACGAGATCGCCTTCCCCGACACGCTGGCCTACGTGCCGGTCGAGATCGATCAGGAGGCGGCGCTGGCGCGGCTGGACGAGCAGCCCGAGGTGCAGGAGGCCCTGACCCGCGTCCAGGCGGCCGGCTACGGGGTGCGCGCCGCGCGAAGCAGCCTGCTGCCTCGCGTGCACCTCAGTTACTGGCCGCAGGACTTCGGCACGGGATACGACTTCCAGGCTTTCGAGGTGGGGATTTCCGTGCCGCTCTGGGGCTGGCTCGACGGCCGCGGGCGCATCCAGCAGGCCCGCGCCGAGCACCGCCAGCGCCAGTGGGAGACGGACGCCGTCCGCCTCGACCTCAAGCAGGCCATTGAGCAGGCCTGGCACCGCTACGACGCCAGCCGGCAGATCATCGAACGCTTCAACCAGACCGTGCAGGAACGCGCCGCCACGCTGCTGGCCCTCACCCGCGAAGGCTACCGCCTCGGGGAGATCGACCTGCTCACCCTGCTCGACACGCAGCGCACCTACCTCGACAGCCAGCTCCGCTTCTACCAGGCCCTCCGAGACTACTACCTGGACGTGATCGAACTGGAGCGTTACCTTGAACAGGACCTGGTCTTCACCGGCCAATGAACACCGGTGCAGGTACGACCGCGCAACGAACCAACGAGGATTCCCGACATGAACGCCGCCCATCTCCACCTGCTCGTCAACCACCTGCCGCTCTTCGGGATTCTCTTCGGGCTGCCGTTGCTGGCTTTCGGCTGGTGGCGGGGCCGGGATGGCCTGGTGCGCCTGGCGCTGATCTTTTTTGTAGTGGCCGGGCTCGGCGCCGCCGCCGCCTACTTCTCAGGCGAAGAAGCCGAGGAGATCGTCGAGCACCTGGCCGGGGTATCGCACGAGGCCGTCGAGGCCCACGAGGACGCGGCGTACTATGCCTTCCTCAGCGCCATCGTGCTGGGGGTGCTGTCGCTGGGTGCGCTGCTGGCCTTCCGGCAAGACTTCCCGCGCTGGGCAGCCGGGGTGCTTTCCGTGCTGGCTCTCGGCGTCTTCGTGCTCATGGCCCGGGCCAACAACCTCGGCGGGCAGATCCGGCACCCCGAGATCCGGGACGAGCAGGCCGCCGGAGCCCGACCACCGTCCTACGACGAGCACGACGAACCCTGATGCAGCCGGGCGACAACGGCCCGGGTACTGTCGGGGATGAAACGCGGGCAGGATGGCGGCATACACAGGAGCAGGTGCCACCATCCCGGAGACTCCCATGAAAGCCCTGCTCGTGTTGCTTCCGATCTGCCTGCTGATGGCCTGCTCGGAGGCCCCCCCATCGCCCGAGGCGCCGGTCCATCGTGCGTCGCTCGAACGTCCCTCGCCGGCCGTCTCGCCCGACGACTCCCTGTTCGCCGCCTACTGGTATCGCGGCGAGGCCGAACTGACCAGCTACACGCTCGAACAGGCCCGCTATGGCGAGATCCATCCGGGCAAGGCCGTCCTCATCTTCGTCACCGAAGACTTCTCCCGCACGAAGCAGGTCAAGCTCGACCGCCCGGAGCAGGCCGGCGACGACCGGGTGAAGGTGCTCAAGCTGAACCTCACGAAGACGTTCAATACGGGCATCTACCCGTATTCGATGATGACCTCCGTCTTCACGCCGGTGTACGCGCGCGAGGCGCCGCACACGCTGAAGGTGACGACGACCTCGCAGGAGTGGTGCGGCCACACGTTCACCCAGTTCAACCTGCGGGACGGGGCCTACCGGGTCGAGTTGCGCTCCTACTTCGAGTCGGAGGGCGATCAGGACCTGACCCTGGAGCGGGTCTGGCTGGAGGATGAGATCTGGACGCGCATCCGCCTCAACCCCGACGCGCTGCCGACGGGGGACGTGCGCATCATCCCCGGGACGATGTACCAGCGCCTGGCCCACCGTCCCCTGGCCGTGACGACGGCCCGGGCCACGCTGACGACGCTCGAGACCGGGGAGCGCGCCTACACGCTCACCTACCCCGACGACGACCGGACGCTGACGATCCGGTTCGAGCCGGCGTTTCCGTACGCCATCACCGGCTGGGAGGAGACCTACCGCAGCGGCTTCGGGGATCGGGCCCGGCGGCTGACGACCCGCGCCACGCGCGACCGGTCGATGATGCTGGCCTACTGGCAGCACAACCGCCGCGCCGACGAGGCCCTCCGGGCCGAGCTCAACCTGGATTGAAGGGGGCGTCAGTCGTTCAGCCGTAGCGGCTCGTAGGTCCTGAACGGCGAGACGCCCGCGGCCTCCACGGCCTGCCGGTAGGCGGCCCACGGTCCCGCGAAGAAGGCGTTCGTGGCGTCGAGCACCTCGCGGAGTTTGGCCTCGGCCGCGTCGAGGGCGATCCGGTCGGCCTGGCCGGGCGCGTCGTAGGCGCTCTGCAGATACCGTGAGGCCGTCTGCAGGCGCGCCGTCAGCACCTCGGGGTCGCGGCGGATGCCCTGCACCTCCTTGCCCCGGATCTGCTCTTCGATGGCCTTGAGCGAGTCGAGCACGGCCTTGCCCCGTTCCTTCAGGCTCTTTGCCGTCTCGTCGTCCCGGTCGCCGAGTTGCTTGTTCACCATCTCGACCGCCTCTTTCGCCTCGCGCAGCCGGTCGGCGGCCTCGGTGGCCAGCGCGACGCGGTCCATCCACCGCCGGATGAGGGCGTCGCGGGCGGCAAGGGCCGCCGGGTCGTAGTCGATCCGCGGGTCGGGGTGGACCGTGACGGTGGTGCTGTCGCGATGGTCGCCGTGGCGGACGCGGACGGTGTAGGTGCCCGGCAGGACACGCGGCCCGCCCGGCTCGGCGGCGTCCGGCTTCGGCTTCGGCTGGCCGGGGAAGCGGACGCCCCGGCGGTCGAGCTCCCAGTGGATGCGGTTCAGCCCCGGCTCGGCCGGCCCCCGGAGCGTGCGGATGACCGTGCCGTCGGCATCGAGGATCTCGACGGTCACCCGGTCCTCCTTCTTGCGGCCTTCGGCCTTCGCGGTGTCGGCGCCGGCGGCCGCATCGGGCGGGTTGACGACGTACGTGATCATGGCGCCGTACGGCCGGTTCTCCCCGGCGAACATGCCCTCGGCGATGAAGCGGGTGCCGGCGGCCTCCTTGTACTCGGCCAGGTAGGCCTCGGGCGGGTCGAAGACGTGGAGCGGCGCGTCGAGGAGGGCCGCGCCTTCCCGCGCCAGCGCCCGCAGCGGGCGGATGTCGTCCAGGATGAAGACCGAGCGGCCGAAGGTGCCGATGACCAGGTCGTGCTCGCGCGGGTGGATGACCAGGTCCATCACCGAGGCGGTCGGGACGCCGTGCGTCCACTTCGTCCATGTGCTTCCGCCGTCGATGGAGACGTACAGGCCGAACTCGGTGCCGAGGAAGAGCAGGTTGGGCGCCACCGGGTCCTGCTCGACGACGAGCGCATAGCCCCAGACGTCGTTCTCATCCACCAGGCGCTCCCACGAGCGCCCGTAGTCGCGGGTGCGGAAGACGTAGGGCGTCCAGTTGTTGCGGCGGTGGTCGTCGAAGACGACGAACGCCTCGGCCGGGTTGTGCTTCGAGGCCTCGATGTGGGGCACCCAGGTGCCCTCGGGCACGCCCCGGATGTTGGTCACGACGTTCGTCCACGTCCGGCCGCCGTCGCGCGTGAGCTGCACGTTGCCGTCGTCGGTACCGACCCAGAGGACGCCGCGCTCGATGGGGCTCGGGGCGATCGTCAGGATGGTGGTGAAGTTTTCCGCCTGCGTCACGTCGTACGTCAGCCCGCCGCTCTCGAGCTGGCGCTGCTTCTCCGGGTCGTTCGTCGTCAGGTCGGGCGAGATGATCTCCCACGTGTCGCCCCGGTCCGTGCTCTTGTGGACGAACTGGCTGCCGTAGTAGATCGTCGCGGGATCGAACGGGTCCACGGCGAAGCCGGCGTTCCAGTTGAACCGCAGCGGGAGGCCCTCGGGGTGGACGGGCTTGATGTACTTCTGATGCCCCGTCTCGAGGTCGTACCGCACCAGGTTACCGCCCTGGCTCATGGCGTAGCCGTAGCGCGGGTTCGAGGGGTCCGGGGTGACGTCGAAGCCATCGCCGAAGGCGACCTCCTCCCAGTAGGCGTTGCGGATGCCGCCCTGACGCCACACGTACGCCGGCCCGCGCCACGAGCCGTTGTCCTGCAACCCGCCGAGGACGTTGTAGGGCAGCTCCATGTCCACGTTGATGTGGTAGAACTGCGCGAACGGCAGGTTCTCGACGAAGCGCCAGGTCTTGCCCCGGTCGCGCGAGATGTACATGCCGCCGTCGTTGCCGTCGTAGATGAGGTCGGGGTCCTCCGGATGGATCCACCAGGCGTGGTGGTCGACGTGCACCCGCGAGAAGGGCAGGTAGGTCTTGAAGTTCTTGCCCCCGTCCTCGCTCAGGTTGACGGGGGAGGCCACGTGGTAGATCCGGTTCTCGTTGGCCGGGTCCACGAAGAGGTCGTTGTAATAGAACGGGCGGTTGGTGATCTCCTCCTTGTCGTTGACGAGCCGGAAGGTGAAGCCGCCGTCGTCCGAGCGGTAGAGGCCGTTTTTCTTCGCCTCGACCAGGGCATAGACGACGTCCGGGTTGCTGCGGGCGATGGCCAGGCCGATGCGGCCGAGCTCGCCCTCGGGCAGGCCGTCCTCATGGGTGCGCCGCGTCCACGTCTCGCCGCCGTCGAAGGAGACGAAGAGGCCGGAGCCGGGGCCGCCGGACGTGAAGAACCACGGCCAGCGCCGGAACTCCCACATGGCGGCGATGAGCTTGTCCGGGTTCGCCGGGTCCATTACCAGGTCGGCGATGCCGGTGCGCTCGTTCACGTAGAGAACCTTCCGCCAGGTCTTGCCGCCGTCGGTGGACTTGAAGACGCCGCGCATCTCCGTCTCGCCCCAGGCCGGCCCCTGCGCGCCGACAATGACGACGTCCGGGTTGTCCGGATGCACGAGGATGCGGTGGATGTTGCGCGTCTCGTCGAGGCCCAGGTGGCTCCAGGTGCGGCCGCCGTCGATGGACTTGTAGACGCCGTTGCCGCTGGTCTGGCTGTTGCGAGGGTTGCCTTCCCCGGTGCCCACGTAGAGGATGGACGGGTTTTTCTGGTAGACGGCGATGGCGCCGATGGAGGTGACGGGCTGGTCGTCGAAGAGGGGCTCCCAGTCGATGCCGCCGTTGGTGGAGCGCCACAGGCCGCTGGCGGCCCCGCCGACGTAGATGATGTCCGGGTCGCTGTGGACGGCGTCGATGGCCGTGACGCGGCCGCTCATGCCGGCCGGCCCGATGGCGCGGGCTTTCAGGCCCGCCAGTTTCGTCGTGTCGAGTTGCTGGGCCGGGGAGGGCGTCGCGGAGAGGAAGAGCAGCAGGAGACCGAGGCAGAGGCGGTTCGGGAACGCTCGGAGCAGGTGCATGGTGGGAATGACGGATTTTGGTGGGGGGAGGGCGTCCGATGCGGCGCATAAACTACAGGATCGAAGCGCTTCCGGCAAGGGGTGGGCAGGGAACCGGCCGGCCGCCTCTCGTTTTCAGGGGAAGAACAGTCCGAATACAATCCCGTTCTGCGATGCCGGTACAGGAAGCCCTGCGGTTCATCCAGGCCGTCCGCCGGGAAGGGGCCCTGCAGGCCAGTCTGCGTGCCCTGGACGACCCCTCGGATCTCGATCAGGTCGTTCGGATCGGCGCCGGTGCCGGGTACGATTTTTCAGTCGAAGAATTGCAGGAAGCATTTCGTCACGACTGGGCCATGCGGTGGCTGCACGTCAACCGCCGGCCTTAAACCGGAGCGCCGGGCGTTTCCGGGGTCAACCAGGTGTGACCATAGCCGAGGTAGGCTTTGGCTTCGGTGTCCCGGTGGGGGGAGAGGCTGAGCTTGAGATGGTTCACGAGACGTCCCAGGATGCCGAACCGGTTCGCGGGTGCCAGGAGGGAGGCCGTGAGCAGGGCAGCCGGCCAGGGGGATGAGGTGTCCGGGGGGAACAGCATGCCGGGCCATTGCAGCACCGCGTCGCGTTTGGCGGGTGTGCAGAGCCCGTGGTGGACGAGTCGGTCGAGCAGCTGGCTCCACCGGGGTTCCTGCGCCGGCTGGCGCTCGAAGAACAGCTCGACCCCGAGGGTCGGGTAGAGGTCGTGGCCGGCGTCGAGGTCGATCATGAGCCCGTCGACGAGCGGAAAGAGCATCTCGGCCAGGGCCTTGAGCACGGCCCGGGGGCCGGACCAGCCGAGGGCATCGAGGAGGGGAAAGAGGGTATGGGGAGTGAGCCCCTTGAGGTTGAGTCGCACGGCGTCGACCGGGCGGGCCAGCATGAGGCCGAGGTGCGACACCCCGGCCGGTTCGTCCATGGCGGCCAGGCACCGGGACAGCGTCGCCCGCAGGGCAGGATGTAGCGGCCGATCCTGGAGCGAGGTCAGAACGTGTTCCAGCACGTCGAGCGTGGCCGGCTCGCGGAAGCCTGCAAAGATTGAGGGCGGGGACGGCCGGCTTGTGGTGGCGGCCGGGAGGTCGAATTCCATCCACACTTCGGCGACCTCGCGGCGGAGCCGGGAGGAGGGATCGGCCCAGGAGAGGCCGAAACGGTGGAGTGCCTGCCAGGCGGCCGGCGGCTCCGGCAGTCCGGTGAGCAGGGTGGAGAGGTGGCGGCTCAGCAGGAGGGCTTCGTCCGTGCGGATGCATTGCTGGAGATCCACCTGCGGGTTGGAACCCAGACGGCACTCGAAGCCCAGGCGTACGAGGGGGGCCAGCAGGCGGGTCTGCCGCTGCAGGGTGGTCACGGCCTGTGGGGAGAAGAGGGCCGGGGGCAGGGCCGGGCGTGCCAGGGCCAGCGCGGCGGCCAGCACGTCCTCCCGTGAGGGGAAGTGCACGGTGGTGGGATCAGGAGACAAGGCCGGCTGCGTCCTGGAGGAGGAGTTCACAGGTTGCCGTCAGGGTATCGAGCCCGTCGGGACGCTCGAGCTGGCGTACGGGGACGCTTGCGGCCAGCCGGCCCAGTACGGCGAACTCGCGGGCCTCGCCCGCCTGGTCGAGTGCCCAGCGGGCGTAGGTGTGTGGCAGCAGCGCCAGCAGGCCCGTGGCCGCATGCAACGGCACGACCCGGGGAAGGGTGCGGCCGGGGTCTCGTGGTCCGAGCAGGTACACGGCCGCGATCGGGAGGGGATGCATCGCCGCTGCGAGCCCGGCCCGGTCCAGCGAGAGGAAACGCTTGTCCGGCAGCGTTTCCCGTCCCGGCCAGACCGGTTCCAGCGCAGCCGGTGTCCAGTAACGTGCGACCAGGTCGGCCCGGAGGCGCAGGCGCGGCAGGCCGGGCAAGACGTGGAGCCCGCCCGTTTCTTCCACCAGGGCCGCGATGTCGTCGGTCACGACCGGACAGCCCATCCGGGCCAGCATGACGGTCGTGGACGACTTGCCCGCCCCCGTATGCCCGGCGAGCAGGATCGCCCGGCCATTCACCGCGACGGCGTTGGCATGCAGGCACGTGACATTGCGCAGGCGTAGTACCTGCCCCAGCACGGGACCCAGCAACAGCGTTGTCGCCTCCTCCAGCGTGACGGTCGCCGACCGCCTCATGCGGATCCGCTCTCCACGCGGGGCCAGGTCGAACCGGACGAACTCGGATCCCTGGGCGTAGAGCAGATGGACGTGTGCCCCGGCTGCGTCCCGGGTGATCCAGCGCTTGAAGCTTTGTCCGAACGGGTTGTGTACCTCGTCGGTGAGTTCACCCCTTGCATCCGTGTCGGAGAGGTGCAGGGACGGCCCGGTGAGTTCGAGGAAACAGTCCGGCGCGGCAGCCGTGTTGGCCGGGGTCAGTCCGGGCACTGGCTGATCCGCACATAGCCGGAGACCGTACACCTCGTAATGCCATCGGTCAGACACGGGCGGCCCGGTTTAAGATACACCGTGTCCGCCTCCGCCGTGCTTCCACTTCCAGCCCCAGAGGGTTTCCGCGTTTTGCAGATCCAGGCTGGCCCGGGTCAGGGCAGCAATGTCGCCGTGGACGGTGAACCGGGGACGATGGTAGGGTTGCTTGCGCTCCGCGACTTGTTCGGTATGCATAGTCGTTTCCGGTTGGGTGAAGGGGATTCGACCGCCGGGGAAGCAGGGTGATAAGTTTTGAGTGGAATTGCCTCGGAAGGCGTTATTCGACGAGCTGAATCAAGTCATGTTCTTTCAACCGGGCGACCAGCTCGCCGAGGTCATGTCGAAGTACGTCGGGAGAGACGTCGTATTCCTGCAGCAAGGCTTCGCAGGCGCGCTGTACGGTGCCGTGCGCCAGCAGGGCGCGCCACATACGTGTGCCCACGTCGTCGAGCCCGTAGTAGCACCCCCGTCCGGTGTGCAGGAGCACGGTTTCGCCGTTGAGCTCCTGCGCCAGGACCTGCGGTGAGGGCATCACACGAACGCCCTCGAATGAACCCGGATGCACGGGCTGGGTTTCTGACCTGCTCATGTCTATGCGGATTGGCGAGGGAAAGTTACATTTTTCGTGCACAGGGACGCTACCAAGGGTGTCATGGCGTGCGGCGCCGGTGAGACGTTGCCCGACCTGTGGACGGCGGCGGGCCTGCGTTTCAGATTCGCACCCTGTGCGGCTACGCCGGCGGGAAAATCCGGAGGGTGGGTCTTATGCCGTCGTGCCCGTGGACGATACCGGTTCGAGACAACACAGCCGGAACGACCCATGCAGGAATCGACCGAGCCGGCGCTGCACGAGCGCCTGGAAAAGATCATTGCCCTGGCCGAACAACTGCGGGCGACGGAGGTCTGGGACCGGGACGGATATGAGGCCGCCCTCGTCGCCGCGGACAGGCTGTGCGACCATGCCATTGCCGTGCGCTGGTGGCTGCTGCAGGACGCCCGCAGAGGAAGCGGACGGCCGAGCAAGCCGCCTGTGGCGCAGCGATCCGCACAGGTACGCCGGCTGCTGGAAGGGAAAGGGTTTCGGATTCGACCAAACCCGTCCCAGACCAGCCCGGAAACGGGCGATGAGGACGGGGACGCTAGCCGCTGAAGCGATACCCGACGCCGTAAACCGTTTCGATGTAGATCGGTTCACCCGGGTGGAGCTCGATCTTCTTTCGGATCGAAGCGATGTGCCGGTCGATCGTGCGCGTGTTGATTTCCGGGCTGATGCGCCACACGTCGCGCAGGAGCTGTTTCCGGTTGACGGTGCGCCCGCGATGCCGGATGAGGTAGTGCAGGATGTCGAGTTCCAGGGCGGTGAAATGCAGGACCTCCCCGTTCCGGTGAGCCGTTCGGTTTTTGAAGTCGATCTCGACGTTTCCAATGCGGACGGTGTGCAGCGGTGCTGCCTCCGAGGACGAGAAGCGCTGCAAGAGGGCGCGCACGCGGGCCGCCAGTTCCTCCGCGTCGAACGGACCGGTGACGTACTCGTCCGGCATGACGTCGGTCGCCTGCGTGTTGCGGGCCTCTTCGGCGGCGAGCATGACGACCGGTGCCTCGAAGCCGTTCCGGCGCGCCTCACGCAGCACGTCGAGGCCGTCATGCCCGGGCAATCCCCGCTTGATCAGCACGATGTCATAGGGCGTCTGTGCCTTGATCAGTTGCAGGGCCTGATCGCCGTCGCCGGTGCGGGTGACGGTATAGCCGAGCAGGCGGAAAAAATCCTCCAGTTCGGTTCCCACCTCCGGGTCGTTCTCTACGATAAGCATCCGCTTCGCGGGAGCTTCCATCTTCCTCACGTCTCGTTCAAAGTACGGCCGGGCTTGTCGCAGCAGGTCGGTCTTTGGCGTGTGACCGCCGGAGCGGGTCGCCACACGGGACGGTGATGCCTGGGGTGCGTGAGACATGACTGGGGCTCAATATACTGTTAAAATCGTAAACCGGAAGAACCCGCACCCGTGCCGGCGCGTCACTCCTCACTAAAGACCCTGAGCCTGTATGAGCGACTACCTCGTCGTTATCGTCTTGACCTTTGTCGGGTTTGTGGTGCTGGCAGCGGTTCTGCTCGTCCCGGTCTACCTCTTTCTGAAGCGTGAGGAGCGGGCCAGCCGGTCCTGGACACCGGAAGCGCTGGCCCGGCGCTACCAGGAGCAGGCGCCTCCCACCAACGGTACATCGCGGGACATGTCCAAAGAAGACGGATAGGACGCGGGTTTTCAGATGGCGGCGGCCGGCCCGGCCGCTCATGGCCGGTGCTCGACGAAGAGGAGGGGTTCCAGATCGGCGAGCGTCTTCGGGCCAATGCCGCGTACGTGTACCAGGTCGGCGACGCGCCGGAAGGGGCCGTGTGCTTCCCGGTAGGCAACGATGCGGGCGGCCAGCTTCGGACCGATGCGGGGCAGGCGCTCCAGCTCCGGGGCCGTGGCGGTGTTGAGGTTCACCCGGGCGGGTACCGCCGGTTCACCGGGTACGGACGGTGTCGCACCCGCCGGGGACGCCGCATGGCCGGCACGTTGCTCCGGGACGTTGCGGAAGGACCGGGCCCGTTCCGCGAACTGCCGGTCGGTATCCGTGGCCGGGGCCGGGAGGGTCATCCGGCTGTAGACGTGGCGCACCACAAGGCCGGAGAGCAGGACCAGGACAACGAAAAGCAGGGCGGTGCACTCCTGGCGGGTCAGGCCGATACGATGCTGGAGGCGGTACAACCAGTTCATGAGGAGACGGGGTGTACGATGCCGGCAAGTCGCTTCAGGCGCTACACGCCTCATTCGTAACCAAAACACACCGGGTACCTCCCGCATAACCCTCTTCGAACGTTCTTCATCTTTCTTTTGGGGCACTCGGGCGTTTCACCCGGTGGAATTCCTTGCGGAGCGGAGGCTGCCCGATGATCATCCGAACCGATGCGGTGGTGCTGCGGGGCATGGATTACGGCGAGACGAGCCGGATCGTCACGTTGCTCACGCGGGAGAAGGGCAAGGTCGCCGTGCTGGCCCGGGGCGCCCGCCTGCCCCGGAGTCGCTTCGGGTCGACGTTGCAGCCGATGTCCTACGTGCAGGCCGTCTTCTACTACAAGCCGACGCGAGGGCTGCAGACCCTCACCGAGAGCGCCCATCTCCAGCGCTTCCCCGGGATCGGGCAGGACATGGAGAAGATCACGGTCGGGCTTCGGATGATGGAGCTGACGGCGGCACTGCTGCAGGAAGAACAACCCCTGCCGGCCGTGTTGTCGCTGGTGCTTCAGACGCTGGCCTGCCTGGAGCACGCGGGGGAACGGGTCGCCAACGTATGGCCGTATTTTCAGCTCCGGCTGGCCGGGATGCTGGGCTTCGCCCCGGCGGTGGAACGGTCGGCGGTGGAAGCCCTGCCGGAGACGGGGGGGATGCTTGCCCTCGATACGGGCACGATCCTGCCGCCGGAGCAGGCGCCGGGCGGGATGCGGGCCTCCCGGGCTGCCCTCCGGGCCTTCGCCGTCTTCGCCCGCGCCGAACTCGACGACGTCATGCGGATGCGGCTGCGCCCCGAGGTGCAGCGCGACGTCGATCACCTCATCGAAGCCTATCTCAAGTACCACGTCGAAGAAGCCTATCCGCACCGGAGCGAACGGGTGATCGGGCAACTCTTCGACCGGCGGCGCCATACGGGCTCGTGAATGCCCGGCCGGCGCGGCATGGGCACGGGCCTTTTCCGTGGCGAAAGCCTGGATGAACCGGTACGTCTTGACCTTGTCGTTCGAACGTCAGTATACTGTGCAGGGCATGTGTAAACCGCCAGCCATCCACCGTGAGATCATGAGCCGGAAACACCTGACCGCCAAACAGCGCGACTTTCTGCTTTTTCTGAGGGACTTCATCGCGGAGCGGGGCGTCTGGCCGACCTACCGCGAGATCGTCGAGCATTTCGGGTACCGTTCCCCCAACAGCGTGACGCAGAACCTGCAGGCCCTGCACAAGAAAGGGTATCTCCGGCGGGATGCGAACGGGTTCCGGCTGGTGGAAGAGAGGCTGCCGCAGCAGGAAGCGCACGGCATCCCCATCCGGGGCATCATTTCGGCGGGGCGGTTGCAGGAAGCCGTCGAAGAGCACCTGGGCACCATCACGCTCGAGACCCTCTTTCCCAACCTGGATCGCATCTATGCCATCCGCGTCGCCGGGCAGTCGATGCAGGGCGCCGACATCCACGACGGCGACTACGTGCTGCTGATCGACGACGACATTCCCAACGGCGGCATCGGCGCGGTGCTGTACAACGGCGAGACCTCGCTCAAGCGCATCTATTACGACGAAAACGGGCTGCGTCTCGAACCGGCCAACGAGGAGTATGAGGACATCTACATCCGGCCGGACGTGTTCGAGGAGGTGCGCATCCTGGGGCGGTACGTAGGGCATGTGAACCGCAACGGCATCTTCAAACGCACGACGGGCCGGGCCTGAAGCCGCCCGGATCTTTGGGACGGCATGCATCGTGCAATCCCGGTCCGGCGCAGCGCGTCTGGCGGTGCGCCCGGGCTTCCCCTCCTTTTTCGACGTTCTGTCCGCACATACATGACTCCTCCCAACTGGCGCCAGAACCTGTTGCGCAAAGGCGGCGGTTTCTGGAAGAACGGCTACTGGTACGACCTGCACGTCGAGCGCCGGATGCCGCTGGTGGTGCCCATGCTCGAAGAGATGCTGGCGGCCCTGCCGCCGCTCGACGAGCACACGAGCGTCTGCGACCTGGCCTGCGGTACGGGCAATGCGGCCTTCGCGGTGGTTTCGGCGTATCCGATGGTGCGCGTCACCCTGATCGACGAGGATCCGGAGATGCTGGCCCTGGCGCGTGCCAAGCTGGGGGACCTGCGGGTCGATGCGGAAGCCTTTCAGGTCACCGTGGCGACGGATGGCGAGCCGCTGCCGGGAGGACCCTACGACGTGATCGTGGCCTCGCTGGCGCTGCACGCCATCGTGGGGCCTCAGGTGGAAGGGGCCGAGGCGGAGACCCGATACGAACTGCTCTTCCAGGGCCTGCGGGACAGCCTCGTACCCGGCGGTCACCTCATCGTGGCCGACCACGTCGGGACGCTCGGCCTGTTCCGGCAGATGAAGGCGATGGAACGGGCCGGCTTCGCCGACGTGGACTGCGCCTGGCGGCAGGACGACTTCTTCGTCTGCGGCGGCCGCATTCCGGCCTGACGGCGCTTGCGTTCTTTCCCGGCAATGGCGTATATGCGGGCGACCGCGCCGGGTGAGCAGTGCACCCGGGCATGCTCCTGACGACCCGGAACGCAGCGTATGACCAGCACAGGGACGCCGGCCCGCCAGCTCGTGGGCATCGATGTAGGCGGCACGTTCACCGACTTCGTGTGGTGGGTCGATGGACGGCTGATCGTGCACAAGATCCCGACGACGCCGGCGGACCAGAGCCGCGCCGTGGTGGCGGGGCTCGAGGCGCTCGGGGTGGCACCCGGTGCCCCGGTCGTCCACGGCACGACGGTGGCCACGAACGCCCTCCTGGAACGACGCGGCGCACGGACGGCGCTCGTCACCACCGAGGGGTTTGCCGACGTGCTGGCCATCGGCCGGCAGGACCGCCCGCACCTCTATCGCCTCAGCCAGGAGCGGCCGCCCCCGCTGGTGCCTGCCGCCTGGCGCTTCGAAGTGCCCGAACGCCTCGACCACCACGGCCGCGTGCTGATCCCCCTCGATGAGGCCGCCGTCGAGCGGCTGGCCGCCCGGCTTCGCGAGGAGGCAGTCGAGAGTGTGGCCGTCGTCTTGCTCTTTTCCTTCCGCGCACCGGCACACGAACGTCGCATCGGCACGTTGCTGCGCGAGCGGTGTCCCGGCCTGGCCGTCTCGCTCAGCAGCGACATCCTGCCCGAGTACCGGGAGTATGAGCGTACGGCGACGACGGTCGCGAGCGCCTATGTGCAGCCGCTGGTGGCCCGCTACCTGACGCGCCTCGGCCGGGCGCTCGGCACGCGCTCCCTCCGTGTCATGCAGTCGAACGGGGGCACCATCGGAGCCGGGCAGGCGGCGGCCCAGGCCGCCCGGCTCGTGCTCAGCGGGCCGGCGGGCGGCGTCGTCGGGGCGATGGCCGTGGCCGCGCGGGCGATGCAGACGGCCACGCCGCACCTCATCACGTTCGACATGGGGGGGACGAGCACCGACGTGGCCCTGTGCCCCGGGGCCGTCCCGCATACCGCCGAGAGCGTCATCGACGGAGTGCCCCTGCGCCTGCCGGCCGTGGACATCCACACCGTCGGCGCCGGGGGCGGCAGCATCGCCCGCGTGGATGCCGGCGGGGTGCTCCGGGTGGGACCGGAGAGCGCCGGCGCCGACCCCGGACCGGTCTGCTACGGGCGCGGCGGTACGGCGCCGACCGTCACCGATGCCAACCTGGTGCTGGGGCGCCTCCACCCCGGGCAGTTCCTCGCGGCTGGAGAGGATCCCGCCGCGGGCGAAGCCTCCGGACGGACCTCCGCGCCGCCCGCCTCCCCGGCGCGTCCCCTCCGGCTCGACCCCGACGCCGCGCATGCCGCCCTGGCTCGCCTCGGAGAGCGCCTCGGGCGTTCCGCCGAAGCCGCCGCCCTCGGGGTGCTCCGCGTGGCCAACGCGACGATGGAGCGGGCCCTCCGCCGCGTCTCGGTCGAACGCGGGCACGACCCGGCCGCACACGTACTCGTACCTTTCGGCGGGGCCGGCCCGCTCCACGCCTGCGATCTGGCCGCCGCGCTCGGCATCCGCCGCGTGCTCGTGCCGCCCAACCCCGGCGTGCTCAGCGCCCTCGGCCTGCTCCTGGCCGACGTCGTCTACGATGCCTCGCAGGCCGTGCTCCGGGATGCCGCCGCCCTCGTCGCCGATCCGTCGCCGCTCCGGGACGCCGTCGAGGCGCTGCGTGCCGACGTGTGTGCCGTACTCGAGCCCGCCGGCACCGGCCGCCGGGACGCCCCCGGTGTGGTGCTCTCGGCCGGGCTCGACCTGCGCTACGCCGGGCAGAGCTACGAGCTCGAGGTCCCGCTGGCGCTGCCCGTCACCGGCGACCATGTGAGCCAGGCCGTGTCGGCCTTCCACGAAGCGCACGCGCGGCGCTACGGTCACGCCCGACCGGAGGCTCCCGTCGAGGTGGTCACGCTCCGGGTGCGCGGTACGGTGCCCGGCCTGCCCCTCGACCTGCCGCAGGAACCGCCTGCCGGTACCGATGCCGGCGTGGCCCGCCTCGGCACGCACCCCGTCTGGTTCGGCGACAACGGTCCCACCCCCACACCCGGCTACGACCGGGCCCGCCTCCGGCACGGCCACCGCTTCGAAGGTCCCGCCATCGTCTTCCAGTACGATACCACCGTGGTCGTTCCTCCCGGCTGGGCGGCCCGCGTCGATGCATGGCGTAACCTGTGGGTGGAACGCCAGGAGCGCAGGCCGTAGCTTACCGCCAGGCCTCCGCTGCTAACGGCTACACCATGGCGATGCGAACCTGCTATGCTTTGCTGCTGGGCATGACCCTGGGCGCCTGCATCGCCCACGGGCAAGCCGCCGGGCCGCCGTTCGCGTGGGAACGGGCGACGGTCTGTTTCGTGACGACGGACCGCTTCGCCGGCCTCACCCGTGACGTCGAGGCCGGCTCCTTCGAGACACTCGGCATCGACGCCATCGCGCTCTCTTCTCCCTTCGAGCAGGTCCACGGCCGGGTCGACGCCGGGACCTTTCTCGGCGGCCAGGTGCTCGACTTCACGGAACCCGATGCCGCCCTGGGGAGCCGGGAAGACTTCCGACGCTTCGTCGACGCGGCGCACGAACGGGGGCTCCGGGTGCTGATCGCCCTCACGCTCAACCATCCCGGACCGCCCACCCCGGCGGATATGGAGGCCTTCGGGTTCGGCGCCCCGGTGGGCGATGCCGGGCGGCACCCCGGCGTCCCGGACGACACGGCCTGGGCCCGCTGGTGGGGACCGGCCTGGGTGCGGGCCAACCTCCCCGGCTACGACCCCTGCGGCACGGACGAGACGACCGCCTGCCTGCACGGCCTGCCCGACTTCAAAACCGCCTCCGGGCAGCCCGTGTCCATCCCGGCCTTTCTCCGGAAAAAATGGGGAACGGAGAAGCTCGCCGCCGAACAGGCCGCCCTCGAAGCCTTCTTCGAACGCACGGGCTATCCCCGAACGCCACGCTACCACCTGATCAAGTGGGTCACGGACTGGGTCGAGCGCTTCGGTATCGACGGCTTTCTCGTCGACGCGGCGAACCACGTGGAACCGGAAACCTGGCAGGCGCTCCGCCGGGAAGCCCGGCGTGCGTTCCGGGCGTGGCAAACCGCCCATCCCGGCCGTACCCCCGGCGGCCACGACTTCTGGATGGTCGCCCGCCTGACCGGGGACGACCGCCCGCCCGCCGCCTACCAGGGCTTCGATGCCGTCGTCACCGGGCTTTCCGGGGAGCTCCTGGCCTCCACGGCGCGCCTGGACAGCCTCTATGCCGCGTATGCGGCCCGCCTGTACGCCGGCGACGGGCCGCACGTTCTTACCTCCCTTTCCCGGTCTGATCTCCACCGCTTGGGACGGGACCGGCTCGTCGAACTCGGGACGCGGCTGCTGCTCCTGCCCGGTGCCGTGCAACGGCCCTGCGATGACGAGATCATCACGCTCGAAGATCCCACGGGCGCAGTCCGCCGCGCGCCGGTCGGCGAACAGGTGATCGGGGCGTTTCGCCGGCGCCACCCCGCCGTGGCCGGGGGCACGCACGTCAAGCTCTCCGACGACCCCTATGCCTTTCTGCGCACCTTCCGCTACGGTGCCTACGAAGACCGGGTCGTCGTCGTCCTCGGGGCCTCCGGGACAACGCGGCTCAACGTCGCCCGTGCCTTTCCGGACGACACCGTGCTCCGCGACGCGCTCACCGGCAAGATCGGCCTGGTTTCCTATGGTCTCGTCTCCTTCCCCGCCCATGAAAGCGGCGTGCTGCTGCTCGAAGAGGTGAAGTGATCGTTCGGGATTGCAAATTGCAAATTGCGGATTGCAAATTGCGAATTGCGAATTGCGGATTGCAGATCGGGTTGCTAACACCTATCGCATGCCTCCACTCTGCAACCTGTAACCTTCAACCTGTAACCTTCAACCTTACAACCTGTAACCCTCAACCCATACATTCTTTCGTGTGCCTGGATCGGGTCAGGAGAGGTTGCAAAGGAAAATTTTGACGCAAAAAACCGGCATCCCATGATTGATCCGATCAAGATCGAGCTCTACCGGCATCGGTTTGCGGGTGTCGCCGAGGAGATGGGCGTGACGCTGCAACGGACGAGCTATTCGCCCAACATCAAGGAGCGACTGGATTTCTCCTGTGCCGTTTTCGACGGGGAGGGGCGGCTGGTGGCGCAGGCGGCCCACATCCCCGTCCACCTGGGGGCGATGCCGGCCGGGGTGGCGGCCGCGCGCGCGGCTTTTCCGGACTGGACGCCGGGCGACGTGGTGGTCTTCAACGACCCCTACGAGGGCGGTACCCACCTGCCCGACGTTACGATGGTGTCCCCGGTCTTCCTCGACGCGGCCGATGCGGCGCCGCGTTTCTTCGTGGCCAGCCGCGCCCACCATGCCGACGTCGGCGGGATGACGCCGGGTTCGCTCCCGCTCTCGACCGAGCTGTATCAGGAAGGGCTGATCCTGCCGCCGGTGAAGCTCTATCGGGGGGGCGTGCTCAATGAAGACCTGCTGCGGGTTCTGCTCCGGAACGTGCGCACCCCGGAGGAGCGACGGGGCGACCTGGCCGCGCAGCGGGCCGCGCACACCGTGGGCGAACGACGGCTGCGCGAGCTCGTGGCACGGCACGGCGCCGGGGAGGTCTGTGCCTATGCCCGGCACCTGCAGGCCTACAGCGCCCGGCTCGTGCGGGCCGCCGTTGCGACCTGGCCCGACGGGGCCTACACGTTCGAAGACCACCTCGTCCTCGACGACGACGGCGAGGCCCGCCGCATCCCGATCCGCGTCTGTGCCCGTATCCGGGGAGACCACGTGACGTTCGACTTCACCGGTACCGCCGGCGCCGTGGACCGCTCCTTCAACGCCGTGCTGAGCATCACGCAGTCCGCCTGTTACTACGTCGTGCGGTGCCTGGCCGGCGACGGCGATCCCGGCGTGCCGGACGTGCCGGTCAATGCCGGGTGCTTCGCCCCGGTGACCGTGACGGCACCGGAAGGGTGCCTGGTGAACGCCCGCCCCCCCGCCGCCGTGGCCGGCGGCAACGTCGAGACGTCGCAGCGCATCGTGGACGTGGTGCTCGGGGCGCTGGCGCAGGCGCTGCCCGGGCGCATCCCCGCCGCCTCGCAGGGCACAATGAACAACCTCACCATCGGCGGCCTGCGCTCCGATGGCCGGCCCTTCACCTATTACGAAACCATCGGCGGAGGGATGGGGGCCGCCCCGGATGCCGACGGGCTCAGCGGTGTGCACGTGCACATGACGAACACGCGCAACACGCCGGTGGAAGCCCTGGAACTGGCCTTTCCTTTCCGCATCGTGCGCTATGCCCTGCGCACCGGCAGCGGCGGGCGCGGCCGTCACCGGGGAGGCGACGGGCTGGTGCGGGCCTACGAACTGCTCGCCCCCGCGACCGTCACCGTGCTCAGCGAACGCCGGGACACCGGACCGTGGGGGCTGGCCGGCGGCGAAGCCGGCGCCCCGGGCCGCAATGTCCTCGTCCACGCCGACGGGCGCGAAGAGGTGTTGCCCTCGAAGTTTACCCGCCGCCTCCAGGCGGGCGACCGGCTCGTCATCGAGACGCCCGGTGGCGGCGGGTACGGCCCGCCGGAAAACGATACCGCGGGAAAAATGCCCATTTCTTGACGTCGCTTGAACGACAGGCGAAACGGCCGATACAGAGGAAGATGGTAGTAGAAACGGGCAGGCCGCGCCGGGTGAGAAGGATGGCTTACCGGTCCGGGACAGGGACCGGAGCGCCGCCGGCCGCAGGCCCGAACGCAGTGGTCAGATGAAGGACGCCCCCGTATATACCCACCCCACGTTCGAGCATTTCCTGCGTTTTCACCTCGATACGCTCGACCTGGGACGGGAAGAGGAAGCAACCGACCAGGTGGTGGCACGCCTCATGAGCCACCTCAAAAAGAAGGCGTTTCCGCTCGGGCGTACCACGCTCGCCAAAGACGTCCACGTCCTGCAGGGCGAGACCGGCGGGGAGAAGGGACTCAAGCTGGTTTGCACGGCCGGCGAGGCGACCGAAAAGGCTTTTCCGTTTCTGATCGAGAAGATGGTCAACGACCGGCGCAACGACCGGTGCCGGCACTACGGCCCGATCGTGATCGCCTCCGAAGGAGAGCCGCGGGAGTTCCTGCGCTACTACGACCAGGCGGTGCGCAACGTCTTCATGGTGCACATCGCCCGCTCGATCTTCTTCGATCCGGCCACGATGAAGACCTCGTGGTACGGCCAGGTCAACTCGCACCTGCACAAGCGGTACCTCGAGGAGATCGTCAACCGCATCATGACCCTCGAAGGGATCAGCCTCTTTCTCACGCCGCACCTGATGACGCCCCGGGGGCGGATGATCCTCACCGACAGCACACGCGCCGCCAGCCTCGCCATCACGCTCATCCAGCAGATCCATCCGGGGGCCTCGGACCAGCTCATCTATACGGTCGGGCTGGCGTGCCTCGTCCAGCATTTCGGGGCGCTCTTCAACGACGACGAGGACTACTATCCGGGGAAGATCTACGAAGGCATCAACGATGCGACGGTCGAAGTGCTGGCCCATCTGGGTATTCTCGAAGGGGTGCAGATCTGCGAGCCCCTGGCCGAACTCGGCATCGACGCCGGGGAGTTGCTCGAACTGGTGCGCTACCGCAGCGGCCCCCCGCCGGGATATCCGAACCGGAGCAACCTCGCGCGCATCTATTGTATCGCCATCTCCAATCAGATCGTGTCGGCTTACTTTACGGAGGAGACCCGGGTCATCGAGGACGGCGAAGCCCGGCTCGGGCACAACCCCTCCTTCGGAAGCCTCACCCGCACCATGGAACGGCTCGACCAGAGCTTCGGCGAGACCTTCTTCTATCGCTTCCATCGCGAGAAGATCGAACGCTTCATCAGCAATGCCGACCGGTATTACCGGCTGCATACCGAGGACCGGATTCGCCAGGGACAGTACGTCTCGGCCGTGGAGTACGAGGCCCTCGAGATTCGCGACGGAAAGGGGAAGACCGGGCCGGAAACGTTGAAGCAGGCCGGTTGAGAGGCCTGTGGCCGCTTTTCGAGCGGGGCGAACGTCAGGGGGTAGGATGACCGTGCGCCGGCCGGGAGGACCTTGCAGCGGGGGCGTCCGGCGTCCCGGTGCCGGCCCGGTCGGGTGCCGTGGGGTGCGAGGTGGGCGGTGCAGCTGGTAGAAAGACGGTGACCGTGGTGCCCTCGCCCGGCCGGCTGTCGACGCGGATCTCGCCGCCCATGAGCCGGACCAGGCGCGCCGTGATGGCCAGGCCGAGGCCGCTTCCCTCGTGCGTGCGGGCCAGTCCCGTCGACGCCTGCCGGAACGGCTCGAACAGGTGGGGCATGAAGGCCGGGTCGATGCCGGGGCCCGTGTCCCGCACCTCGAGGTACAGGCGGCTCCCGTCGCGGCCGGTGCGGGCCACCACCTCTCCGGTGTCGGTGAACTTGACGGCATTGCCGAACACGTGGTGAAAGATGCGCTGGAGGGCCCGCGCGTCCAGCAGCCCCCGAACGGGTTCCTCCGGGGGATCGAGCCGGAGCGTGAGCCCTTTCTTCCGGGCCGCGGCCTCGAACGCGGCGAGGGCCTCCGCGGCCGCGCCAGTCAGGTCCACCGGCTCCGGTTGGAGCACGAAGCCGTCGGATTCCAGCTGCGAGAAGTCGAGGACGGCGCTCAGCGTGTCGAGCAGGCGGTGGCCGCTCCGCGCGATCAGTTCGATGAACTCCCGGTGCTCCTCGCTGACCTCGTGTTCCAGGATCTGGGTGATGCCCAGAATGCCGCTGATGGGCGTGCGGAACTCGTGGCTCATGTTGTTCAGGATGGCGGACTTGAGGCGCGAAGACGCCTCGGCCCGGTCGCGGGCTGCGATCAGCTCGGCTTCGTAGCGGCGGCGTTCGGACAGGATCAGTTCGAGCTGTTCCTGCACCTGCTGTTCGAGGTTTTCGTTCAGGCGCTTGAGCTCTTTTTCCTGCCGGCGCAGCCGGAGCAGGTTGTCGATCCGGGCCAGGAGCTCGCGGGCGTTGAACGGCTTGGCCACGTAGTCGTCGGCCCCGTGTTCGAGGCCCGCGATCTTCCAGTCCGTGGCGGCTTTGGCCGTCAGCAGGATGACGGGGAGGTGCCGGAAGTCGGGGCTTTCCTTGACGTGGCGGAGGAACGCATAGCCGTCCATGCGGGGCATCATCACGTCGCAGAGGATCAGGTCGGGCGCGACGGCGGGCAGGCGCTCCAGCGCGTCGGCGCCGTCGACGGCTTCGGCGACCCGGTAGGCCGGGAGCAGGCAGCTGCGCAGGTAGGCCCGGATGTCCCGGTTGTCGTCGACGACCAGGATCGTCGGTGCGCCCTCCGGGCCGGTCGCGCCGGCGGCGAGGCGCTCGGGGGCGTCCGCTTCGGCGGGCATGGCTTCCCGGGGTTCCTCCACATGGAAGGCCGGCTCAACCTCCGGAGGGTCGTCCCCGTCGGCGATCTGGTCGGGTGTCAGGTGGTCCCGGCCCTGCAGCAGGCGGACGATGAACGCAGTGCCCTGCCCGACGGTGCTCTCGACGAGGATGGTGCCGCCGTGCAGTTCGACGAGCTCGCGGGCCAGCGCCAGGCCGATGCCGGAGCCTTCCTGCACCGACGAGACGATGCCTTCGACCTGGTGGAAGCGGTCGAACAGGTGCGGCAGCTCGTGCGGTGGGATGCCCGGTCCGGTGTCCCGCACCCGGATCTCCACGTACGGCGGTGCATCGCCCGCCGCGACGTCCGTGACGCTCACGGCCACCTGCCCGCCCGCCGGGGTGAACTTCAGCGCGTTCGACAGCAGGTTGAAGCAGACCTTCTCCAGCTTGTCGGCATCGTAGTAGAGGGTCAGGTCGTCCCGGGCCGCCTCGAAGGACAGCGCGATGCCACGCTCCCGGGCCAGGGAGGCGAACGAGGTCACCACTTCTTCCAGGAACGAGACCACGTTGCGCGGGCGCGCGTGCAGGGTCATCCTGCCGGATTCGAGCCGGGAGATATCGAGCAACTGGTTGATGAGCCGCAGCAGCCGCCGGGCGTTGCGCAGGACGAGGGCGAGTTGTTCCTCCAGCGCCGCGTCGAGCCGGCCGTGAAACCGGCCCAGGAGGTTTTCCAGCGGGCCGACAATGAGCGTCAGCGGGGTGCGGAACTCGTGGGAGATGTTGTTGAAGAAGCGCGTCTTGAGCTCGTCCAGCTCGCGGAGCCGTTCGGCCTGTTCCTCGATGACGGCCCGGGCCTGTTCGGCGCGTGCGCGTTGCGCTTCGGCCTCCCGGCGGGCGATCTCCGTCTGGTGGAGCGCGGCCTCGGTGCGGTTCTTTTCTTCCCGCAGGGCCCGGGTCTGCTCCTCGACGCGCCGGACGAGCTCGCGTTCGCGGGTCTTCAGGTGACGCACGCGCAGCTGGTAGCCGCCCGCGACCAGCAGCCCGAGCCCGAGCGTCGCCAGGAGGAGGAACCAGGGGGTCTGGTAGAAGTGGGGCCGTACGCGGAAGGTGAACGTGGGGCCGGTCTCGTTCCGGACCCCGTCGGCGTTGCGGGCCTCGAGGCGGAAGGTATAGGTGCCGGGCGGCAGGTTGGTGTAGTAGGCCTCCCGCCGGGGGCCGGCCTCGACCCAGTCGTCGTTGTAGCCGTCGAGCCGGTACCGGAAGCGGACGTCGCTGGGGGCGGCGAAGCTCAGGGCGGTGTAGCGGAAGGTGAAGTCCTTGCGGCCCGGCGGCAGCTCCGGCGTGCCGGACAGGGGCAGCGGCCGCCCGGCGACGACCACCTCTTCGATCACCACCGGCGGCGGGACGCGGTTGACGGGGATGCGGGCGGGATCGAGCCGGACCACCCCCTTCATGGTTGCAAACCAGAGCTTTCCGTCGCGGGCGCGCCAGGCGGCCGGCTGGGTGCCCCCGTTCGCCTCGGCGCTCTTGAGGCCGTCGGCCCGGTCGTAGACGACCGGAGCCAGGGGCACGCCGGGGTCCCGGGCGAACGCCGCGAAGGCCGCTTTGCTCAGGCGAGCGATCCCCTTGTTGGAGCCGATCCAGAGGTGGCCCGAGCCATCGTCGAGGAGTTGCAAGACGTTGTCGTTGGCGAGGCCTTCGCGGGTGGTGGCGCAGACGAGCGGCCGCTCGCCGGGGCCCGGTGCGGTGAGCAGCCGGCAGAGCCCGCCGCCCTGCGTGCCGATCCAGAGCACGTCCGGCCGCTCCGCGTCTTCCTGGATGACCAGGACGATGTCGCTGGAGAGGCCCTCAGCGGTGGTGTACGTCGCCAGGCTTCCCGCGTGGAGGCGGTGCAGGCCGTTGCCATAGGTGCCGACCCAGAGCGCGCCGTGGCGGTCTTCGTACAGGGCGGTGATCAGGCTGTGCCGGAGGTCCACGTCGGCCGTGTAGGGGGCCAGGCGGCCGTCGCGGTAGGTGTGCAGCCCCTCTTCCGTCCCGACCCAGAGTATGCCGGAGCGGTCTTCATACAGGGCGTAGACGTTGTGGCCGCGTAGCCCCTGCGTGTTCGGGAGGCAGGTGAGGCGGTCGTCGCGTACGCGGCAGAGGCCGTCGCCTTCGGTGCCGGCCCAGATCGTGCCGTCCCGGCCTTCGTGAAGGGCGTAGACGGTATGACCCGAGGGGCTGCCGGCCGGGACGGGGACGATGCGGTCTTCCTCGATACGGTGCAGCCCGCCGCCTTCGGTGCCGATCCAGACCGCGCCCGTGCGGTCCTCCAGCACGGTCAGCACGACGTCGCTGGAGAGCCCCTCGGCGGTGGTGAAGGGGATGAACTTGCCGGGACGCAACTGGTTCAGCCCGCCGCCTTCGGTGCCGATCCAGAGGGAACCTTCGCGGTCGCCGAGGAGGGTACGGACACGGTGGTGCGTCAGGCCTTCGCCCGTGGAGAAAACATCGAAACGGCCCGCGAAGCGCCGGCAGACGCCGCCGTCGAGGGTGCCGATCCAGAGCGCGCCCGCCGCATCCTCGTAGAAGGCGCTGACCATCTGGCCGCAGAGGCCGTCGGACGGCGTCAGCGTGGCAAGCCGGCCGTCGTGCAGGTAGGCGGCCCCGCCCGTGGTGCCGATCCAGAGCCCGCCCCGGGCGTCGAGGTGGAGGGCCCAGACGACGGTGCCCGGCAGTCCCTCCGTCTCGCCGTAGCGTGTGAACGTACCATCGTGGAAGTGACTGAGCCCGTTCTCCGTCCCGATCCAGAGCGCTCCTGCCGGATCTTCGAGGATCGCCAGCACCACGTTGCCCGGCAGGCCGTCCGCCGTCGTGTAGGTGGTGAAGGCGGTCCCGTCGAACCGGCTCAGGCCCCCGTCGATCGTGCCGATCCAGAGGTGGCCCTGCCGGTCTTCGTAGAGGGCCCGCACGAGGTCGCTGGGCAGGCCGTCCGCCGTCGTGTAGGTGGTGAAGGTGCCGTCCCGGTAGCGGGTCAGCCCGCCGCCGTTGGTGCCGATCCAGAGCGCGCCACTGCGGTCTTCCAGCAGGGCGCGGATCTCGTTGCTCTGCAGCGCCTCGACGTGGGCCTTGTCGAAGACCGTGAAGCGCATCCCGTCGAACCGGACCAGCCCCTCCTGGGTGCCGAGCCAGAGGTACCCGTCGCGCGTCTGCAGGGCGGTGAAGATCGAGTTCTGCGGCAGCCCGTCCTCGACCTGCCAGGCCGTGTGGACGTACTGCGTGGGGCGAAGGGCCGGGTCCAGCCGCAGCGGTACGGCCGGCTGCCCGGCGGCGGTCACCACGCCGGCGGACAGCAGGAGCAGGCTCAGGGTCGTACGTCGAACGAGAGGGGACATGAATCTCCCGGAGCGGTTCGGCAGGTTCGTGACAGACCGGGAACACCGGGGCAGCAGGGATACCCTTCTAATCGACCAGGAGCGGAGGGGCTAAAATCGCCTGCCGGAGGAGCGGGCGGAAGGGGCAGGGGTATGCCATCTTCGTTCATCAAACATTCACAAAAGACCTATTAAGAAAAGGGGGCAGATTGCCGATACCCCGGAAGCCTTTTGTTGCCTTTTCGATTTGAAGAACCTGCTCCGGGTGCATGCTCATGTCGATCCCCCTTGTTTCGCATCGTCCGGGCCGATCGGGCCCGGTGGTTTTCGCGCTGGTGCTTTCGGGGCTTCTCGCCGGCTGTGTCGATTTGCCGACGCAGGGGCAAGGAGGGGAGCCTGCGGTGCCGCTCCAGGCGGAAAAAACCCGTCATTTTCACCTGCTGGATCGGGCCATGGTGCGGGCCGGCGGCAAGACGGGAGGCCTGGTCGATGAGGTCCGGCTCGTGATCGGCTTCCGCGACACCACGGTGACGGCCAACAAGATCGTCTCCCGCTACAAGATCGTCAGTCGCTACGAGTTTGATACGGTGTTCCCGGGGATGGCCACCTCGGTGCATCCGGACTCGCTCGACGGGTTGCTTGCCGCCATGCTGGCCGATCCGGATATCAGCTGGGTGGAGCCGGACATCCCGCTGTCACTCATTGAGACGCTGGTCAACACCGTCAAGGGAACGCTGGATCTGGGGACCGGGCTGGTCGAGGGGCTGTTGTGGTATCGCAGCACCCAGGTGACGCCCTGGAGCATGGCGGCCATCGGGGCGGATCAGAGCTGGACGCGCTCCGGGGACGGCAGGGGACAGGTGGATGTGGACATCTACATCCTCGACACCGGCGCCGCCCACAGCGATCTGAACGTGGTCGAATGCCTGGAGTTCGACGGCAATACGCCGCGTCCGTGCAACCTGATAGACAGGCTGGACCTCGGGTCGCACGGCACCGAGGTGGCCGGCGCAGCGGCCGCCGTGGATGACCGGGACGGGATCGTCGGGGTGGCGCCCGGGGCGCGGATCCATGCCTTCAACGTGCTCAACGAACTGGGCACGGCCGAGCTCTCCTCGATCATCGCGGTCGTCGACTACCTGACCGAGCGCAAGCTGGCCCGGCCGTCCGTGCCGATGGTGGTCAATATGAGCTTGGGGGCCGAGGTGGGTACGACGGCCTACAACGGGCTGGACGAGGCCATCCGCGCCTCGATCGAGGCAGGGGTCGTGTACGTGCTGGCTGCCGGCAACGCCGGCATCGATGCTTCCACCGTGACGCCGGCACATGTGGCCGAGGCCATCACGGTCGGCGCCTACGGGGAAGGAGGCCGGTTCTCGTCGTTTTCCAACTATGGGCCGGTGGTGGATCTGCTCGCACCCGGGGAAGACGTCGAGACCCTTTCGCTCGGGAACACCATCATCTGGACCTCGGGCACCTCGATCGCGGCACCGCATGTGACCGGGGCCGTGGCCCTCCTGCTGGCTCGCTATCCTTCTCTGGAGCCCCGGGCCGTGGAACGCCGGCTGGTGCGCTCCGCCCGTCCCATCGTCGACGGGGTGCCGTACGGCACCACCCGGCGCAGCGTCTACGTCGGCCAGTGAGGACGACGGACGGCCGCCGAGCCGGCCGGAGAGATCGAAAGATAGCCTGTCGGACAGGAGAGGGGGCGTGTCGACCGGAAGGCCGGTGATGCGTCTCCTCTCCTGTTTTTTTCTGTGTGCCGGCAGCGGTCGTCCGGGGCATGCGGGAGCAGGCCGGCCCGCTTTGCTCCTTCGGCGGGAAAGCGATAGTTTGTAGCGCATCCGTGCTCATCCTTTGCGTTCCCCTCATGAGACGTTGTTGCGCTTTTCTGCTCCTGGGCCTGGTCTTGCTTCCGGCACGGGCCCAGCACCCGGCCGTGGAGGCGGCCCGGGCCTACCGGACGGTCCATGCCGCCGAGATCCTGGCCGGCTTCGCCGAGTTGCTGTCGATCCCGAACGTCGCTACCGACTCGGCCGGCATCCACCGTAACGCCGACTACCTGCGGGAGGCCTTCGCCCGGCGCGGCTTTACCGTGGAGCTGCTGAAGGTGCCGGGGGCGCCGCCGCTGGTCTACGGCGAGCGGCGGGTGCCGGGGGCCACGCGCACCCTGGGCCTCTACGTGCACTACGACGGCCAGCCCGTCGATCCGGCCCGGTGGACCCACGGCCCCTGGACGCCCACGCTCTACACGGCCAGCATGGAGGCAGGGGGCACGCCGCGCCCGCTGCCCGCCCCGGGCGAGCCGGTGGATCCCGGGTGGTACCTCTACGCCCGCAGCGCCGGCGACGACAAGGCCCCGCTGGCGGCCCTCCTGGCCGCGCTCGACGCCCTCGAGGCCGCCGGCCTCGGCCTCACGTCGAACGTCAAGTTGCTCTTCGACGGGGAGGAAGAGCGCGGCTCTCCCCACCTGAAGGAATACCTCGAGCGTTTCGGGGACCGCTATGCCGACGTGGACGTGTGGCTTTTCTGTGACGGGCCGGTCCACCAGAGCCGCCGCCCGCAGCTCGTCTTCGGGGTGCGGGGCGTTACCGGGATGGAGATCACCGTCTACGGCGCCACGCGGTCGCTCCACAGCGGCCATTACGGCAACTGGGCGCCGGTGCCCGGTATGCGGCTGGCCCACCTGCTCGCCAGCATGAAGGCCGAGGACGGCACGGTCCTCATCGACGGCTTCTACGACACCGTCGAGCCGCTGAGCGAGACGGAGCGGGCGGCGCTGGCGGCCCTGCCCGACTACGACGACGCGCTGCGGCGCGAGCTGGGGCTGGCCGAGACGGAGGCGAACAATGCCCCGCTGGCCGAACGGCTGATGCTGCCCTCGCTCACCGTGCGCGGCCTCGCCAGCGGCAACACCGGGGCGCTGGCCCGCAACGTCATCCCCGCCACCGCCACGGCCACGCTGGGCATCCGCCTCGTCAAGGGCAACGACCCGGAGCACATGCTCGACCTCGTCGAGGCGCACATCCGGAAGCAGGGCTACCACATCGTCTATGAAGAGCCGGATCACGCCACGCGGCTGCGCTATCCGAAGATCGTTCGGGTGGACCGCCGGGGGAGCGGCTATCCCGCCGCCCGCACGCCGATGGACCTGCCGATCACGGCGCGGCTCGTCGAGGCCGTGACGGCCGCCGCCGGCGAGGCCCCGCTGCTCGTGCCCGCCCTCGGCGGGTCGCTGCCCCTCTACCTCTTCTCCGACGTGCTCGGCCAGCCCTTCGTCATCGTCCCCATCGCCAACCACGACGACAACCAGCACGCCCCGGACGAGAACCTCCGCCTGGCCAACCTTTTCTACGGCATCGACCTCTTCGCCGCCCTGCTCACGATGCCGGACTGACGGGCCGGCGCACCGGCGTGCTCAGGCCTGTAGCTGCTGTTCCACGCACCGGGGGCAGTCGAGCCAGACCTCGGCCGGGATGCGGGGCAGGGCACGGGGGCTCTCGCCGCGCTCGAAGACGGGCCGGTAGAGCACCTCGCCTTCGTGGTGTTCCTCGCCGCAGGTGTGGCAGGCCACGTCGCCGTGCACCTCCACGGGCGTGTAGCCGGCGATGACCCAGCCCTCGTGACCGATGTGGGCGGCCAGGCTCTCGAGCGCCGCCCGCACCGTCTGCGACTTGTTGCCGTGGTAGTAGGTCCGTGCCAGCTTTTCGAGAAGCCGGACCGTGGCGTCGTCCAGGGTGAAGTTGAGGCGATGCATGACGTTTCAGGAGGCAGGTGGAACGGTTGCCGGGGGGTGCGGGCGACAGGCGGCACCGGCCCGCCAGTTGCGCCAGTGCGCGGCGATGAGCACCACGCTGCCCGTGACGGTGATGCTCGTCTCGGCGAAGGCACCCGGCATCTCATGCCCGAGCACCCCGGCGACGAGGACGATGACGAGCCCGGCGACGAGCCACATGGCGATGCGGCGGTTACGGTGGCGCCGGTAGCCGTGAACGAGGGCCAGGAGCGTGGTGGGTACCAGCAGCAACGCGAAGACCGGGTGCAGCCAGGCATGCAGTTCCTCGGCCATCGGCCAGAGGGGGGCCAGTGCCAGCACCACCGGCAGCAGCAGGCAGTGGATCATGCACAGGCCGGAGATCCCGATGCCCAGGCGATCCCAGAAAGGGGGCCGGGCCGGCAGGGTGGCCAACGGAGGTGAGGTGGTCGAGGCGGGGGCGTCGGGCATGGAAGGTGTGGAATGGTGTGTATCGAATACACACCCCTTCTACGTCGTCATGCCGCCCGCGATCCCGGTGCCCGGCACTTTGTTTTTCAGTCCCGCACGGCCGCCGGATCGACGCGGAAGGGCCAGGCGTCTTTCGGGGCCCATTCGGGCAGGTTGTCGCGGTCGGCCTGCAGGGTTTCGAGCGAGGGATACCATCCGATTCCGACGCGGTAGACCCGCCGGCCGTTCGATTCGCCCTCGATGACGGCGCTCTCCCATCCCTGGGTGCGGCACCAGGCGGCGATCTGCTTCGCCTTCTCCAGGCGCGATTCGGACACGACGACCCACGTGTAGCCGCTCCGGGCAAAGCGCCCGAGGGTTTTCGATACCGCCTTCGGTGGTGCGGATTTCTCGGTGGCGGGCGCCGGCGGGGAGGGGTTCGGCTCCGGGCGTGAGCCGGGCGAGACGGGTTCCGCGCTCGCCGCCGGGCGGACGGGCGGCTGCGGGGCCGGGGTGTCCTCGGCGAGGTAGGCGACGAGCTCAGGGCTGAGTTCGCCCTTCTCGGCATGGACGGCCAGCAGGTCCGCGCGCATCCGCCCGTTCAGGGCCTTCACCTCGGCACGGCGCATGTGCGAGAGCACCAGGGCGTGGTCCGCCCGTCCCGGCAGCAGGTAGACGCGGTAGACCGAGGACGCCGCGTGCAGGAGGTAGTTGTTCCGGTTCAGTTCGGTGACACGCCAGCCCGCTTTTTTCATCGCCTCGACCACCGAGGCAGCCCGTTCGGCGGCGGCTTCGTGGGTGGGGTGGGTGATCAGCACCTCCGTGGCCGCGATGGTCCCGTCGATGAGGTAGTAGGCGAAGGTCATGTGCGGGTCCTCGCCGCCGTAGAACCACATCTCCCCCGGCTCGTCGGGCACGACCCGCAGCGGCGGGCCGAGCTGCTGCCGGAGCGTTTCTCCGGACATCCCGATCCGGCCGACCTGGGCCAGGGCCGGAACGGCAAGCAGGAATACGAGGAGAAAGCTGCAAGCCAGGCGCATGGTGCCTCCTGCGTCCTCTGCGGTACGATCCTTCAAGATGATTTCACGCGTGAGCGACCGCCCCGCCGGAAAAGCCGGCCGGGCACAGAAAAATCTTTCCCGTCCCACACCGCACAGGGTGCCGTGCCGGCGGGATCTGGCGGGGGGGACCGGTTCATCCCGGTATCAGCAAAAGCCGGTCCGCTGCCTCTACGCGATACGGCACCGCTTGTGCCGGTGCGGGGACGTCAGGAGTTTCACGAAAATGTGACGGTTGTTTCCGGACCCGGGGCCGGGGCCTCCCGGACGAAGGCGCGTGTGTTTTCCAGGTGACCATTTTGCCACAGGAAAGCTCATGGCGGGGAGCCCGGACCGGCCGGGGCGGAGGCGGGTGCTCCGGCCCTTTCGGGAACGATGACGGCCGGGATGCCCAGGGCGTCGAAGAGGGCGTTGAAGGCGGCCACGTCTTCGTCGAGGAGGCGCTGCATCGTGGCCCGGTGTTCGTCCCATCGGGCCAGCAGGTCGTTCAGGCGGGCCCGCATGCCCTGCGTCACCGGGGGGGGCGAGCCATCGATCTTGCTCATCAGGTTGAGCAGGTGGGCGTTGAGCTTGTTGGGGAAGTTGATCACGTCCTGGAACGTCTCCTGGCGGGGCTGGACGAGGTGTTCTTCCCAGGCCGCGAGGGCGTCGACGAGGCGCTGCCCGGTGGCCCGGAGCGTGTCGGCTTCGGGGTGGTCGGCGGTGAGGGTCATCCGGTCCTTCACCTGCTCACGCACCTTGCGCAGCCGCAGGACGGCCCGGTGGATGGCGTCGACGGTGGTGCGGAGGGTGTCGAGCAGGGCGGCCCGCTCGGCCCACTGGGCGGGGGTCGCCTCCAGGCGCGGGTCCGGCACCACCGCGAGGGGCTGCACGAGCGTGTCGGCGCCGGCGATCAGGCGGGCGGTGTACGTGCCGGGCGGGACGCGGTAGCCGTCGAGGCTGCCGAAGGTGAACAGCCCGGGCACCCGCGTGACGGGGTCGCGGCGCAGGTCCCACACCACCCGGTTCAGTCCTTCTTTCACGGTCAGTCCCGCGGCGTTGCCGGTCTTCTTCGGGGTAAGGGTGCGCAGGACCTCCTCGCCGTCGAGGAGTTCGAGCTTGAGCGAGGAGTCGGCGCCGGCGGGGAGGAGGTAGTGCAGGAGCGCCCCGTTGGGCGGGTTGCGGCCCTCGTCCGTCTGCTCGGGGTTGGCGCCGCCGGTGAGGTAAGCCGGGCGCGGGCGGAAGAGGAACGGCCCGTCGTGCGCCAGGACGTCGGCGGTGAGCTGGTGGAGCGGGGTGAGGTCGTCCAGGATCCAGAAGGCGCGGCCCTGGGTGGCGGCCACCAGGTCGCCCGCGTGCACGGCCAGGTCGGTGATGGGGACGACGGGCAGGTTGTTCTGGAACGGCTGCCAGCGCCGCCCGCCGTCGAATGAGATGAACAGGCCCAGCTCCGTGCCGGCGTAGAGCAGGTCGCGGCGGCCGGGGTCTTCGCGCACCACGCGCACCCAGGCGCCGTCCGGCAGGCCCTCGACGAGGCGCCGCCAGCTCCGCCCGTAGTCGGTGGTCTTGTACACGTGGGGCGTGTAGTCGCCGAACTTGTACCGGGTGACGGCCAGGTAGGCCGTGGCGGGGTCGTGCGGTGAGACCTCGATGGCGTTGACCAGGGCCTCGCCCAGGCCCTCGGGCGTGACGTTCTGCCACGTCCGGCCCTCGTCGCGGGTGACGTGAACCAGCCCGTCGTCGGTGCCGGCCCAGAGGGTGCCGGGCTCGTGCGGCGAGGCGGCCAGGTAGGCGATGGTGTTGTACACCTCGCCGCCGGCGCCCTCGTTGGTGATGGGGGCGCCGCCCGGTCCCTGCTTCTCCGGCTCGTCGCGCGTCAGGTCCGGGCTGATCTCGCGCCAGGTGTTGCCCCGGTCGTCGGAGCGGAGGACCACGTTGCCCGCGTGGTAGATCACGTTCGGGTCGTGGGGCGAGACGACGATCGGCGCGTTCCAGTTGAACCGGTACTTCATATCGGACGGCGTCTCGCCCAGTCCCAGGAACTCGTAGGCCATCACGCTACGGGTCATCCGGGTCTCGGTGTCGTACTCGGTGATGAGGCCCTGGTAGCAGCCGGCATAGACGTAGCGGGGGTTGTCCGGGTCGAAGGCGGGGAAGGCGCTCTCACAGCCGCCCACCGGGTACCAGTCCTCCCGGCCGATGCCGGCGTCCATGGTGCGGCTGGCGATGGCCACGGACGAGTTGTCCTGCTGCCCGCCGTAGACGTAGTAGGGGAAGCGGTTGTCCGTGATGACGCGGTAGAACTGGGCCGTCGGCTGGTTGGCCTGGGTGGACCACGTCTTCCCGCCGTTGAACGAGACGTTGGCGCCGCCGTCGTTGCCGTTGATGAGGATGCGGTTGTCGTGCGGGTTGATCCAGAGGGCGTGGTTGTCGCCGTGGGGGGTGGGGACGGGACGGAAGGTGCGGCCGCCGTCGGTGGAGCGGAGCAGGGGGGCGTTCATCACGTAGACCGTCTCCTCGTCGAGCGGGTCGGCCATGACGTGGATATAGTACCAGGCGCGGGCGCGCAGCACACGCTCCTTGTTGACGCGGGTCCACGTCTTGCCGGCGTCGTCGGAGCGGAAGAGCCCGCCGTCTTCGGCTTCGATGAGGGCCCAGACGCGGTCCGGGTTGGCGGGGGAGACGGTCACGGCGGTCTTGCCCATCCGTTCGGGCAGGCCCTCGCGCAGGCGCTCCCACGTGTCGCCGCCGTCGGTGCTCTTGAAGAGCCCGCTGCCGTCCCCGCCGCTGACCACCTGCCAGGGGTAGCGGCGGTGGGTCCAGAAGGCGGCGTAGAGGATGCGCGGGTTGGTGGCGTCCATGCTCAGGTCGCTGGCGCCGGTGCCCTCGTCCACGAAGAGCACCCGCTCCCACGTGCGGCCGCCGTCGGTGGAGCGGTAGATGCCGCGCTCGGGGGTGGGCCGCCAGGCGTTGCCCTGCGCCGCCACGTACACCACGTCCGGGTCGCCGGGGTGGACGATGACTTTCGCGATGTGCTCGGTCTTTTCCAGGCCCAGGTGGGTCCACGTGCGCCCGGCGTCGGTGGAGCGGTAGACGCCGTCGCCGTGGCTGGTCATGACGCCGCGGATGGGAGCCTCGCCCATCCCCACATAGACGACGTTGGGGTCGGACGGCGCCACGGCCACCGCGCCCACGGAGCCGGTCTTGAAGAAGCCGTCGGAGACGTTCTTCCAGGTGGTGCCGCCGTCGGTGGTCTTCCAGACGCCCCCGCCGGTGGCGCCCATGTAGTAGGTCATGGGGTCGGCGGCCACGCCGGCGACGGCCGTGACGCGCCCGCCCCGGAACGGGCCGATGTTGCGCCATTCCATCGCCTCGAGCCGCTTCGGGTCAACGGGTACGTCGTCCTGGGCATGGATGGCGGTGGGGAACAGCAGGAACAGGACCGGCAGGATGCGGAGCGGCAGTCGAGGAGCGATCATGGCGGACAAGCGGGATGAACGGGTGGGGAAGGACACAGCGCGCCCGGCTGCGCCGGGCAAAGACGCGCCGGGGCCAAAATCCGGCGTGGCACGGACAAAGGCAAAAGGCCGGGGGGGAGGGACCCGTGACGGATCTTGGGGTGGCCGTGTGTTCCAGGCGGGCCACCCCCCGAGCCCCCCGGCCCGGAAGCGCAGGGATTCGCCCACGTGTGAAGCCCCACGCTGTGATAGGAAATGCTGGACGGCGGGGCGCTTAAGGGTTGCGTTATGCTGGATTTGTGGGGCTGTGGGTGGTTATCTTGTAGTGCCGGGTCCGGCAGACGGAACTAACCTGGCGGAAGCCCTTGACTGTTCCGTGATTTGCCGGCGTGTCAGGCCGGGGATACATGGCCATGGGGCGTGTGTAACAGAGCCGGGGTGAGTGAATAATAGGGTATCCCACCAGACGATCAAAGTAGATGGATACTATCCTGCAGCTGTTGGGTCAGATTGTGCTTGTGGGCGGTGGCGCCACAGCGATCGCGTATGGTCTGCTGAAATTTATCGGGCAGAAGTGGATAGACCAAAAGTTCGCAGAACGCTTGGAGGAATTCAAACGCAAGCAGACTGAGATTCTCGAAGAGGTTCGATACGATATAAACGCTCGATTCAGCCGAGTCAGCAAGGTTCACGACAAGGAGTTCGAAGTTTTGTCAACTGCTTGGAGGAAGCTTTTAGACGCCTATGAATTCTTCGCCGGCATTACTCATCCTCTGCAGAGCTACCCGGATCTTGATAATGCGAATTAAGAGTTGACACCATGGTGTCCTGAGCGTTTAGAAGGAGATGACCCCTCACCTCCAACCAAACGCCCGAGGACCCCATGGACTGGCAATATACGCTCATTCATCTGTTCCTCCACGTCTGTGAGCAGTATCAGCGCCGCCTCTGCGTCGTTGCCCAGCGCCTGAGCAACAACCACGCGCCGGCCTTCTCCGATGAAGAAGTCCTCACCGTCTACCTCTTCGGGCTCATGCAGCAGCGCCGCACGCTGACCGACATCTACGCCTACACCCGCGACCACCTGATGGCCTTCTTCCCCAAACTGCCCTCCTACGTCGCCTTCGTGCAGCGCCTCAACCGGCTGGCCGATGCCTTCCCCCTGCTGGTCGAAGCAGCCCTGGAGGCATGTCCGCGCCAGTCCTCTGGTGAGCGACCTGCAGAGCGCTCTGGTGAACCAACCGATTACATCATCGACTCTTTTCCGGTCGTGATGGCCCAGCAGAAGCGCTCGGCCTGGGCCAGGGTCGCTCCGCACATCGCCGGCAAAGGCTTCTGCGCCTCGAAGAACCTGTATTTCTACGGCGTCAAGGTACATGTCGTCGCACGGCGGCGTCCCGGCACGATGCCGCTGCCGCTCTACATCGGACTGGCTCCCGGCCCGGCCAATGACCTGACCGTGGCCCGACAGATCCTACCGCGCCTGCACGAGGGGCGTCTCTTTGCCGATAAGATCTACGCCGACCGTGAGCTAGGCGAGCGCCTGGCAGCCGAGCAGAACCTGCACCTGTGCACGCCGGTGAAGAAGCGCAAGGGGCAGACCGATGTGCTGCTGACCGAGAAGGTGTACTCGCGGCGGGTCAGTCAGCGCCGGCAGCCGATCGAGTCGCTGTTCAATTGGATCGAGCAGAAGACGGGCATCGAGGTGGCCTCGAAGGTGCGTTCGTTCGAGGGCCTCTTGGTGCACGTCTTCGGGCGGCTAGCCGCGGCGATGTGGATCCTCGCGTTCTACCCTTAATTCGCATTGATAACTATGCCAACGCGGCACTCGATGCATTCTTGGCAAACTGCGAACTCCATGATTTTCAGAAAGTCGAGCTACGAGATCAGCGAGACAAGACACAGTATTATCGAGAGAAAGTATATTGGATTCGCCTAAACAAGGCCGCTGAGAAGCTAGCGGACTTCAATAACTACATGCAGTACAATCGGATATTCCTGACCTCTGATATTGCTGAACGCTTCTCGAGTCTTCAGAAGGTGATGAAGCGCGCACATGCACGCCTAAGTACGAAAGCGATCGAAGAAGCGGATGCTGATCTACTCAGGCGCGCACACGAACCTTATCAAGAACTTGTCGAGACATCAAAACCCCTCATGTCTGAGATTGAGGAGCTTGTCCAGAAGCGCCTTCATTTCGACAAAGCATGAGGGATGTATAACCAGGCAATGAAGCCGGACAGGCGCGCCATCGCACCGCTCTCATGGTCGCCGTGTTTCCTTTAATGTCCCCGACCGCCGATACTGCGCCTGCCGCTTTTTGCTACGCCGTTATATGCCGTAATCTTCAAAGGAAGTGCAAATATGCTACCTCGATGGGTTCTCCTGAGCGCCTGGCTTTTTCTGGCCGGCCTTGCAGGCTGCGATGCGCAAGCCCCCGGCGACGACCCCGATCCGCCGGTGGATGCCTGTGAGAACCTGCGTTTCACCGGTCCTGCGGAGCCGGAGGCCCCGCTGACCGGCCGGATCCTCTTTAGCTCACGTCGCACGGGCACCTGGCAGCTCTACACGATGAATCCTGACGGCTCAGCCCTCCGGCAGTTGACCTTCTTCAAGGATCATTTCGTCGACGCGGGCCGGTGGTCGCCCGACGGAGAGCAGATCGTCTTCACCTCGGACAGCCTGGGTTCGACCGCCGGCACGCCGCTCTACCTGATGAAGGCCGACGGCACGGACATCCGGCCCTTGAAGGTACTGCGTGTGATCGAGGACGAGCCGCTCCTGCAACTGGGCTTTTGGCCGGCGTGGTCGCCCGACGGGACGAAGATCGCCTTCACGCATTGCCTCAACTGTGAGGCCGGCGGCGTAAACCAGGAGGTCCTGGTGTACGACTTCAGGACAGATGAGGTAACGGCCCTAACCAACAACCCTACAAGGGATAGCACACCAGCGTGGTCGCCGGATGGAAGCCGGATCGTCTTTGTCTCGGATCGGGACTTTGTAAAGGGTGATGGGGATTTCTTCCAGGAACTCTACCTCATGGATGCCGACGGGGAAAAGCAGCGACGGCTGACCTTTGAAAACACTTTGTCCAGTTCCCCTTCCTGGTCGCCGGATGGAGCATGGATTGCTTTTGCCCTGCGCGGTGAATTGCACCTGTTTCACCTGGCCTGTGAGACGATTGTCCCTCTTGACGTCTCGATCGCTGGGGAACGTCTCTTTCCGCTGGCCTGGTCTCCCGATGGGCGCGAGTTGCTCGTGATTTCAAACAAAGGACGTGAGCGCCATTGTCTTTACCTCGTCGATGTAGCGAGCGAGGAGATCACGCGCCTGTTAGAGGACGACGAGGTTCTCTTTGCCGACTGGTCCAGACAGTAAACGGTGCTCTTCTGACAACCTGTTTGTCCCTTTCCCTTTTCCCTCATATCTCAGACAAGAGAGACCCCATGAAACGACTGCTACTCTTCTTCACGTTGACTTTCCTCGCGCTGGCTCCAGCCTCAGCCCAGCCTCAGCCCGACACCGCGCAACGCGCCGCCCTGGACGCCTTCACCGCGCGTCATGGGGCGTCCTGGCACATCCGCTGGAACGAGCACACCGGCACACCTGCCTCGATCTTCTGGGGCAAGACCCTGCCGTTCACGGGCACCCCGCTTGAAGCGGCCCGGACGTTCCTCCAAGAGAATCATAAGCTCTTCAAGATGCGGTCCGATCTTTCGGATCTAACGCACATTCGTACGCAGGCGCATCGCGGCATCCATCACGTCAAGTTTCAACAGACCTACCAGGGGCTGCCGGTCGAAGGGGCCGAGTACCTCGTGCACATCCATGAGGACGGCGGCGTGGACATGGCCAACGGCACCTATTACCCCACGATCCAGGCCCCGACCCGCCCGGCGCTCACCGAAGCTGCCGCGCTGCGCATTGCCCAATCGGATCTCGGCAACGACGTCGCGTTGCAGGACGGATCGACAGGTGAACTGGTCGTTTATCCTGGCGACGCGCAGTTCCACCTGGCCTGGAAGCTACGGCTCTCCAGCGAAACACCCCCGGATGCCTGGATCTACTACGTCGATGCCCTCAGCGGAGCAGTACTGCACAAGCGAAGCGACTACCGAGAGCTAGCTGTGCTGGGATCCGGCGCCCGGCTCACGCTTGAGCCTGCGTCCCGGCTGCCGGAGCCTGTTGCGCCCGGTGCACCGCCCCCCGGCCCGGAAGCGCAGGGATTCGCCCACGTGTGAAGCCCCGCGTTGGGGCAGGAAATGCTTGTCGTCGTGGCGCTTAAGGATTGAGCTCTGCTGGATTTATGGGCTGTGGGTGGTTATCTTGTAGTGGCGGGTCCGGCAGACGGGGCGAAGCCGATCGAGCAACCGGGGCGAAGACGGGTTCATGGTGCTTCATGACAACATGTGTAAGATATGTTGGTGTTATATGGCCCGTGGCGGTATATGACCGGATATTCCCTGAGTGTATGTTTTTATTTTTTAGATATTTTGCCGGCGTGTCAAGTCGGTGATACATGGCCAAGGGGCGCGTTGTAACACGCCCCTTGGCGGGTTAATAATATGTTAGGCATCGTCAGGAGGGCATCTTGGATCTGTGGAATTTTCTTCTCCGGATTGAAGAAATCGTGGCTAAGAGAGTGTATGGGAATTTCCCCATAGACTGGGACGAGGACTTTGTAACCCGAGATCTTCTCCGTGACTTGCGCCGAATCAGAAAAACCGCTCTCCATGTCGACTATTTCGAAATGGAGCAATGGTATCCTCTACCTTTTTGTTGGCCGATATGGAATCGTCTTTCTGAAACAATCTTAAATATTGAATGGAGCGCCTACAAGCAAACAGGCACACCGGAACGTTTTTTCGGAGACATAGCTATTCTAGTATTGACACAGTATCCTGACGGAGACCGAGTCGAAGGAGTGGGTTTTCTTGAAGCCAAGAAACGAAATCATCAAAATGCGAAATTTGATGCTATTAGAGTGAGTCAGCTTAGGCGCATCGTAAAACATGCTCCAAGAGCTTCTATGCTACTCTATGATTATGAACCAGTGCACTATTGCCATCCTTGGAGACCATGGAAATGTTTGCCACAAACATTTGCGGCTGCAGTTCCCATGGATTTAGCTCTTGTGACAAGGAAGCGGGATGCATCATTGTACAAGTTCTCAAAGCCGTTTTCGACACAGTTGCTTTTGTATCTTCTGGGCTTTGAATTGGAACGCACTCAGCGTGCTTTAGCCATGGCAAAAGGACATGAAGACAGGTTTGGTGCGCCGCGTTATTTGTTAGTATTACGCGTTGGTGTCAATTCTGATGTTCCACCTGAAGATCTTGTTGCTTATAGTCGTGACCGCTTCACTCCTATCGAAGAAGTAACATAGCCTAACAATGGCTTGCAGCGGACGGCGCTTCGCGCCGCCGCTGACGCGAGTGCCGTTATAGGGCTTCCGTAGTGTTATAGGGCTTCCGTGCCATCCTCCAAATGGATCTCGCGCTTCCTAGTTGGCTGACGAGCTTGCTCAAAACGCCGTTATCTGCGGTTGGCAAAGCATTCAAGGGGTTTCGATCCCGCCGTCGCATCAAGCAGCGTCTTGAAAATTTGCCTCGGGAAGGACGCTTGGCTCTGAACGGGATGTATCGTGCAGCAGCGAATTCGGACGATCGGCTCTTTGGCTGGACTATCACCGGAGGGGGGCTTAATCCTGCCGAAGCATTCCTTCCGTTCCTGATTGATGAAGGAGCGTTGGTGCCGGTCCGGGAAGAAGAGAAACCGAACGAAAGGACAACTTGGTACCAGCTCAAGCCCTGGCTTTTTAATTACCTCAATAAACGTCCAGAACTACTTAAAGAAGATTATTCCAACACGGCTATATAACCCCTTTATGGCCTCCCTTTGTCAAGGGCAGAACATGGACACTCACGGTCCGTCTATGCGGCTGACCGGAGGAGCTCTACTCGGTTTGCGCCTGCCTTCTCATTCACGGGTGCGTCCCGCCGGCCGCCGCGAGGCCCGGGCTAAAGCCCGCGGCTACGGTCTTAACCCCCAATCCTGTAGCCGCACCCTTCACGGGTGCGCCCCACTCGGTTTGTGCCTGCCTTCTCGTTCACGGGTGCGTCCCGCCGGCCGCCGCGAGGGCCGGGCTGAAGTCCTGTCCATCGCAACAAGGAACCCGGCGGGCGGTGCCGCTTTGAGAGAGAATACGCCGGGGCCGGAAACCGGCGTGATACGGATGACGGCAAAACCGAAAGGAGGAAAACCGTGCCACAGCGCTCCCCCCACCTGATCGACGCCCTGCGCGAGACCGCCCGCCGCCTCGACGCCGGGGCCCGCTACGAATGGGGCCACATGGGCCGCTGCAACTGCGGCCACCTGGTGCAGACGCTCACCGGGATGACGGACCTTGAGATCGTCCGCGCCGTGGACTACGCGCTGGACGAGTGGACCGAGCACGCCCGCGACTACTGCGCCGGCACCGGCCACCGCGTCGACGACCTGTTCCAGACGCTCCAGCGGGCCGGCCTCGCCCCGGATGACCTGGCCCGCCTCGAGTACCTCTCCGACGCGCGGGTGCTGCGCCGCCTTCCCCCGGACCGCACCCCGCTTCATCACAACGACCCCCGCGATGCCGCCCTCTACATGCGCACCCTGGCCGACGTGCTCGAAGAAGCGTGATACCGGTTCCGCGAGAACGCGATGCGTTGCCGCCTCACCGTGCCGGTCCGCATGCTTCGCCCTGCCGTTCCCGCTGTGCCGTTGATACCGCGCTGCCGGGCCGTCTCGGGCAGGACGTTGGCCGGATGCCTTCAGGCCGCCTCACCCTCCGAGTGTACCGCATGCGCCTGCTCCTCCCCATCCTGTGTCTCGCGCTCGCGTGTGGACCGGCCACGCCCCCTGCCGGGGAAAGCGAAACCGGTGAGACGCGCACCGCTTTTGGTGCCGCCTCCGGCGTGACGCGTGCCGGCGGGCAGGGCGCGCAGCCCCGCGTGATTCCCTTGCAGGCGTTGTCGGGAGATGTGGAAATCCTCTTCGGTGACCCCGACACGCCCGGAGAGGCCTTTGTGATGCGGATTCGTGAACTTCCGGGCACGAAGATTCCGTTGCATACGCACCCGGTCGATGAGCACCTGACCGTGGTGCAGGGAACGTTCTATTTTGCCGTGGGAGAGACGTGGGAAAGCGAGGCGTTGAAGGAGATGCGCTCCGGCGCGTACGCCTTTGTCCCGAAGGGAACCACCATGTTCGGCTATGCCCCGGAGGGAGCCATCGTGCAGGTACACGGAGTGGGCCCTTTCCATATCCACTGGCGGGACGGGTTGAAGTTGCTGGATGATGCCGGGGGGTCCGGTCCATTCCGGTTTCGAAAGGGAGAGCGTGTGAGGACGCCGCGCGGAAGGGGGACGATTCGCCAGGGATATGCCTCGGGCACGCTCGTTCAATATGAGATCGAGGGGGAAGGCGGCAACCTGTTCATGGCCGACGAGGTGGAAGTGGCTCGCTGGTAAGACCGTGCCGCGGCGGCCGTGCCCATCCCCTGCCTCACGCCGGAAGGCGGTTTTTCCTCAAAGGGGACACATGGCTTCGTTCGACTGGAAGGTTTTTCCGGCCCTGGTGGCCCTGGCGGCCGGGTGTACCACACCGGTGCCTCAAGACAGGCCGGGATCGGCCGCCCCGGTCCATCAGGTGGATTCGATCGCCGTGCATGCGCTGGAGGCACACCGCCTTCCGGGCCTGGCGCTCACGGTCCTGCGCGGCGACGAGATCGTGCTGGCGGGCGGCTATGGATACGTGGACATGAGCCGGGCCGACAGGGTCCGCGAAACGACGGTCTTCCAGCTCGGCTCGATCAGTAAGCAGTTTCTGGCGGCGCTTGTGCTCGTGCTGGTCGATGAACGGCATCTTTCCCTCGACGACCCCGTCGTCCGTCATCTTCCCGATTTCCCGCAATTGCCGCCGGGTCTTCGTGTTCGGCATCTGTTGAACCACACTTCCGGCGTGCGCGAGTTGTTCACCGCGCCGGAAGCACAGGCGGGGTTCGATGATCTGACGCGAAGCCGCGCCGAACTCGTTGCGCTCGTACGCCGGCTTCCGGTGGATTGGCCGCCGGGGTCGAGGTGGTCGTACAGCAACACCAACTACACGATGCTTGCGCTGCTGGTCGAGCGCATCATGGGAGAGCCCTACGAGGACCTGCTGGTCGCACGATTCTTCCGGCCGCTGGGGTTGTCCTCTCTGCGCCAGTGCGCGTCGCGGCCGCACGGGCCGGCCGAGGCGGTGGGGCACGTGTTGCACGACGGGGTCATCGTCGCCGCCGCTCCCGAGAACATGAACTGGATCCGGGGCGATGGGGGGCTGTGCGGCCATGCCCTCGATGTGGCGCGATGGACGCGCCTGCTCGCTACGGGCCGGGTCCTGCCGCCTCACCTGTACGAGCAGATGGTCGCCCCGGCACTGCTCCCGGACGGCAGCCGGGCCGCCTACGGCCTGGGCCTGTCGCTGGTCGACTTCGAGTCGCTCCGGCGGGTGGGCCATAATGGTGCGATGCGCGGCTTTTCCGCCACGGCCGCCTATTATCCGGACAGCGCGCTGACGGTCGTCGTCCTCGTACATCGCGGCGACGTGCGGACCGAGTCGATCGAACGGCAGGTCGTGCGCCGGCTGCTCGGCCTGCCGCAGCCCGGCTTTCGTGAAGTGCCCCTGTCGATGCGGGAGCGGCAGCGCTACGTCGGCACGTACGACATCGGTGTCTTCGACGTTCACGTGGTGGAGCGTGCCGGCCGGCTCTGGCTCGAGATGCCCCCGCCGGGTCCCACGACGCCCCTCACGTACCTCGGCAACCACGCGTTCGCGGGCCGTGATCCGGACGCTCATCGCGTGACGTTCGATGACCGGGCGGGAGCGGCGGAGACCCTGCGCCTCTTGATGGGCGGGATGTACTGGTATGGCCGCCGCAAGGGATAGCCGGCGCCGGCCCTCAGGCCGGTAGCCCGTTACGGGGGCGCCGGGCGGCGACGAGGGCCCCGACGACACAGGAGGCAAAGAGGAGCCCTTCGATCGCGGCGAGGACCATCCGGGTGGTTGGTCCGAAGCGGACCTCCCCGAAGAAGTGCCCGATGGCGTCGAGTTGAAGCCGGGATTCCGCAAAGGAGCGGGCCAGGAGGTCGAGGCTGCCGCCGAGGAGGTGGCCGCCCGCCAGGACGATCAGCACCCCGCAGGCGGCGCCGGTGGCGGCCGCCGCCGCGACGGGTCGCCACCAGGGGGACGCCTCGAAGCCGCCGCCGAGGTGTGCGCCGAGCCCTACCGCGAGGCCGAGCGCCGCACCTTCCATCCCGCCCGTGATGCCGGCCGGTGTCCGTCCGAAGAGCAGGTTGAACGCGTCGACGCCCAGCAGCTTCACGCTGCCGCCTACGAGCATGCCGCCCAGCACGGCGCCCGCGATGCGCCAGGCGGCCCGCCCGCCCGCGGCATATTCGGCGGCCGCGATCCCGGCTCCCACGCCGAACCCTCCCATGGTGCCCAGAAAGCCGGAGAGGGTGATCAGCACGAGCAGGATGGAGGCGGTGCCGGGTTGCGGATCCGGGGGGGCGTGTGCGAGCCCGAAGCCGTAGAGCAGCCCGCCGAACAGGCCGGCTACGGCACCGCCCAGGGTGCCGGCGAGCGCCGTGGCCAGAGCCGTCGCCAGGGCGGCGGCTCCCCGGTCTGCAAGGCGGGTTGGGGAAGGGAAGGCTTCGCCCGCAGCAGGCGTCGCGGGCGTGCTCGCCGCGTCCGGAGAGCCTGCCGCTTCCCCGTCCGGGAGGGGCGCCGTGTCGTCGCGGGCCACGGTCGAGACGCCGGCGATGAACCGGTATCCGTGCCGGGGGACCGTCTGGATGAACCGGGGATTGGCCGCGTCGTCGCCGAGTACGCGCCGGATTGCCTTGATCCCCTGCGTGAGGGCGCTGTCGCTGACCACCACGTCGGCCCAGACTTCCTCGAAGAACCGCTCTTTTGCGACGAGGCGGCCGTGCTCCCGTACCAGCAGGGCGAGGGCATCGAAGTACCGGGCGTTGAGTTCCAGGCGCTTTTCCCCGAGGCGCAACTCCCGGTTGGTAACGTCGAGCGTGAAGTCGCCGAAGCGGTAGATCGGGGTCTCCTGCACGATGCTCACGGAATGCTCAGGGGTCGCTCATGCGGCTCACCGGCCCGGGCGGCATATTACGGGCAACCGGTCAGATCCGCAACGCGGGCCTGCACCGGCTCGAACGCGGCGTGTACACGCCGAGATGCAGGACACAATCCCCGGAGGAACCGACCATGACCTGGAAGGAGAACATCGAAGCACTGCGAGACGACCCGGCCGGTCTCGAACGTCTCTACCGGAGCGCACAGGCCGAAGGTGAGGAGGCCGCGTTCCGGGAAGCCCTCGGGCAATGTGTGGCCGGGCATCCGGGGAACCTGCTGCTCGAAGCCTGGGCCCACCGGCTCGGGCTGGCGGTCGAACGCGAGCCGGAATCGCGGCCCGACCGGCACTGGCCCATGATCATCGGGACGAGCGTGCTACTCGGGGTGGTGAGCGCCCTGCTGGCGGGAGGCCGGCCGCCGGTTCCCGACCCGAACGAAGCGAGCACGCTGTTCTGGGTGGGGTGGGGACCGCTCGTGGCCCTCGGCCTGCTCGCCTACCTGGCCTGGAGCGAACGCCCGCGGCGCGTGATGCGGTATGTCGTCGCCGCCGCCGCCATCGTCCTGGTGGCCCTCTTTGTGGGCCTCACCATCGGCGACCGGACCGACGACGTGGCCGTGCTGGGGGCGCTGCACCTGCCGTTCGTGGCCTGGGCGCTCGTCGGGGGAGCGCTCTGCCTCGGCTATCCGAACCCCGCACGACAGGCCTATGCCTACCTGGTCAAGTCCGTCGAGGTCGTGCTGACGGGGGGGATCTTTTTCGGCGCCGGCATGGCCTTCGTCGGGCTTACCTATGGCATCTTTCTGGTGCTGGGGGTCGAACTGCCCGAAGAGGACCTGCAGGTGGTTGCCGCCTGGGCTGCCGGTGCCCTGCCCTTGCTGGCGCTCGGCAGCGTGTACGACGCCTCGGTGCCGCCCGCGGCGCAGGATGAGCGTGCCGGGCTGACGCGAACGCTCCGCATCCTCGCCCGGCTGCTGCTGCCGCTGGCCCTCGGGGTGCTGCTCGTCTACCTCCTGTGGTTCCTTCCGGTCTACTTCCGGAAGCCTTTCGAGGAGCGGGAGGTGCTCATCGTCTACAACGTGACCATCCTGGCCATCATGGTGCTGCTGACGGTTGTCGTCTCCGGGCCGGTCGAGGCCAGGACCGGGCGCGGGAAGGCACTTTTCCGGTATGCCGTGCTGGGCCTGGGGGGACTCACGCTGATCCTGAACGTGTATGCCCTGGCTGCCGTCGCCAGCCGGCTGTTTGCCCTGGGCCTGACCCCGAACCGGCTGGCGGTGGTCGGATGGAACGTTACGACGCTGCTGATCCTGGCCTCGGTGGGGGTACGGCTCTGGAAGGCGCGCCGGCAACCCTGGATCCCGGTCTTGCGAGCGTCCACAGGCCTGTTTGCCCCGCTGGCCGCGCTCTGGGCGCTCTTGCTGCTGCTCGTCCTGCCGCTGCTGCCGGTCCTCACGGGAGGCGGATGATCGGGCGAATAGGATGCTAACGCGTCCAATATGCCCTTGCGAACCGTGTTGGTTTCTGGAGGAAAGGAGGATGAGGCACAAAGCGTATAGCACCGCCGCCGGTATGGCCCTCGTCGCCGCGGTCCTGCTCGTCTGGCTGAGCCTGGGGGGCGGCATCATCGGGGCGGGTGGCGATCCCGCCAACCGGATATACTTCGGAGTGCTGGCCGTCGGGCTTTTCGGTGCCGTGCTCGCGCGTTTCCGGCCCCATGGGATCGGCCCTGCTTTTCCGGCGGGCGGCTCATGCACGTCCGCACGCGTCCGGGGCGGAGGACTGAGCGGGAGGAGGCCCGGCGTCGGCGGCGCATCGGGCGTTTCCGGACGATCCTTGCCTCTTCTTTTGGTGAAGGTTACCTTGTGGGAGCAGGGGGCATTCCTCGTGGAGGGACCCCCGTTTCGTGCGCCAGGTGGCCGGTGTGTGCCGTCGTGGGATTCCGGATGTCTCGCCGGATGAACCGCATGGCAGTCCCGGCGCTTGCCGTCCTTCGATGTTCTCCGCCACGTTGTCCCTCGCGGGTGAGCGGCTATCGTCTGGCCGCCCTGCAGCGGTGTCCGAACCACCATACCCGTCAGTGCAGGATGACGGAAAAAAACAAGGTCCAGGGTTGACCATCGTGGCGGTGTGTGGTGTGCCGGGATGTACCGGGGGCCGGGGTATGGCAGCCGCTCCCCAGGATGCCGGTGCCATGAAATGCGGGAAGGCGGCGGGCTGGAACCCCACACGGTGAAGGTCCATAGGGTCGCATGACGCGGCCACCATACCGGCTTCGCGGCGGAGGGAGCGTGTGGTTTCGGAGGAGGCCGGGGCAGGGGGCGCCGGCCCGGGGCGTTGTGAAAGGGGGAGCGCGTTACGCCCTGCGCTGGTGGGGCCCTGGATCGCAACGGAGGCCTTCATGGAACCACTACGCGATGCGCAAACCGGTGCGTTCCGGAAAAGTTTTCGGGGAGAGGTTCTTCTTCCCGGCGACCGGGACTATGACAGGGTACGCCGGATCTGGAACGGTATGTTCGACCGGCGGCCGGCGATCATCGCCCGCTGTGCCGGCACGGCAGACGTCATCAACGCCGTGCACTTCGCCCGCGATAACGGCCTGCTTGTCGCCGTCAGGGGAGGCGGGCACAACTCGGCGGGGAACGCGGTCTGTGACGGGGGCATCATGATCGACCTGTCGCTCATGCGGCGCGTCAACGTGGACCCGGAGAACAGGACCGCCCGGGTCGACGGGGGCGCCCTGCTGGGCGATATGGACCGTGAAACCCAGCTCTACGGGCTCGCCGTGTCGGGCGGGGGGATCGTGTCCCACACGGGGGTGGGAGGGCTGACGCTGGGCGGCGGGTTCGGCTGGATCAGCCGCAAACACGGGCTGGCCGTCGACAACCTCCTCGCAGCCGAGGTGGTGACGGCCGACGGCCGGCTGCTGACTGCCAGCGCCGGGGAGAACCCCGACCTGTTCTGGGGGATCCGGGGAGGAGGGGGCAACTTTGGCGTCGTCACGTCCTTCCGGTTCAGGTGTGTGGAGGTCGGCCCGCACGTCTATTCGGGCCTGATCGTCAAGCGGTTCGAAGACGCGAAGCGATACATGCAGTTTCACCGCGACTACGTGCGCGGCCTGCCCGACGCGATGACGGCCTGGATCGTGGTGCGGCACGCGCCGCCGCTGCCGTTCCTGCCGCCGGAGGTGCACGGGCAACGGGTAGTCGTCGTGCCGTTCGTCTGGCTGGGCGACGAAGCGGAAGGAGCCCGCCTGATCCGGCCCATCCGCGAGGCGACGCCCTCACTCGGCGAGGCCGTCGGTATGAACCCCTGGGTGGCCTGGCAGGCGGGCTTCGACGGGCTGGTCGAGCACGGGGCGCGTAACTACTGGAAGTCGCATCACCTGACGGCGCTCTCGGATGCATGCATCGACCGGATACTCGAGTTCGCCGAAACCATGCCCACGAAGGAGATCGAGGTGTTCATCCCGCACATGGAAGGCGCCCCCGGCCGGGTACCGGAGACCGCCACGGCCTATGCCCATCGCAAGACGCCCTTTGTGCTCAACATCCACACGCGCTGGCGCGACGCCGCGGACGACGCACGGTGCCTCGCCTGGGCACGGGCGTTTCACCAGGCAACGGAGCCCTTTGCCCGGGGGGTCTATGTGAACTTTCTGAGCGACGAGGGCGAAGACCGCGTGCGGGCGGCCTACATCCCGGAGGTCTGGGACCGCCTGGTCGAGGTCAAGAAGGAGTACGATCCGGAGAACCTCTTCCGCATGAACCAGAACATCCGGCCGTCCTGAGCCGGTGCGCCCGGCAATGATTCAACCCCGCAGCATCCCATGAAGAGATCGATCTCGAAAGAAGACCTGAGCCAGGAGGTGTTCGACCTCTACGACCTGTATGCGCACGACCAGATCGACCGGCGGACGTTCGTGAGCCGGCTGTCGCAGTACGCAGCCGGCGGGGTGACGGTCGCCGCCCTGCTCGACTACCTCATGCCGAAGTACGCCACCGCCCGGCAGGTGCAGCCGGGCGACCCGCGCCTCGACGAGGAATACGTGACGTATGCCTCTCCCCGTGGCGGGGGGACGATCCGGGGCCTGCTGGCCTGGCCCGCCGGTGCCGCCGGACCATGGCCCGGCGTGGTGGTGGTCCACGAGAACCGGGGCCTCAACCCGCACATCGAGGACGTCTGCCGGCGGGCGGCCCTGGCCGGCTTCGTGGCCCTGGCACCGGATGCGCTGACGCCGCTCGGCGGCTACCCCGGCAACGACGACGAGGGGCGGGCCCTGCAACGCCAGCGGGATCGGGACGAGATGCTGGAGGATTTCATCGCGGGGTTCGACTACCTGAAACGGCATCCCCGGTGTACCGGCCGGGCCGGCGTCGTGGGGTTCTGCTTCGGGGGGTGGGTGGCCAACATGATGGCGGTGCGGGTGCCGGAACTGGGGGCGGCGGTGCCGTTCTACGGGGGACAACCGGCTGCGGAAGACGTACCCACCATCCAGGCCCCGCTGATGCTCCACTTCGCCGGGCTGGATGCACGGGTCAACGCCGGCTGGCCCGCCTACGAAGCCGCCCTGATGGAACACCAGAAGGCGTATTCCACCCACTTCTACCCCCACGTGAACCACGGCTTCCACAACGACACCACCCCGCGCTACGACGAGGCGGCCGCCCGGAAAGCCTGGCAACGCACTGTGGACTTTCTCCGCGAAAACCTGGCATGACCCCGGCATCCCCGGCCAAACCAGGGGGCCGGGAGATCGCGGTGCCGGGACGTTTTTTTCGAACCAGACCGGGAGTTCATCATGATTGGTGATCGACTTGCGCGTTATCAGGATGCAGGTCTGCTCTTTTTCAGGCTGGGGTTCGGCCTGGGCTTTCTCTTCTTTCACGGATGGGGGAAGCTCTCCGGCGGGCCGGAGACCTGGGCCGGTGTGGGCAGTGCCATGGAGATGTTCGGAATCACCTTCGGCCACACCTTCTTCGGGTTCATGGCGGCCGTTTCAGAGTCGATCGGGGGCGTCCTGATTGCCCTCGGACTGTTCTATCGCCCCGTGTGTGCGCTGCTGGCCTTCACCATGTTTGTGGCGACGGTGCGGCACTTCGTGACGGGGCAGGGAACGCCGGCGCATGCCCTCAAGAACTTTTTCGTGCTCGTGGGCTTGATGCCGCTGGGACCCGGGCGGTACAGCCTGGATGCCTGGTTGTCGTCGCGCCGTGCCTCCCTGCGGGAGCGCGCGGCGGCCGGCCCGGAGACGGTGGGCTCGTAGCGGGCCGCTCCCGTATCATCCGGCGGTGAAGTGGTGGCGGAGGACGGCCACCAGCGCGTCCAGGGCGAGCGGTGCCGGGGAGGAGGTTTCCGGCAGCACGGCCAGGGTGGCCCGGGGCAGGGCGGCGTGGAGACGCCATGCGGTGTCCAGCTCCGCTGGCCGGTTTCCGGAGATGACGAGCGTGGGGACGTCGGGGCGGGTGGTCCCGGCCCCGGGCCATACGGGCGCGGCGGACAGGCACAGGGCCAGGCGGCGGATGCGGTCGGGCCGGTGGCGGGCCATCTCTTGCGCGACCGTGCAGCCGTTCGCATAACCGAGCAGGTACGCGGTCTCGTGCCCGAACCGGTCGAGCACGGCCGGGAAGGTTTCCGTATCGAGGGCCTCTTCCGGGATCAGCACGTGGAAGTGCGGCTCCAGCCGGCGGACGAGCGGGTCGAGCCCGGACGCGTCCCGCGTCCTGACGGTCGGGGGGCCGTCCTCACCGGAAAAGAGCACCAGCGGCGGGGCCGCGGGCGAGCCGGCCGTGTGGACGGTGACGAGCTTCGTTCCGGTGCGCACCTCGACGGCAGGAAAGGGTGCCGGAGTGCTCTGGCAGAACTCTACCAGCACCCCGTGGGTCTGTTTCGGGTGGAGAAAGAAGATGCGCTTGCCGTCGGCGCCGGGGCGGGGGGTGTCGCTCAGCGGCTGAAAGCCGAGGGCGCGCAGGCGGTCCATCGTGGCGTCGAGGTCTTCCACCTCGAAGGCAAGGTGATGGAGGCCCTCCCCGCGTTTTTCGAGAAACTTCGAGAGGGGGGAATCCGGCCCCACGGCTTCCAGCAGTTCGAGCTTGGCCGTCTCCGCCGAGACGAAGTGGGTTCGCACGCCCTCCCGCTCGACCGTTTCGACCTTGTAGGGAGACGTCTCGAGAAGCCGTTCCAGCAGGGCGGCCACAGCCGCCGGATCCCGGACGGCTATGCCGATGTGTTCGAGGCGGGGCATCGTGGGGGCAGTGCGGGGTGACTCAAAAAAGCAAGCCGTCAAGTCTTTTCGACTCAACGGCTTGGTGTGCGACGGCTGGTGCCCAGGAGAGAAGTACGAGGGCGATTTTGATAGACTCCCGCTGATGCTGAAAATGCGCGTTTCTGCTCCATTTTGGGCGATTCTGTGATTCCATGATACCGAGAGAGTTTGAGAAAGGAACTAAAATGTTGTCGAAATGTTGTCGAAACCGACAACACCTGAACACCGGCTCACGTTCCTTTCATGCCTACCGCGAAGCCCGTCATCAAGCCGGGCGACGTGGACGCGCGCGGGCAGACGCCCGTATACCTGCGCCTGACGCACCGGCGCAAGACGCGCTACGTCGCCGCCGGCATCCGCATCCCGCCCCGCCATTGGAACGCCCGCGCGGGACGTGTCCGCAAGGGGCACCCCAACGCCGACGCGATCAACGCCCACATCGAGGCCCGCCTGCTGGAGGCCGAACGCCTGTCGCTCGACCTGGCCGCCCGTGGCCCGTTCACCGTGGACGACTGGCGCGCCCGCCTGGAGGGCCAGGACGAGGCCGACTTCTTCGCCTTCGCCGATGAGGTCATCTCCGACCTGAAGCGACGCGGCCAGATCTACACGCACAAGCGGTACAAGTCCTGCGTGAAGAAGTTTCGGGCCTTCACGGGCGAGCCGCTGCCCTTCGAGGCCGTCACGCCCGAACTGCTGCGCCGCTACGAGACGCACCTGCTCACGCACTACGGCAACAGCCCGAACACCGCGCGCGTCAACCTCAACGCGATCCGGGCGATCTATTACCGGGCCATCCGGGAGGGGAAGGCCGACCAGGCCACGAACCCGTTCTTCGCCTTCCAGCCCGTCAAGGAGCGCCCCACACGCCGGGCGAAGCTCACGTACGAGGAGGTCCGCCGCATCGAGGACCTGCCGCTGAAAGAGGGCTCGTTGCTCTGGCACGTCCGCAACTACTGGCTCTTCTCCTTCTACTGTGCGGGCATCCGCTTCGGCGACCTGGCCAAGCTCACGGGTGAGGCGCTGCGGGAGGAAGGCCGCGGCATCCGCCTGACGTACCGGATGAGCAAGACCGGCAGCACGAAGAGCATCAAGCTGCTGCCACCGGCCCGTGCGATCCTGACCCGCTACTGGCCCGAGCGGCTGCCCGGCCCGGAGGAGTACGTCTTCCCGCTCCTGGCCGGGCGTGACGTGAACACGCCGGAGAAGCTGGTGACGGCGATCTCGGCGCGGAACGCGCTGGTGAACAAGTACCTGAAGCAGCTGGCCCGGCGGGCCGGCATCGACAAGCACCTGAGCTTCCACGTCTCCCGGCACAGCTTCGCCGACATGGCCCGCACGAAGGGCATGGACCTGTACAGCATCTCGAAAGCGCTGGGCCACGCAAACGTGCAGGTGACGGAGCGCTACCTGAAGGGCTTCGACGCGGGGGCTCTGGATGAGGCGATGGAGGCGCTGTTCGATGACCACGCGTGAGCTCATCGCGCGGCGCTTCGGCCTGCCGCCCGAGCGGCTGCCGGAGGGGGCCACGATGGTTAACGTGCCGGGGTGGAGTGGCCCGCTGCTTGTGATGCTGGAGCCGCCGGGGTTCGCGCTGCCGCCCTTCGAGCCGCCGGTGCTTTACGTGCAGCGGACCGCGGCGGGGCCGGCCATCGCCTACCGTGCTCCCGACGTCTGGGACGCTGCGCCCTGGCTGGAGCGTGAACGGCAGCACCGGGCGGCCCTGCTGCGGGACCTGGCCGGGACAGAGGACACGCGGGCGCTTACCGTGCTGAAAGGGGTGCAGGAGACGGCCCGAGCCGAGCGTGATGCATACCTGGACGCTGCCCGGGCGACGGAGGATGAGGCCCGGCGCATCTTCGCAGGGTGGTACGTGTGCGTTGCCATCCGTGCGGGCCTGACGCCGGCCGTGCCGCCGCCCGACTACTTCGTGGAGCGGGCCGAGCTTGCACACCGACTGCGCCGGACATCCGGGGCGGTGACGGGTGGCGATGCCGTATCCCGCCGCCGCCGCACCTTACGCCGCCTGCTCGATGCCCTGCGTCGTGTGCATCCGCCCGAGGTGGTCCTGGCCGGTGAGGTGATGATCGCGTGGCGCGCGATGCTGAAGGTGCGTCCGCCGGTGGAGCACTTCGAGGAGGCGCTTCGTGCGTTGCAAGCAGCCTTCCCGCCGGCGCACCCGCCGGGGGAGACGCCCGACCCGCTGCCCTATCTTCGCCACCTGGCCGAGCGGGTGGGGCGTGAGCGGGAGGCGGCCCTGCACGCCGAGACGCGGGCCGTGGCCGCCGAGGCCGTGGCTGCCTGCGTCGTGCTGCACGGTACGCTACCGGAAGCGCCCGCGCCCGGTGACGAACAGGTGTGGCGGGAGCGGCCACGCGGGAATGCGAAGCTGACCGGGCCGCAGAAGGAGATCGTCCGCCGGTGGTTTGAGGAGGAGATCGAGCGGGCGCTGAGCGAAGGGATGAGCGCACCGAAGGATGCCGCTGACGCCGCCGTGGCCGAGCGCCTGGCCCGGAAGGGCATCGAGGTGAGCCCGCGCACCGTCCGCCGCTGGAGGACATCAGGGTGAGCTTGTTGAGAAATGTTGAGATTTCGGCCGCCGTCAAGGACCGCGCACCGTCCGCCGCTGGAGGACATCGAGGTGAGCCCGCACTTCATCAAATCTTAACCTTTTTGGCCAAACTGGCCAGTGATTGGCCAATGCATTGGCCAGTAGAGGCCCTTCTGCATGGCGATCATGGCGCCGTATCGATCACCAGAGCGCTGTCGCTATGCAGATCATCGCACTCGACCCGGCCGTCCTGGACGACCTGAGGGCGGCCATCCGGCAGGACCTGGAGGAGGTCCTGCGCCCCGACGCCCGCACCGCCGAGGCCCGCAATCCGGAGCCGCTGGCCTACATCTCGAACGCCGAGGCCATTCGCCTGCTCGGCGTCTCCCGCGCCACGCTCCAGAGGTGGCGGGACTCCGGCGAGCTACCGTACGCGAAGGTGGGCACGATGATTTTCTATCGCCGGGAGGACCTGGAGACGTTCATCGGCCGGCACCTGGTCGGCGGGAGGGCCGAGCGATGACCGCCAGCATCCACCCGGCTGCGCCGCCCGCCCTGCCGCCGGAGCGCCGCCGGTTTGAGCCGCTGACGGCCGAGGACCTGGCCCGCGCCCGCGCCTACGTGGCCCGCATCCTCGCCCGTGAGATCAAGCGCCGCCGGCTGACGGCGGGGAGGGCCGCCCGATGAGGCTCGAGGACCTGCTGCGCCGTCTCCACGGCGTCCGCCCGTCCGGGAGCGGCTACGCGGCCCGCTGCCCGGCGCACGAGGACCGAGAGCCGTCGCTGTCCGTCTCGGAGGGCGAGGACGGCCGCGTGCTCATCCATTGTCACGCCGGCTGCTCCACCGAGGCCGTCGTCCAGGCCCTGGGGCTGCGTCTGGCCGACCTGATGCCGGAGGATCGGACGCATGACGCGTCCATTGGTGACGGCCGCCGTGGCCGGGAGCCCGCACCGCCGCCCATCGAGGTGGCCCGCTACACCTACCGTGACGAGGGGGGCCGGCCGCTCTACCAGGTGCGCCGCTACCAGCCCAAGACCTTCCGCCAGTACCGCCGCGAGGGCGACGGCTGGAGGGCGGGCCTGGGAGGCGTGCGCCGCGTGCTCTATCGCCTGCCCGAGGTCCTCGAGGCCGCCCGCGCCGGGCGCGTCGTCATCATCGTCGAGGGCGAGAAGGACGTTGACCGCCTGGCCGACCTGGGCTTCGTGGCCACCACCTGCGCGATGGGCGCGGGCAAGTGGCGGGATGGCGGGTACAGCGAGGCCCTGCGTGGGGCGCACGTCGTCATCCTGCCCGACAACGACGGGCCCGGCCGCCGGCACGCCGCCGAGGTGGCCCGCTCCGTCTACGACGTGGCCCGGAGTGTCCGCATCGTCGATTTGCCCGACCTGCCCGAGAAGGGCGACGTGAGCGATTGGCTCGATGCCGGAGGCACGGCCGAGGACCTGCGCCGCATCATCAAGGAGACGCCGGCGCTGGAGGCACCGCCGGAGCCGCCGCCGGAGCCGCCTGAGCGCCGTCAGGAGGTCACCGGCCGCTCCAGAAAGGTCGGCGACGACCGGGAGCGGGAGCGGCAGGAGATCGCCGAGGAGGCCCGCCGCCTGGTGCTGGAGGCCTGGACGCCGATGGAGGTATTTCGCCATCACGGCCGGGCCGGCGAGGTGAGGGAGGAGCGCGACGGCCAGACGCGCCTGCCGGATAACGGCGGCCTACTCATCAAGGGGGGCGAGTGGTACTGTCACGCCGAGGAGGTGGGCGGCGGGGCGATCGAGGCCTGGGCCTGGTGCACCAAGCGGACGCTACCGCTGGGGGGCAGGGCCTACTGGGACGTCCTGCGGGAGATGGCGGACGCGAAAAATATCGAGCTTCCCGACGCCTGGAAGGACGAGGAGCACCGTGGCCGCCGCCGGACGCGTGACGCGTCCAGGGAGCGCCCGCGTGAGAGCGCACCCACCCGGCTGTGCCGGCTGGCGAAGGCGCGTTTCCGTTTCATCCGCGACGTGGATGGCACACCGTACCTGGTGGGTGACGACCACGTCGCTCTGCCGCTCCGTGGCGCCGGCCGTAGTGCCCTGGCCCGCGCTTTCTACGAGGCCGAGGGCCAGGGGCTGACGGCATCGACGCTGTCGGAGGCCATGCCCACGCTGGAGGCCATGGCCGCGTTTGAGGGAGAGCAGGAGCAGGTGCACGTCCGGGTGGCCCGTCTCGATGACCGCGTGTATATCGACCTGGGGAGCGCCGGCGTGGCCGTCGTGGAGCCCGGCCGCTGGCACGTGATGACGGCGCCGCTGTCATCCCATAAAGCGCAAACCACCAACGGGTGGCCGGTGTTTACGAGGCCGCCGGGCTTCCTCGATCTGCCCGCACCCGTGCGTGGCGGTCGTCTCGACGAGCTAGGCGCGTTCGTGCGGGCCGAGGGCGACGGGCTCCCGCTCACCGCCGCGTGGCTCATCGGAGCGCTGGGATCGCCGGCGGGATACCCGCTGCTGGTGCTGAGCGGCCCGCAGGGGAGCGGCAAGTCGACGACGGCCCGTCTGCTGCGTGCCCTGCTCGACCCGCAGACCGGAGGGCTGACCGCGCCGCCGCGGGAGGTGCGCGACCTGGTGGTCACCGCCGCAAATGCCCACATCGTGGCGCTGGACAACCTGTCCACCGTGCCCGGCTGGCTCTCCGATGCCCTGTGCCGGCTGGCCACCGGTGGAGGCCTTCGCACCCGTGCGCTGTACACAGACCGGCAGGAAGCGATCTTCGAGGCCCGCCGCCCGATCATCCTCAACGGCATCCCGGACCTGGTGCGATACGCCGACCTGGCCGACCGCTCGATCCCGGTGCGGCTGTCGATGATACCGGACAGCGAGCGGGAGATGGAGGCGGACCTGTGGCGCCGGTTCGAGGAGGCGAGGCCGCGCCTGCTGGGTGCGCTGCTCGACGCCGTGGCGCTGGGGCTGGCCCGCATCGACCAGGTGCGACCGGAGCGGCTGCCGAGGATGGCCGACTTCGCCGCGTTCGTGCTGGCCGCCGAGGAGGCCCTGCCCGGCCCGGCCGGGCGCTTCCTGGAGGCCTACGCAGGAGCACAGGAGGACCTGGGTGCGACGCTGCTCGATGACCCGCTCGCACAAGCCCTGCTCGACTTCGTGGACGAGCGCGGCACCTGGGAGGGTACGGCCACCGATCTGCACGCCGCGCTGCTCCAGCACGCCGGCCACGAGCGGGTGCCGCACGGGTGGCCCAAGACGCCGGCGGCCCTGGGCTCGATGCTCTCCCGGCTGGAGCCGCCGTTGCTGGCCGCCGGCGTGGAGATCATGCGGGGGAGATCAAAGCGGGCCCGCACGTGGTGTCTCACCAAAAAGTCCCGAAAAATGCTGTCACCGCTGTCACCGCCGTCACCAAACGGCCAAAACGGGGGCAAAAACCGCGATTCAGGGGTGACAGCAACTGCCGTCACCCTGCCGTCACCGGTGTCATCGTCGCCGTCACCCGGTAACAGCGGTGACAGCAAGGGTGACGGCGGTGACAGCAAGGGTGACACCGCCGCTGTCACCCAAAAAACGGCCAAAACGCCATCAAAAACCGCGATTGGTGACGGCGGTGACAGCGGTGACAGCAAAAATCGGGATTTTTTGGGAGACGATGAGGACGGCTTCGAGCTGCGGCCGATCCGCGAGTCTAACCCGCCCTTCTAGGAGAGTGTGACATGACCCTGACCGACGCCATCCGCCGCGCCCGTGACCTGGGCTGCCGGCTACGACGAGAGCGGCACCGGCTGGTGGTCGAGTATCGCGAGCCGCTGCCCGACGACGTGGTCGAGGCGCTGCGACGACACCGGGACCTGCTGCGTGACCGGCTCCTGCTCCAGGACATCCTCGATGCCATGCTCGACGCCGTGCCCGAGGGTGCGGACCCGGAGCGGTGGCGAGCCTGCATCGAGCCGCTCTCCTACTTCGACGACGCCTTCGGCGGCGACCTGGAAGAAGGCTTCCTGTGCGCCTGGTTCTGGTACGCATCGGTCTACCTGCCGCGTGCACCCTTCGACCTGGAGGGCTGGGGGCGTGTCGAGGAGCCCGTCGAGTTTTACCACAGCATCGCGGAGGTCCTGCGGAGCGCCGACCGGGGCCCGAGTCTGGACGTGGCCTTCGACCTGGTGAGGGAGCTTTACCGCGCCTTCGGCCGGGAGACGATGGAGGCCCTGAGCCGGCGCTATTTGTTAACCGAGGAAGCCGATTCTTAGCCGATAAGGCGGACTTGTGAGAGGCGTTCATCGCCTGCGAGGCCCGTTTGTTAACCGGAGGAAGCGGATGCCTGAAAAATCGTGGAAACGCACCGAACGCGCCGTGGCCGCTCGCCTGAATGGCCGCCGCGTACCCGTGACGGGCCGGAGCCGTGGCGACGCGCCCGACGTAGATCACCGCTGGCTCGCCATCGAGATCAAGCACCGCACCCGGCTGCCCGCCTGGATCGAGGACGCCGTGTGCCAGGCCGAGGCCGCCGCACGGGAGGATCAACTACCCGTCGCCATCCTCCACCAGAAAGGGCGCGACCATGACCGGGACCTGGTGGTGCTGCGGCTGGCCGACTTCGAGTCGTGGTTCGGCCCCTGATGTTTGCGCGCAAACACCGGCGGCGGGCTGTGCCGGTGGCCATCCTGCACGAGCGGGGGCGCAACCATGACGGGGGACCTGGTCGTGCTACGGCTGGAGGACTTTGAGTCGTGGTTCGGCCCGTGACGCTCAGGGACGCGTTACGCGTCCAGATAGCGCGATCTCCTGCGATCCGGGGGAGAGTACCCCCGTGAAACGAGAACTCGGTAGAGGCGAAATATGAAAGCGATGGAAGACCCTGACCTGAAGCTCACCGACCAGGTGCCCCGTGCGCTGGTGGCCCGGCTCGACCCTGACGGATGGGACTGGGAGGCGTGGATCGAGGCCGGCGAGCGGGCCACGGACCGGCTGGTCGAGGAGCTGGTGACCTGGGAGGAGGCGGCCTTCTGGGACGCCTTCCTGCGAGCGCTGGAGACGCCGCCCGGATGGGGCTGATTAACCCGGAAAACACACTCGGCGTATGGCCTACTCACGACGAGCACAAAACCTGCGACGTTGCCGCCACGTGTACCCGGAGGGCCACCCGCGGGCCGGGGAGCGGTGCCGGGCCTGGGCCATGTGGGGCCACCCGGAGCAGCTATGTGCGCCGCACGCGGGCCACACACGCGGCAATCAGAGGCTGTTTACCCGCTACGCGTGCCGCACGGTGCCCGTGTGCCGCTGTGCGGCCTACGACTGGCCGCACCGGCCCGGCGGCGGGCTGTGCCGGTGGCCGGACCCGCCGCGGTGGCGCTACGACGTCCCGGCCGGGACGCGGGGCGACGGCCTGCGGAGCATCCTGCCGGCGAGGGCCACCGTGCGGCGTGTCGTCGAGGTTTGAGGCGGCCGGGAGCGGCAAAAATCCTCTTGTCCAGACGCAAACTGTGCAAAAATCCTCATGGCCTGCGTGCACGGGCTCTACAGCAAAGGACCCGTCCCGGCGTGACGCCATCCTCCACAGCGTCGGCGCCAACGCCGAGCACGGCCTGCGCCGCACGGGCGCCGACAAGCGCCGCGCCGTCATGACGTTGCTCCAGGACGAGGAGTGGCGCCGGTGGAGTGACCGGGAGATTGCCCGGCGGTGCAGGGTGAGTCACCCCTTCGTAGCAAAAATGAGAGCCGATACTTGCAACGTTTCAAGTATCAGCACCGAGCGCACCTTTAAGCACTGGCGCGGCGGTGTAACCACGATGGACACAAGCCGCATCGGCGGCGGGGCGTCCGAGGTGCGCCTTGCCGGGGAGGCCATCGAGCTGCTGCGGGCGACGCCGGTGGCGGACGACCCGGCGGTGAGTGTTTGCACGCAAACATTGGGAGCCGTGGACCTGCGCCGGCTGGTGTACCGGTAGGGGGGGTAAAATCTCTGCGACCTGGCCGGGGGGACCGGCGCGGGGGCAGTACGCACACGCGTGCAAATCAAGGGGGGGTGGGGGGTGGTGCCGGGATCGCGGAGGAGATGATCGCGTATCATGCCGCACACGCCCTTCTGGGACGTGAGCCGGAAGCCCTGGCAGCCTGCCATCAGGTTGCCGGGGCTTTTACGTTTCGGGGCAAAATGTTGTCGAAATGTTGTCGAAAGGGAAAAAAGAGAAGCCGCTAAGTCATTGAGACTCAACGGCTTCCGAGGGAAGTGTATGTGCCCAGGAGAGGACTCGAACCTCCACGGCCGCAATGGCCACTAGATCCTGAATCTAGCGCGTCTACCACTTCCGCCACCTGGGCAGAGGGCATAGCAGGCGATGCTTCATCGCCGGACCGTCTGCGGTCTCTTCCGCACCCTGACAGCGGGACGCCGGGTTAACAAACGCCGGTGCCGCGATACGGTTTCGGTGCCCCGGTGCCGTGTCAGAGGACCCCAATCTACGCAGGCGGCTTCCTGTTCGTCAACCCTGTGGCGGTGCGTTGACGCGTTCTTCATGCTGCCGTTTCCGGGGAAAGCAGGAAGGGGGCGATGACGCGTCGCAGAGGGAGAGGGGCGCGCCCCGGTTTTCATGGCGACTTCGCAGAGCCCGCTCTGCCCGGGGGGGCAGGGACGCTTATAATCGAGCACGGCGTAAGACCGAACATGGAGGGACTTTGCCATGATGGAACCGATCGCACGCTGGACACGCCGGATGAGGAGGGTGGTCGTTGTCGTGCTGGTGTCGCTGCCGGTGCTCGGGCCGGCGAGGGCACAGGCACCGCGCCCCGTGCCGTATCCCGTCTTCTCCACGCCGCAGTTCGAGCAGGCCCTCGAAAAGGGGACGCGCACCGAGACGGGGCAGCCCGGCCCGGCCTACTGGACGAACCGGGCCGATTACACCATCCGGGCGACGCTCTCGCCGGATTCGAAGCAGTTGCGCGGGGAGGCGACGGTGGTGTATCACAACCAGTCGCCCGACACGCTGTGGAACGTGGCCGTGCATCTCCGGCAGAACCTTCACCGGGAGGGGGCCATTCGCAACCGGCCTGTTCAGGTGACCGGTGGGATGCACCTGGCCTCGGTCGCCTATGAGGACAGGCCGCTGATCGAGCGCCGGCCCGGGCGCGAGCGCCGTCCGGGTTACGTCGTCGACGGCACCGTGATGTACGTGACGCTGCCGGAGCCCATCCTGCCGGGCACGTCGGCCTCGTTCGCCTTCGCCTGGAGCTTCGAGGTGCCCGAAGCCGGCGCCCCGCGCATGGGGCAGGACGGCGAGGTTTTTTTCCTGGCCTACTGGTACCCGCAGTTCGCCGTCTACGACGACGTCAACGGGTGGAAGGCGGATCCGTACATGGGCAACGGCGAGTTCTACATGGGCTACGGCACCTACGACGTCCGCCTCACCGTGCCCGAGGGCTGGCTTGTCGGCGCGACGGGCGTCTTGCAGAACCCGGAGGACGTGCTCTCCGAGCAGACCCGGGCCCGCCTCTCGATGCTCGACGACACCCACGAGAACGGCGCCGTCATCCATGTCGTGGAGGAGGGCGACCGTGTGGCGGGCCGGTCGACGGCCACCAGCCCAACGGGGATGCTCACCTGGCACTTCCGCGCTGAGGACGTCCGCGACTTCGCCTTTGGCGCGTCGGACCGGTACGTGTGGGACGCCGCCACCGCCCGCGTTGGTGACCGCGACGGGGATGGCCGGGCGGACGTTGCGCAGATCCACGCCTTCTATCGTCCCGGCACGCCGTCGTGGGAGCGCTCCGCCGAGTTCGCCCGCTTCTCCATCGAGCACCTCTCGGAGATGATCATGCCGTACCCCTATCCCCACATGACCACCGTCGAGGGGCTCATCGGCGGGGGGATGGAGTTTCCCATGATTACCCTCATCGGCGGCAACCGCACCGACGAGACGCTCTTCAGCGTGACCTACCATGAGATCAGCCACATGTGGTTTCCCATGATCGTCGGGCAGGACGAGAAGCAGTACACCTGGATGGACGAAGGGCTGACATCGTTCAACACCAACGAGGGGGTGGCCGCCTTCTGGAACATCGACGCCTGGGATCCCGGACGGCAGAGCTATTACTTCATCGCCGGCAGCGGGCGCGAGGTGGAGTCGATGCGGCATGCCGACGAATACCCCGTCGGGTCCCCGGCCCGCGTGATCGCCTCCTACAGCAAGCCGGCCGTGACCCTGCACGCCCTGCGCGGGCTCGTCGGGCAGGAACGTTTCCTGGAAGCCTATCGCGAATATGCCCGGCGCTGGGCGTACAAACACCCGCAGCCCTACGACCTGTTCAACACGTTCGAGGACGTGCTGGGACAGGACCTCGACTGGTTCTGGACGTCCATGTTTTACACCACCTGGACCCTCGACCAGGCCGTGGAGGCCGTCGAAGAGACTGGCGGGGGCGTCCGGGTGACCGTGCGGGATCAGGGGCTCGTCCCGATGCCGGCGCCGGTGCGGGTCACCTATGCCGACGGGGCCGTGGCGGAAGCGACCGTCCCGGTGGACGTCTGGCTGCGCGGGGAGACCGTCACCACGCTCCGGTTCGACCCCGGCACGGTCGCCCGGGTGGAGATCGACCCGGAGCGCTATCTGCCGGACGTGGACCGGTCGAACAACGTGTGGGAGCGGTGAGAGCCGCAGCGAAACATCGGCCCCGGGCCGAAAGTTGAAAAGGCTGTCAAGACCCTTGTCTGGCGGGGGCGAACGTGATTATCTTTGCGTCCGCTTTGCCCGGAAGGGGCAGGGCTTCACTCCTCGGTAGCTCAATGGTAGAGCATGCGGCTGTTAACCGCAGGGTTGCAGGTTCGAGTCCTGCCCGGGGAGCCAAACCTTTTGAGCCAAGGCGCTGATCCTTACGGGGTTAGCGCCTTGGCTTTTGGGGGCGTTCTACAAATGTTCTACAAACTGTGCATTTCGCCTTCATTCGTGGCTGCTGATTGACAAATCGCCACGCTCGAGTCTACCTTACTGATACAGCGCGCTTTTAACGGGAGCGCGCTCTGGCCTGTCGGTTTTCCTTGCAAGGGTTTGCCGGCGGGCCTTCTTTTTTTCCTGGCCCCGCGTCCGGGGCCGCAGGCCTTCGGCCGTCGCTGCCTGAAGCATCTACGCACACGCACACTGCCCGGCCTTCCCTCCGGCACGGCGGCCCTGGCACGCCTGTCGGCGGCGGGCACGCCGGCCTATCGCAGGAGGTGTGGCCGCATCACGCGGCCCAGGACCTGATCGTCTCGCGGCACCCGGTCTGCCCTGTGACATGACCCCTCATCCTCTCGCACGGTGCGGCCCGCGTGCCGCTCGGCCAACCGATGCGCCCGTAGAGCATGGTCAGCACGGCGGTGAGCGTGCTGACCACTGCTGCGCGCGTCTTGTCGATCAACCGTCGCAGGTCGTCGAGCAACGCGCCTGGGGGTGGGATGTCGGGAAGGGTATCGTTCATGGCCCTGGGGTTGGGTTCATCGCATTCGCGGCACGCTTTTAAGAAGCAAGTGCCCGGCGTAGATAGGCCATCAGGCGGGAGACTTCGTCATCCGGGTGCTCAAGGTCGCGTCGGTTCACAACGCGTGGGGCTGGGAGCGGCGTGAGTGGTTCGGCCGGGCCGTGCATCCCTTGCATCCATGCATCGGGGATAGTATAGCTAGACCGCGGCTGTGGATTACGCTCCAATACGGCACCGTGAACGCCTGCCAGCGCAATATCCACCTGCAGCCGCTCGAAACGAAGGTACGGATCTTCCTGCGCGTAAATGGTCCCGGCAAACTGGAACACTGCCGTGAGCACTCCTTCCAGACGATCCTCGTTGAGGATATGCGAGGGAATTGTCCCTGTCCCGCTCAGGTCAGACTTTGTCTCCAATGGTGCGTCAATCAGGATCAGACCATGTTCGTGCACCTCAATCCGCGCCGGCCGCGCTTCCCGCCAGTTCTGCTGTGGTGCCATTCGCTCCAGCACAAGGGCCGTCCCCTGAACACGCGGCACTACCGGCTGACCGTAGTCGATGAGACGATGGTTCGGGTGTTGCGCTGCCGTCATTACGGCATGGTGGAAAGCTGGATCGTCCAGCCGTCGCGGGTCAATCACTTCACCGGCCCGCTCTGGGGCCAGAACAAACCGGAGCGTCTTCTCGTCTGCAGCCCAACCAGCTTGAGAATCGGCGACCGCTCTTGCAAAAGACCGCAGAGCATCGGCATCGGGTGTCATGGCATGTGCGGGTAAAGGTTCGATAGATTTTACGGCTTGCTGGACTTCGGCGGCTAGCGAGTCAGGGTCCGTAAAGGTCCGGCGGAAGTAGCCCGCCACGTAGTCACTCACTTTGGCTACCAGCCGCTCGGCCTCTGCATCCCGCGTTACGCCTTCTTGGACGAACACGCGGACGGGGAGCTTGCGCTGCTGCGCCTCCTGCCACTCTTCCTCCACAACAAGCAACCCAGACGGAGCCGTCCACCCGCCGCGCTCGCCAATAATCAGGATGAGGGCGTCGGACGAGGCGACGAGGTCCAGACATGCCGTCCGCGGCGAATTCCCAAGCGAGGGCCAATCCTCAGCCATCATTGGCTCACTTCCAGCAGCCTCAATGCCTGTACGCGCGGCTTTGCGGAAGGGCTCGAACCCCTCCATTACTGAGCTCACAAATACCTTCGGTTTCATATAGCATCCAACGTCTAGGCAGCTGTCAGCTTGTTCTGAAGCTTCACATAGACGTCTTGGAGCGGCCCTGTATATACGTTGTTAGCAGCATAGAAACGGACTGCATCGGCCGCATCTTCGCGCACATTCAGTCCTTTGGCCGAAAGGCCCGATAGGTGGTGCGTTTCCAGCACCGATCCGAGCAACGCATCAAGGATTACCTTTTGATGGGGTGACGCGCTAATAGGTCCTTTTTTTAGATCAGGTTCTTTCACGGTCTTCAGCGTCATCCCCCCTTTACTAATGAATTTATCCACGACACTGTTGATGTCTGCGCGAAGGTCTTCATCAGAGTAGGCACGCTCTCCCTCGCTTACTTGAATACCCCGCAGCCATCGCTTGCTTTCCGCGTCCAAGAAGCAAGACTCATCAATGGAAGTGCTGCGAAAACCCTTGGAGCGCACGATACGAACGCCATCGGAAAAGCTGCAATTCTCGAAAGAGGTATTGCTGTCAAACTCACAGCGAGCGAAGGTCACATTGGTGAAGCGGCAGTTGCGAAAGGTAATTCCGGAGAAGTCATAGCTGGCTATAGTATTCGTGCCAGAAAACTGGAGACCACTTATGGGGTCACCAACTAACCTGAGTAGCATCTCCGTGCGATCTTTCTTCGGGAGGCCTTGGTGGCGTAGGGCATCAACGGTGAGCAAGGCAATGCGGCTCGCAAGGAGGCGTGGTCCTGGTGAAGCTTCCTTACTATGGTCACCGCGACTAAGCGCCGAGATGATGCGGCTGATTTTTTCGCTCCCGCTGTCCATGCGAACGAGAAGGTCCACGATAGTAGAGGCAAGGTCCTGGAGGGTGCCTAGCCGGGTGTGCAAACCAAGCTTCTCAGCAAAACCAGCTAGCTTTGGCAGCGGGCACTCCATAATCTCCTGCGCGAGCAGAAACGTCCCAATTTGTTCTTCTTTGAAATCCCACAGGTCAGTCTCAGGCTTGTATGAAAGCAGTGGGTGGCTTTTAAACTTCTCAATGCACCGTAATCGGGTAGAATCATCCAAATCATCACGGGTATCCAGCAACACAAGGTCCAATACATCTGTCGAATGTCCGAGGCCTTCAGCAGCGGTGCTGGCAAACAGTTGCATCATCTGCATCTGCTCTTCCGCCGACAGAGGTAGTTCTTGGCGAAGCTCCTCACGCTGGCAAAGAGTCATCATAAGCCAGGGTAAGATCTGCATTTGATTGCTCGGCGTAGAGATAGGATCACCACGCTGTACAGCGTCAGCAACAAGGTTGAGCACGAAGCCACGGCCTGCCAGTTTTTTGTTTTGCTTTTCCAGGGCGTGATAGAGTTGTGCGGCGCGCTCAACCCGCTGGTCTCGTTCCTTCTCTTCTTTGAATCTAATCCCGAAGTAATCCCGAGCTTTAGAAAGGTCAAATGGCTTCATCGGGAAGACTTCGGAGCCTGTTCGCTCTATGAAATCGTCCGCCTCCTCCTTCGAAAGGTTGGTATTCCAAAACGATGTTCGGGAGGTAATAACGACGCGCGTGCCGGTTCGCTTCGCCAGATCCGAAAGCACTTCGAGCACTTCCATTGGGTCAACACGACCTCGATTGCGGAGAATGAACTCGTCAAACCCATCAAAAACGATTCTAAACAAATCGGCTTTGCAGGCGGCATCGAGGAAAGCTTCCTCATGACCTTCGACCCAACCGATTGGGGCATGATGGTACCGAAATGAATGAACAATCGTCTTCCAGAGATCGCTGAGATCCTGCTCTGGCATGGATTGCCATTGCGTAGCGTCTACCATGACCGGAACGAGATCCGCTCCATGTAAAGAGGCAAGGCGGTATACGATATGCCGGCTCATATAGGTCTTGCCCTGACCAGGCTCAGCCAGTACGATACCGAGGGCACCGGAATCTTCGCTTGCCGGCTTTGCCAGGAATGTCTCGACGGGATTAGGATGTCTTAGATAAGATCCGATTCTCGGGTCAACATAATATTGAGGGGCCTGCTCGACCATGCGATGAACATAGGCGTCCAGTTCGTCGCGCATGAAGGAGCGCAAGTAATCCCGAGGTATGTATGGGCCCTGCACACGATCGTAAAGTTTACGCCACCGGCGCAGGCGTTCCGAGACAGCTTTACCAGCCGGATGCACCAAATGCGTCTTTGGGTGGTTGTAACGGCTCATTACTTTCTCCAGCGCCACCTTAGTAATTCTGGAGTGGAGCCAGAGCACATTGAAGGTATCCTCATGCAGGTGTACACGGTAGTGACCTCGGTAGAGGGTCCATTGGCCCTCCTCTGCCTCCGCAGGCTCTGTGTTAATGGTAGCGTGACGGCTGAAGTTGAGTACTTCAGCAATCTCCTTGAAGTCGAAGCTTTCCATGTGTTTCTATTGCTGTTAATGAGCAGCCTTAGCGCGTCCTCAACACCCCGGCCCGCTCGACGAGCCTACCCTCATCCAGATACCCCAGCGTCAATAGCTGCGGGTCCTTGCAGAACGACTCGGCGAAGTTCTTCAACAGCCGCGACTCTTCCAGCACGTCCGCGTCGTTCGAGAGGTGGTCCACGAGCGAGCGGGTGGTGAAGACGATGAGCTTGGCCCGTGCCCGCGACGCCATCACGTTGAAGCGGTTGAGGCTGTAGAGGAACTCGTCCTCCGCCCGGATCAGGTCCGGGTCGCCGAGCCCGAACGAGGCCACGATCACGTCCCGCTGTTGCCCCTGGAAGCGCTCCACCGTGTCCACGGCACCCCAGATGAGGCCGGGGTCGTGGTCAGGGAAGGCGGCTTGCAGCCGCGCTACGATCTTCCCCATCTGCGCCCGGTGCGGCGTCACCACGCCGACGGCCCGGTTCCAGAATCCTTCGGGGTCGTGCGGCCGGCCGGTGAGGGGCTTCTCCCGCCCGTCCTCGTCGAGCTCGCCGGCGAGTTGGCGGTCCACGCGCCCGTAGAACAGCCGGAGCAGCGCGGCCACGGCGTCGGCCTCGAAGGCGTTGGCCTGGCTCGCCACCTCGTCCTCGTAGATGAAGCAGGCGGCGGGCTTCGAGGGGGCGAGCAGGGCCGCCCAGCCGGGCGTCCAGTGCAGCATCGCCGGCCAGTCCTCGGGGCGCTCTTCGGGGAAGCGGCTCGTGAGGAGGGCCAATCGCAGATCCCGGTGGTGGGCGTGCAGCCTCGGATCATACCCCGCCTGCTTCGTGAACGCGACGAGCGTCTGGCACGAGCGGTAGTTCACCTGGAGCGGGCATGGCGCTACACCGTGGTGATGGCGCACATACCCGTAGACACTCCCGACGAGGTGGTCGAGGTCCTGTGGCGGCGTCGCCTGGTGGATGGGCGGGAGTTGCTTGTCGTCGCCGGCGAGGACGAAGGCCGCCTCGTCGGCCGCCTTGCTTACAACGAGCGTGCTCTCGGCCACGTCGAGCTGTGAGGCCTCATCGATCAGCACGAGGTCGAACCACCGCCGCTGCGTCAGGGCCGGCCTAGCTGACACTCGCGGCTTTGACTTGTTCTTCGTCGCCAGGGCGAGGTTGTGCAGCTGCTGCGACGGCCCGGCCACGACGACGATTTCCTCAGGATGCTCTAGCAGCCCTTGCAGCGTCAGCACCTCCTCGGGTGCCCGCGTCGTCTTCACGGTGAGTGTCTCCACATCCGGGTGTGCCTCAGCCTGCTCGACCGGCAGCTCGCTGTACGAGCTCTGGATACGGACGAGCCGGTAGGGCTTCTCCGGCAGGAGCGCGGCGAGGAGCCGATCGGCACCCAGCAGCACGTTGTCCACGGCCGCGTACGTACCGGCGGCGATGAGGAGACGGAGCGGCTTGCCTGCCCGATGCGCCAGCCACACGGCCCCGGCCACGACGGCCCGCAACGTCTGACTCTTGCCCGTCCCCGGTGGCCCCCAGATGAGTGCGAGGCGGCGCGTGAGGGCCGCCTCCCACGCGGCCCACTGCGAATCGTTAAGACGGACGCCCGACGCCTCCAGCGCCGCCCGTGCGGCAGCCACGTCAACGTCCACCTCAGTCTCGGCGAGCACCGGAGCCTGCCACAGGAATTCCGAAGCCGGCGACTCTGGCGACGTCGGGGTCGTGTCGGGCGCGTCGATCCCGAGCGCCCGGAGCGTCGCCTCGTCATGCTGCGCCGACGGTGGTCGCCCGATCCCCAGGAGCGTCGCACGCACCTTCTTCGTGAGGAAGTCCGTGCTCACGGGGTCGAGCATCACGTCCGCACTCAGGTCCACCACGCCCGCCGCCTCCATCTCAGGAACGACGTTCGTGTACCATTGCTTGAGTGCGATCAGCCCCCGCACGCGGTCAATCGCCTCAACGGACACCTGCGTGAGCCCCACCTCCGCCACGCTCCCCGACAGCCGCGCTGGCACGTGGATGTCATGGTCCTTCACGAGCGGGTACGCCGCACCCTGCAGGAAGGCTGGCTGGCTCCGTGGCGAGAGTGCATAACCAAGCGCAGGCGGGCGTACGTTGAACTCCCGTGAGTCCGGGCTGAGCGTATAGACGGCGAGGTCATCCGCCGGAGGCAGGGCATGCTGGCTCGCCGCCGCGAGATGCCGGAGCGCCTCTGCCTTCTCGGCCCCCTCCAATCGACGCACGAGGTGCGCGCTCTTGAACCGCGCCTCCCGTTCATGCGGAGGCATCGCACGCGTGGCGAGCGTATCGAGCTCCTCCAGCGACTTGTTGAGCCGGGTGTACTCGTGCCAGAGCTCGCTGTGCGGCGGCACACCCGTCAGCCGTCGGGGCGGCCGGATCACCGGTGGAGCCGCGGCCCGCGTGAGGTAGGACCCGAGGTCCCGCTCTAGCTGGCTCACCACGTAGGCCAGCGCGGAGAGCTTCTTCCCGGTCGTCTCCCGAATCGTATTGGCCGTGTTCAGCCAGTCGCCCCGGTGCGTCCACATTTCGTGGAGGCGCTCGCCGGGGATGAGGTCGCTCAGCGGCTCCCGGTAGAGCGGGTGTACGCTCGGTGCCGCGACCGGGTCGGGGCGATACGCCTGCACGACGTCCAGCAACGTGTAGTGGTGGGGGACGGGCACCGCCACTGTGTTCTGCACCACGTCCGAGACGAGCGTGAAGGGCGACTTGTGCGACGCGTCTTCAGCGTGTACGAGCAGTTCAGGTGGAGGAAACAACCAGGCCAGATCACGCAGACGGGTGTCCGACAATACGGCCCCAAGGTGGCGGCCCACCACGCGGACCAGGTGCTTCCGCTGCGCCTCGTCCCAGAGGTAGATCTGATACGTACTTCGCTTCGCTTTCTCCGGCTCGTCCGGGTCGCCGCGCCGGCCCGCCTCCACGTCGGCGTCGTCGAGGTGGCGTACCTCGTCGAGGATGCCGCGCAGGGTGCAAAGGAACTTGACGAGTTCCTCCCGTTCGCGGTCGAGGTCGCGCCGGTCCACGAGGAAGACTTCCTGGAAGCCGGTAGGCATTTTGTTATCCACGGCTGCCCAGCGCCGTCGCTTGGTTTCAAGCACCGAGCCGAACGGGAGTGGCTCCTTCCAGAAGGCGCGCAGGCTGAACGCCGCCGTCACGGCGCTGGCAAGGTCGTAGTCCAGGAAGACGTACACGTGTAGGTCCGGCCAGCGTGGCATGAGCGCGTCGCTGCCCGAATCCGGGATCACACCGGCGGTCTCTGTCTGGAGCGACCGCGCCCGGTGCGGGTAGACCGTCCGCTTCGCCCGGAGCGTCGGGCTGGCGTTGAAGGCCACGTCGTCTGCCTCCACACCGGCGAGCGCCGCGACGTTTGCCGCGACGGGCCGGAGCAGCCTGGCGCCGCCACGCGAGAGGCCGGCCACACGCGAGAGGTGATCCTTCTCCTCCGCCGTCGGCCAGCAGTGGAGGGGGTCGTTCAAGAGCTTTCCGCTCGCATCTTTCCAGGGGTACCCGAGGAAATCGCACCCGGCGCAGGCGTAGGAGACGTGCCACGGCAGCTCGTCCCACGGCGTCTGGAGCACATAGGGGAGCTCCTCGCGGAAGAACCGCCGCAGACGCGGCGCGAAGACGTCGAACGGAGCGATCTCAAGATCATCCTCGAGGGCGAGCGCCAGTTCCTCCGCCGTCGGCTCGCGCCCCGCTTTGCGGCACCGCTCCCGAACTTCCATGAGCGCCGATGCCTCGTAACTCCCCGGCCAAACCGCCGGCGTCGCAACGACGACGAAGCGGTCGGTGTGCCCGTACTCAACGAGCCACGCCGCTAGCGCCATCGAGTAGTAGACGACCTCGGCGAAGTAGTGCGCTCCGGGTTCGGCCGTCTGCTTGATGTCGATCACGCGGAGGCGGAGCCGCCCATCGTGTTCGTCGAGCGGGTGCACGTCGCCGCCCGGCAGTACCTCCAGCCCTGAAGCCCCCGGCCCCAGCTCTTTGATCTCCTGCTCCCATGCTGCCCGCTCCCGCATTGGGGGCAACACCTGCACTACATCTGGGAACGCGTTGCCGACGCCAAGCGGCTCGCCCTGCAGATCCCGCAGCTCGTTGAGCCCGATGGCCCGCCTGAACGTGTCCGTGTTCGGATCGAACCGCCCTTCGACGACAAACTGATACGACGTCAGCCTGGATAACACATCCCGGAGGTCCAGCGTACCCGGTCGGTTTCCCTCCCGCTTCGGATTCATGTGCACGTGCTCAGCCCCGAAGACCGTGCCGAGCTCGCTAACCTTCTCGTCCTGCCAGTCGTAGCCGGCCTTGCCGACGAGCCCCAGCCCGGCGCGTACCGTCTGCCGGGGCGGCATCGCCAATTCCCGTCGCTCCTTATCGCCGTAGAGATTCAGCAGAAGCTGGCGCTGGCAGCCCGTTCGGAGATAGAGCGAGATGGCTTTTTTCTTGAGCGAAGGCAACCTAATGCACCGTCTTCAGTTGATCAGGTACTACAAGGTCAACGCCACGCGCATGGCGTCCCAGTTCCTGCGCCACACGGAGTGTCGTACCGCTGCCCATGAAGGGGTCGAGCACCGTGCCTGGCGTCGTTGGTGCCCCGCAGTCACACCCCTCCCAGCCAACGTGTCGCTTCGGGGCAAACGTGAATTCGCGGAAGTAGCCGCCGAGCGCTTTCTTTGCCTCGGCTGCCAATTCCTTCACATGCTCCGCATTACGCCCGGCTCCGTTTTGAAGCGCCTTGCCCTTGCCGGCGTCGGAGATGCCCACAGCGCGAATGGCAGCCAGATGAGCGTCGGTCAGGCCGTGCTGCCTAAACAGTTCCATAGCCCGCACGGCCTGAGGGCGTGATGGGTCGAGCTCGGCCGTCGGCGCCAGGCGTCTCGTGAATGGCCGGCCGCACGAAGTGCAGACGCGCTCGGGGCATGCGACGAGGATGGCGCGGCGGGCCAGTTCGGGCGGAAAGGGGGCAATGTGATCGCTCCGGCTGCGAGCGGGATGCAGATCCCAGACATCGCCCGGGTTCGCACTGCGTCCCAGGTCGGCGGAGAGGGCGAAAAGGTCGAAGAAGTAGTGCGTAGCACGCCTGGCGAGGGTGAGATGAAAGATGGCCTCATGCCGGCTCGCCAGCCGGTACGGACGCGGCTCGGGTCGCCCAACGGATTTCGTCCACACGATGTGGTTGGCAACGTTCCAGCCGGCCTGGCGCACAGCGACCTCGAACCGCGCCGGGACACCCATCAGGAACCCATCCCGGTATGTATCGCCGAGATTGACGAAGACGGATGCATGGGGCCGCAGCACATGCCGCCAGCCATCGAGCACCTCGACGAGCGCCTCGACGTAGGCTTCCGGCGTTGGCTCCTGACCGAGCTGCTTAGGATGCCCATAATTGCGCCGCCGCCAGTACGGGGGCGACGTGACGATCAGGTCCACGCTGGCTTCCGGCAGAAAAGACAGATCGCGCGCATCCCCCGCCTGCCACTGCGGTGGCTGCGCAGGCAGGTGAGGCAACGGCGCTCCTCCCATCATCCCATCTGATCCCGACTCAATGCAGGATAGCACGTCAGGGCGAGTATTCACTGCGTTGTTATCGGCCTCAGGAGATGCTTCAGCGGGTCGTTCGACCATTCGTTAGGTTATTCCATGGTGCCGTGATGCATGGCGCAAAACCTAGAAAAAAATTTACCCCTGGTCAATGCATCAGGCGACAAGTGGAGCAGTACGAACCTTGCGGCGGTCCTGGCACGCGCGTCCGCAGCGGGCACGCCGGCCCATCGCCGGCATCGGAAAAGCAAACCGGCACCAACCCAACTTGCGGCACCCGATCCGCTCCGTGCCCTGCCATCTCATCCTCGCGCACGATGCGGCCCGCGTGCCGCTCGGCCAACCTGCCGCCTGCCTGACAGCCGAGTGCGCGGCCAGGCCCTCTGCGCCTCTCCGCGACTGATCCCGAAGGCTCCTCGCACGCGGCGCCGGGCCGAGACAGAACCGTCCCCGCGCCGCTGCCCGCACCTCTCCGCTTCCCCTACCGCCGCTGACCGGCCGGGCTGACGCCCCGCCGAACCCATCTCGTCCTCGCTGACGCTCGGGCTCTGTCTACTTCCATCACCGGGGGGCTTTTTCAGGATACGCCCGTGCTCGCTCCAGCAAGGTCGTTCGTCCTCGGTGCTCCCTTCCGCGCTGCGCTTGTGCAGGTCCGCGCCTGCGGGCGCTCCACCTTGCCTCCGCTGTGCGCGGGCTGAAAGGGGCATTCAGCCCCCCGGTTCAGTTTTTTTTCTTCACCTGCCACGTCGTTGCCATGTCTGTCCGCTCTGCTCTTTCGTCTGCGCCGGTGGTAGGGTTCTCGGGTTCGCGTTCGCCGTCGGCGGCGTGCGTGGCGGCGGTGCGGGCGGTGCTGCCGCTGGTGCGGGGTCGGGTTGTGGTCGGGTGTGCGCGGGGCGTCGATGCGGTGGTGCGGGCGTCGGTGCCGGTGGCGCGGCTGCGGGTGTTTCGGGCGTCGGCGTTCGGG